>NZ_WSUT01000005.1:1255000-1482500 GCF_009789535.1 Sphingomonas carotinifaciens | reverse complement strand
CGCGGCAGATAGGCGATGTGCGCGACGCCGATGATCGGCGCCATGTGATGCTCGCAATGCGATTGGAAGGGAATGTCCTTCAGCAGCACGATCTCGTCATAACCGCCCACCTCTTCGAACACGCGCGCCAGATGGATAGCGGGATCATCGGCATAGCCGGCGCAATATTCGCGCCAGGCCCGCGCCACCCGCTTGGGCGTATCGACCAGCCCTTCGCGCGTCGGATCGTCACCGGCCCATTCGATCAGCGTGCGGATCGCGTCGGTGACGTGCGAGGGAACGGCGATCTTGCCGTCGGCGGCGACGAGGTCGCCATCCTCCGGCTCGCCGGGAACGACGGTCATGCAGGGTCCTTTGCGTGAAGCCGTGCCGCCGCCCAGGCGACATGATCGGCCATGAAGGTCGAGATGAAATAATAGCTGTGGTCGTAGCCGGGCTGCATCCTGAGTGTCAGGTCGATGCCTGCCGCCGCGCAGGCCGCGCGCAGCCGCTCGGGCTGGAGCTGCTCGTCGAGAAACTGGTCCGCATCGCCCTGATCGACCAATATCTCGGGCAGTCGCGCGCCATCCTCGATCAGCGCCACCGCATCATGCTGGCGCCAGCTACCCCGGTCGCTGCCCAGATAGCCGCCCAGCGCCTTTTGCCCCCACGGCACCTGCGACGGCGCGACGATCGGCGCGAACGCGCTGACCGCGCGGAAGCGATCGGGGTTGCGCAAGGCCAGCGTCAGTGCGCCGTGGCCGCCCATCGAATGACCGGTGATCGCCTGTCGCGCCAGATCGGCCACCGGGAACTCCGCCGCGATCAGCGCGGGCAGTTCGTCCTCGATATAGCTTCGCATGCGGAAATGCGGCGTCCAGGGCTCCTGCGTCGCATCGACATAGAAGCCGGCGCCCTGCCCCATGTCATAGGCCTCGTCGTCCGCGACGCCTTGCCCGCGCGGACTCGTGTCGGGCGCCACGAAGATCACCTTGTGCTCGGCGCAGGGCGCGCGATACTCGCCCTTGTCGGTGACGTTGGCGTGGGTGCAGGTCAGCCCCGACAGATACCACAGCACCGGCAGCCGCTCGCCGGGGTCGTGCGGCGGCACATAGACCGAAAAGGTCATCGGCGTGCCCGTCGCATGGCTGTCATGCCGGTACACGCCCTGCGTCCCGCCGAACGCCGTGTTGGTCGAAACCGTTTCCATCGTCATCGGAATATCACCGTCCGGTTGCCGTTGAGAAAGACCCGCCGCTCGCCCACCCAGGCGACCGCGCGCGCCAGCACCTGCGCCTCGATGTCGCGGCCGATGCGGATCAGATCGTCGATGCTGGCGCGGTGATCCACCCGCTCCACCGCCTGTTCGATGATCGGCCCCTCGTCCAGGTCGGCGGTGACGAAATGCGCGGTCGCGCCGATCAGCTTTACCCCGCGCGCATGCGCCCGGTGATAGGGCTGTGCCCCCTTGAAGCCGGGCAGGAAGCTGTGATGGATGTTGATGCACCGCCCCTCCAGCGCCGCCACCAGCCGCGGGCCCAGCACCTGCATGTAGCGCGCCAGCACCAGGTAATCCGCGCCCGATGCCGCCATCAGGTCGATGATCGCGCCCTCCTGCGCGTCGCGATTGTCCGCGCCGACGGGCAGGTGATGCCAGGGCAGCCCATGCCATTCCACCAGCGGGCGCAACGCATCATGGTTGGACAGCACCCCGACGATCTCGACCGGCAGCGTGTTCGTCCGCCAGCGGTGCAGCAGGTCGTTCAGGCAGTGCGACCCCTTCGATACCGCGACCAGCACGCGCGGCCGATCCCCTGGGCTCGCCACCTCCCAGTCGAAGCCGAAGCGTTCGGCGACCGGCCCCAGCGCCGCCGCCACCGGCTCCCGCGCCGCCGGAAAGCGCTCGCCGCCGCGCCCGAAGACGACGCGCATGAAGAAGCGCCCCGTCTCCAGATCGGCATATTGCTGGCTGTCCAGGATGAAGCCGTCGATCCCTGCCAGCGCGCCCGCCACCGCCGCGACGATGCCGGTCCGGTCCTGGCATTGCAGTGTCAGGACGAAGGGCGCCTCCCCGCTCATCCGATGCGGTGCAGCGCGCAGAGCTTGTTGCCCCATGGATCGCGCAGATAGGCGAGGTACAGCAGGCGCCCGCCCGTCGCATGGCGCACGCCCGGCGGATCCTCGATCGCGGTGCCGCCATGCGCGACGCCGGCCGCCTGCCATGCATCGGCCTGCTCGGGCGACGCGGCGAGGAAGCCCAGCGTACTGCCATTACCGAAACTGGCGGGCTCGCCGTTGATCGGCCGGGTGATGCCGAAGCGTCCGCCGGCATGGGCATAGAACACCCTGCCCCATTCATCGACCACGCCCTCGGGCACGCCGAGCACGCCCAGCACCGCGTCGTAGAAGCGTTTGGCCTCGGCGATATCGTCCGCACCCAGAATCACATGGCTGAACATCAGTAGACCACCACCGAGCGGATCGACTCGCCCGCATGCATCAGGTCGAAGCCCTTGTTGATCTCCTCCAGACTCAGCACATGGGTGATCATCGGGTCGATCGCGATCTTGCCGTTCATGTACCAGTCGACGATCTTGGGCACGTCGGTGCGCCCCTTGGCGCCGCCGAACGCGGTACCGCGCCAGTTGCGCCCGGTAACCAGCTGGAAGGGACGCGTGGAGATTTCCTTGCCCGCCTCGGCCACGCCGATCACGATCGACGTGCCCCAGCCGCGGTGACAGCATTCCAGTGCGGTGCGCATCACCTCGGTATTGCCGGTGCAGTCGAACGTATAGTCCGCCCCGCCATCGGTCAGCGCGGCGACGGCGGCGACCATCTCCTCACGGCTCAGCCCCCGCGCATCGATGAAGTCGGTCATGCCGAACTGGCGGCCCCAGCTTTCGCGCTCCGGGTTCAGGTCAACGCCGATGATGCGGTTCGCCCCCACCATCCGCGCGCCCTGGATGACGTTCAGGCCGATGCCGCCCAGCCCGAAGACAACGACATTGTCACCCACCTGCACCTTGGCAGTGTTGGTGACCGCGCCCACGCCCGTCGTCACGCCGCATCCGATGTAGCAGCTCGTCTGGAACGGCGCGTCCTCCCGGATCTTGGCCACTGCGATCTCGGGCAGCACGGTGAAGTTCGAGAAGGTCGAACAGCCCATGTAATGAAAGATCGGCTGGCCCTTGTAGCTGAAGCGGGTGGTGCCGTCGGGCATCAGGCCTTTCCCTTGCGTGGCGCGGATCGCGGTGCACAGGTTGGTCTTGCCCGACAGGCACGACTTACACTGGCGGCATTCGGGCGTGTAGAGCGGGATGACATGGTCGCCCGGCGCCACGCTGGTCACGCCCGCACCCACCTCGCGCACGATGCCGGCGCCTTCATGGCCCAGCACGCTCGGGAACAACCCCTCGCTGTCCAGCCCGTCCAGCGTATAGGCATCGGTGTGGCAGATGCCCGTCGCCATGATCTCGACCAGCACCTCGCCCGCGCGCGGACCCTCCAGGTCCAGTTCCACGATCTCCAGCGGCTTCTTGGCCTCGAATGCAACGGCGGCACGGGTCTTCATCGACGATCTCCTTGGGCGTGCTGCCCTAACGCCGCTTGGGGGCGCCATGCAACCAACCGGCGCTCCCCGCGATTGACGCGTGGTTACAGGAGACGATCCATGACCGATTTCAAGAAGGGCGACGAAGTGACCTGGAAGAGCCATGGCGGCACCGCACATGGCACCGTCGAGAAGAAGGTCACCAACGATACCAAGATCAAGGGCCATCAGGTCCGCGCGTCCAAGGACGAGCCGCAGTACATTGTAGAGAGTGACAATGGCGGAAAGGCGGCGCACAAGGCGGGGGCGCTCCATAAGGCGTGATTCACACGCCCCCCGCACAAGGGGGACCGCTAGAGAATAGGAAGGACAGAGATGGCCACTGCCAAGCAGGAAGCCGGCGCCAAGAAGGCCGCGACGAAGCAGACCAACGAGGGCACGGGCATCCACGCCCCGGTCCAGCCGTCCGAGGAACTGGGCGCCATTGTCGGCAACGACAAGCTGCCGCGCAGCCAGGTGATCAGCAAGGTCTGGGACTATATCAAGTCCAACAACCTGCAGAATCCTGAGAACAAGCGCGAGATCCTCGCCGACGACAACCTCAAGAAGGTGTTCGGCAAGGACAAGGCGACGATGTTCGAGATGAACAAGTTCATCTCCGCCCATCTGAAGAAGTAAGACCGGCCGGGGGCCCCGCCGCGCAGGCCGCAGGCGGCGCCCCCCGCCTCCTATAGACCGAACCGGAAGCCGTATCCCACGCCCAGCGTGAACTGCGCCCGGCGCCCCCGTTCGCGGACCAGCGGCGAGTCGCCCGCGGCCTCGCCCAGCCGTTCCAGGCTGCCGAACACGGTGATCGCGCTGCGCCGGTCCAGCGGATGCACCATCGACCCGCCGACGCCGTAGGACAGCACGCCGCCATCCGCATCGTATCGCGCCAGCCCGGTGCGCAGCGACTGGCCCGCATCCACCCCGAAATAGGTTTGCATGAAATCCGCGCTGGCGAGCGTCGCGCGCGGCCCGAACCGCACGATGCTGCGCCCCAGCCGCGCGCGGTAGCTGCCGCCGATATCGGCCACCACCCCCTGATGCCCGCCAAAACCCCGCCGCACCTCGCCGCGCAGGCTCCACTGCCGCGCCGGGCCGAACGCCTTTTCGACGAAGCCGCCCGCCTCGCCCGCCGCCTTCACATTGCCCATGCCGACCAGCGCGTCGCTCCCGCCCGCGATCAGGAAGGGCGATCCGCCATCGCGCTCGTCACGCCCGAACCGGATCTTGACCAGCGGCCCTGCACGCCACCCGCCGCCGTTCACCGCATTCCACCCGATCCCGTCGGGCACGGAGGCGAACAGCACGTCCCGGTAATTGATCCGCAGGTCCGGAAACACCGACAGCGACACGTCTCGTGATCCCAGCCACGCCGGGCTCAACACCGGCGCCGCGCCGATCGTGATGCTCCACCCCTCGGGCTGCGCCGGCGGTATCCGCGCCGGTGCCGCCTCCGGTCGCGACTCCTGCGCCGCCACCGGCACGGCCAGCAACGCCGCCACCATCAACGCCATTCCACGCATCACCATCATCCCCGATCAGCAGAGTTCGGCGGATACTGCCCCGTCGGCAGCGAGATGGCGATAGCGGCGCAACCAAAATCGCCAGCCGCCCGGCATACCACGTGCCAGTTAGAGTGGGCTTCGATCGCCTTCGCTCACCCTTCCGCGGCCGCGCCGCTCCCTCCAGCATCGGGTCGGTCATGCCCCCGGCATGACCTGAACAGTGAGGGGCACTGTTCACCCGATGCTCCCGGCGGGAGAGGGAAAAGACGCCGAAGGCGGCGAAGGGTGAGGGCGACCACGTCTGATCGAATTCGACCCTAAAGCATCATGCGCAAAACCTGATGCAACATCCGTTCGGCCTGAGCGAAGTCGAAGGCCAAGCGCCAGGGGCTGTGCTTCGACTTCGCTCAGCACGAACGGAACGGGATGGAGCGGATTTAACGCAGCTTGCTCTAGTGCCGCGCCCAACGACACAGCCCGATCACACCCCTCCGCCGCGCCCCCCCCATCCGTTCGTCTCGAGTAGCCGTCGAGTAGCGGCGCAGCCGCGTATCGAGACGGCGTATCGAGAGACAGGTTGGCGCACGCAGCGATGCCCCGGTACACCCCTGTCAGCTCTACTCAGCACAACGGATCAGGTGCCCCGAAACACGAGTTATCGCAGGTCGAGTTCCAACGGCTTGCGCGCAGCGCGCTTCGCCGGCGTCGGACTCGCCTTCGCTACCGGCACCCGCACCGCACGCGCCACCGGCGGCCGCGGCGCAGGCGTCGCTACCGCCACCGGCACCGGCTCAGGCTTGTCGACCACCCCCGCCTCGACCCGCGCCAGCCGATCCGCGACCAGTGTCGCATCCAGCATCTGCCGCGTATCCCGCAGCGCCGCCACCTCGCGTTCCAGCGCGTCGATCCGCGCCGCCATCATCTTCCACCGCACGGCATCCTGCGTTTCGGCGACCATCGCCTGTGCGGCCTTTTCCTGATGCGCCCGCTCGGCCCGATCGGCGGCATCAAGGCGCGCGGTATTGTAATCCCCCGCCGGTGCCCGCTCGCAACCGCCGAGCATCATCGTCGCCACCAGCATCACGACAGGCAACGGCACCAATGGTCGCATCGCGGCAGCATCCGGCTGGATGGGAAAGGAAGGTGGTGACCCCGACTGGATTCGAACCAGTGGCCCCCAGATTAGGAATCTGATGCTCTATCCGACTGAGCTACGGAGTCACGTCGCGTCCTGATACAACCGCCATCGCGACGGGTCCAGTGGCCCCGGCGGCTCCGACAGGCCGACGCCGGATCAGTTCAACTGCTTGGGCGGCGCCACCGGCAGGGGCAGCGGCGCGATCGGCACACCCTCGTCAATCAGCGCCCGGGCTTCCGCCAGGCTGGCCTGTCCATGGATCACCGTTTCGGCCGCCTCGCCGGCATGGATCGCCCGCGCCTTTTCGGCAAAGGCGCTACCCACCCAGGTCGAGGATTCCAGCGCCTTGGCCTGTGCATCCGCCAGCATCTTCAGCGCCGCCTTCACCGTGTCCGGCGAAGGCGGGTTCCGGGACGGCTCCTGGCGCTGGTTGCCCTTGGCGGCGATCTGCGGGGCCATCACCGCCTTTTCGATCGTCGCATCGTCGCACATGGGGCAGCGCACCTGCCCCGCCTCGCGCTGCGCGGCATAATCCGCCGACGATCCGAACCACGCCTCGAAGACATGGCCGCCGCCGCAGCGCAGGTCGAACACGATCATGCCGGCACGACCTGCACCGGCGGAATCGCGCGTCGATGCGACAGGGCCGGTACGCGTGCGCGCACCTCGGCCGTGCGCGCCGCGTCGATCTCGGCAAAGCCCAGTCCCGCCGCCTCGCCCAGATCGAGCAACACCTCGCCCCAGGGATCGACCAGCAGCGAATGGCCATAGGTCGCGCGGCCATCCTCGTGCAGCCCGGCCTGTGCCGCCGCCACGACATGCACCCCCGCCTCGATCGCCCGCGCCCGGAGCAGGACATGCCAGTGCGCCGCCCCGGTCGGCCGGGTAAAGGCGGCGGGCACGCTCATCACCGTCGCCCCCGCTTCCGCCAGCCCCGCGAACAGCGCCGGAAACCGCAGGTCGTAACAGATGGCCAGCCCCAGCCGCCCGACCGGCGTATCGACCGCAACCGCCGCCTCGCCCCCGGCATAGCTCGCCGATTCGCGCCAGCTTTCCCCGGTCGGCAGGTCGACGTCGAACAGATGCATCTTGTCGTACCGCGCGCGCACCGCACCGCTGCCGTCGATTACGAAGCCGCGATTGGCATAGCGGCCATCCTCGCGCCGCACCGCCAGCGATCCCAGATGCACCCAGACGCCGTGCTTCGCCGCCGCCTCGCGCGTCGCGGCCAGCACCCGATCCTCATCCTCCGCCACGATCGCCGCGGCGGCCCGCCCCCGATCGCGGTCAAGCGCCCCCGACATTTCCGGCGTGAACACCATCGCGGCGCCCTCGACCCGGCTCGCCGCCACCGCCTCGGCCACGGTGCGCGCGTTGACGGCGGGATCGATCCCGCTCGTCATCTGGAGGACACCGACCCTCATGCCGCCAGCAGCGGGTCCAGTCCTCCCTGCCGGTCCAGCGCCGCCAGATCGTCCGAGCCGCCGATATGCCGCCCGTCGATGAACACCTGCGGCACGGTGGTGCGCCCGTTCGCGCGCTGGATCATCTCCGCGCGCCGCGGGCCGCCCATCGTGATGTCGAACTCCTCGGGGCTGACGCCCTTGGAGGCGAGCAGCGACTTGGCGCGCGTGCAATAGGGACAGAACGCCTTGGTGTAGATTTCGACCTTTGCCATGCACGAACAGGTGTGGATGCCGGCCGGGCTTGTCAATCATCCTCTGCCAGCACGCGTGCCCAGCACAACAGCGTCACCGACGCCGCGCCCGCCGCCAGCAGCGCGCGGGCGCACGCATCCGCGGTCGCTCCGGTCGTATAAACATCGTCGATCAGCACCACCCGCCGCCCGGCCACCGCCGCGCGCTCCACCACGCAGAAGGCGCCGCGCGTCACCCGCGCGCGTGCCTTGCCGCCCAGTCCGCGCAGCAGGGGCGTGCGCCGCCACCGCACCAGGACACCAGATTCGTGCGCCACCCCGGTCAACCGCGATAACGCCTGCCCCAACAGCGCCGCCTGGTTGAACCCGCGCGACCATAGCCGCCAGCGATGCAGCGGCACCGGGATCAGCACCTCCGCCCCCGCCGGCATCCGCGCCAGCATCAACCGCGCCATCGTCTCGGCCAGCCCGATCCGCCCGCCATGCTTCAGCTTGACCGGCAACATCCGCGACACCGGCCCATAGGCCACCACCGCGCGCACCCCCGCCAGCCGCGGCGGCCGGGCGATGCATGACGCGCACCGCGCCCCCGCGCCCCGATCATGCGAAAACGGCCGGTCGCATCCCGCACAGGCCGGCGCGCCCAGAAACCGCAGGCCGGACCAACAGGCGGTGCACAGCCGGTGATCCGCCTCCACCACCACCCCGCATGCCGGACAGCGCGGCGGCAGCGCCCAGCTTACCACCAGCGCACCCGTTCGCCGCCACGTCTTGCCCCACCACCCCATGCCGATGCTTGTCGTTGAGCCCGGATCGGCGCACAAGCCGGCGCGTGAACGCTCCTGCCATCTTCGACCGCGCGGCGCGCCGCCGCCGCCGCGACCGCGCCGCATCCCATTTCGCCGAATACGACTTTCTGCGCGCCGCCATGCTCGACGGCATCGCCGAGCGCTTGGGCTCGGTAAAGCGGTCTTTCGAGGCGGTTCTCGATCTCGGCTGTTTCGATGCCGGCTTTGCGGCCCCGCCCGGCGCTCGCGTCGTTCGCGTCGATCCCGGCTTCGCCTTTGCCCGCGCCGCCCGCGGCGTGCAGGCGGACGAGGATCACCTGCCCTTTGCCGACGCCTCCTTCGATCTGGTGGTCAGCGCCGGCGTCCTCGACCAGCTGGACGACCTGCCCGGCGCACTCACCCTGATCCGCCGCGTGCTACGCCCCGACGGACTGTTCCTCGGCGCCTTCACCGGCGCGGGCAGCCTGCCCCGCCTGCGCGCCGCCCTGCGCGCCGGTGAGGCGGAGCGTCCCGTCGCTCGCCTCCACCCCCAGGTCGATGTGCGATCCGCCGGCGACCTGCTGATGCGCGCCGGCTTTGCGTTGCCCGTCGCCGATATCGAGACGCTCGATGTCGGCTACCGCGACATCGGCCGCCTGATGGACGATCTGCGGGGCATGGCGGCGTCCAACGTGCTGGCCGACCGGCGCGCGATCACCCGCACCGCGCTCGCCGCCACTGCCGCCGCCTTTGCCGCGGATGCCGGCGACAATGGCCGCACCGTGGAGCGGTTCGGGATCGTCTTCCTGACCGGCTGGGCGCCCGATCCCTCGCAACCGCTGCCCGCCCGCCGCGGCAGCGCCACCACCTCGCTCGCCCAGGCGCTCAAGCCCCCCGGCTGAGGCGTCAGAGGATCATCCCGCCCGCGTCGCGCGCCAGGATACGGCCCATCGCGTCGAACAACTGATCCATCGCCACCGGCTTGAAGATCACCTCGTCCGCGCCCGCATCGATGCAGCGCGCGCGCAGGTCGATCGCGGTGTCGGCGGTGACGACGATGATCGGCACCTGCCCGCGCGCGTCGCCGCGTGCGCGGATGTGGCGGATCGCGGTGATCCCGTCCATGCCGGGCATGCGCAGGTCGATCAGCACCACCTGGAAATCCTGCGCATCGATCAGGGCCAGTCCGCGCTCGGCATCCTCCGCCTCGGTCATGCTCGCCCCAGCTACATCCAGCATGTCGCGAACCACGCGCCGGTTCATGCGGTCATCCTCGATGAAGAGCACGTTCATGGCGCTCGTCAGGCTCCTGCCGGCAGCGGGTCGTGGCGGCTGTTCATGGTCCGGCTGTAGTCGCTAAGCCGCTTGCGAGACAAGCACTTGCTCACCGTGACGCGACGGACCGAACAACGCGGCGACCACCGCGGCGCCGGCCACCGGCTTTGCTATCACCTGCGTTATGCCAGCCGCTTTCCAGGCGGCGATCCGCTCGGGATCGGGGGCCGGCCACAACAGGGCCACGGGCGGTCCGCCCCGCGCGGCGGCCGCGATCGCCTCCACCGCGCCTTCGTCGCGCACGCTGGCCTCGTCTACCAGCACGGCGGCGACATGGCCCTGCGCCATCCGCGTCGCCGCGTCCTCCGCCGATGCGGCAAAGGCGACCGCGCCGTGCGCCGCGAACAGGCTGCGCCACATCGCGCGCTGGATGGGGTTGCGATCGACCACCAGCAGCACGCGCTCATCCGGAATTTCCACCGCATCCGGCGCCGCGGCGCGCACCAGCGGCAGGGTCAGCGTGAAATCGGCGCCTTCGCCGACCCGACTCGCCACCGCGACATCGCCCCCCATCGCCCGCGCCAGATTGCGGCAGATGGCCAGTCCCAGGCCGGTGCCACCGAACCGCCGCGTCGTGCTGGCATCCGCCTGCCGGAACGATTCGAAGATATCCTCCAGCTTGTCGGGCGGGATGCCGATGCCGGTATCGCGCACCCGGATGTGGAGCATCTCCCCTTCGCACCAGCCGGACAGGCCGACCGATCCCGCCTGGGTGAACTTCATCGCATTGGACAGCAGGTTGAACACGATCTGGCGGACGCGCGCGGCATCGCCCTGCACCCAGCGCGGACATTCGCCCAGCGCCAGCGCGAAGGACAAACCCTTGGCCGCCGCCTGTTCTTCCCACAACCGGCTGGCATCGCGGATCGTCGCTTCCAGATCGTACGGCGCCTGCTCGATCGTCAGCCGCCCCGTCTCCATCTTCGCCACGTCCAGGATATCGTCCACCAGCGCGCGCATCGTGATCCCCGCCCCATGCACCACCCCCAGCCGATCGCGCAGGTCGGCCGACAGGCCACGGTCGGTCAGCATCACCTCGGTCATGCCCAATATGCCGTTCAGGGGCGTGCGGATTTCATGGCTGGTGGTCGCCAGGAACTCGGTCTTGGCGGCCAGCGCCTTGCCCAGCGCCGCGTTCGTCTCCGCCAGGTCGTCGTTGGCCGCCCGGATCGCATTGCGGCTGCGTTGCAGGGTGAACAGCCAGATGCCGAGCAGCGCGATGATGATCGCGGTCGCCGCCACCGTGCCGATCAAGATCCATCGCTGCGTCCGCGCCTGTGCCCGCTCGAACAGGACCTTGCGCTGAAGGTCGTTGGCCTTCAGCGTGGCGATGCGGAGTTCCTGGTTCGCGAAGTCGAACCGCGCGCCCATCAGCGCCGTGCTCGTCGTCGTCGCCAGCTTCGTCGCCTCGTCGTCCAGCCGCTTCAGTGCCACCAGATGCGCCAGCGCCCGCTCCGCCTCCCCCAGCGCGCGATAGGTCTCGAACGCCGTCTGATGCGCCTCGCGCTGCACGATCGTGGTCCTGCTCAGGTCGACGCCCGCGAAACTCTCCCCGATCAGTTGCCCGGCCCGCGCTACGTCCCCCTGCTGCAACGCCGCCTGCGCCGACACGCTGAGCAACGACCGCCGATCGGTGTCGTCCGGATTGGGGAGCACCGTACGTGCCTGCTGGATTGCACGATTGGCAGCGGCAATCTGATGCACCTTGAGCCTGTTGCGCGCCAGATTCCGAAGGATTTGCCCCTGCAGAATAGGACTGTCGATCCGTGTTGCGGCAGCTAGAGCGTCGTTGAGCGGAGCCTTTGCCTTGTCATGCCTGCCCATCTCATCCCAAATAACCGCCATGTTGTTGAATACCGCGATCGTCAAGGAATCGTCGGCCTTGTAGTCCTGGCGCGCCTGTGTGAGATATTTTATCGCATTCTGGTAATCTTTCGCGTCACTGTACAATGCCGCCATCAGAACGAGCGTCAGTGCTTGACTACGCCCGTTATCGAGCTTCCGGTATATACGAAATGCCGCCTGATAGGAGCGAAGCGCCTGAGCGACACGAAGCTTTGCCGCATCTATCCCCCCTTTGGACAACATCACGTCTGCGTGTAGTTTCGAGGTCGGGGCATAGGCATCGGTCAATGCATATGCGTCGTTTATCAACGACTCCGCCTTGTTGAGCTGGCCAAGGCGCATATAGGCCTCCCCCTTCAACCAGTAAGCAGTCGCGGTTGCGACGTTTCTGGCAACGGGGGTGGAAAGCTGCCCGATCAATGCCTCTGCCTGATCCGCGCTTGCGATGGTGATCTGCGGATTGCGCAGCATGGCATCTTTGGCATCGGCGACGGCTGCGTCGAACGCGGCTTGCGCAGCAGGTTGAGCCGACACGGAAACCGAAATGCTCAAAAGCACTGCCGTCAGCAGTGCCTTCAAGAACTTAGCCACGCTGCACCCCGGAAAAGCGGGCAAATGGCACACGCGCTTCGGATGTGGCCGCAAGATGCCGCCCCTCGTCGAAGAATTGCAGCAAGGCATCCAATCCGATCGGGCGACTGATCAGGAACCCCTGCACCATGTCGCACCCCATCACGGTCAGCAACGCAAGTGCCGCCTGCGTCTCCACGCCCTCGGCCACCACCTCCATCTCCAGCGCATGCGCCAGATCGATGGTCGACCGCACGATCAGCGGATCGCGGTTGGAACTGGTCAGTTGCGTGACGAACAGCTTGTCGATCTTCAACTCGCACGCCGGCAACTGCTTCAGATAGGCCAGCGACGACAGCCCCGCGCCGTAATCGTCGATCGCGACATCGATGCCGATCTCGGCAAAGATCTTCAGATTGGCGATCGCGCTTTCCGGATCGCGGATCACCGAGGTTTCGGTGATCTCGAATCCGATCTTCGCGCCGCCATGCTGCACCAGGGTGCAGGCTTCGGCTACGAAGCGCGTATCGCTCAGCAACACGCCCGCGATATTGATGAAGACCGGCACGTCATAGCCGCGTGCCGCCATCGTTTTTTGATCGGTGATGACCTGGCGCAGCGTCCACAGCGTCAGAGCGACGATGTCGCGCGAGTCTTCGGCAATGGGAATGAAGTCGCCCGGCAGCACCAGACCGCGCGTCGGATGCCGCCACCGGATCAATGCCTCGACACTGGCGATCTGCTGGCGCCGGACATGAACCTTGGGCTGATATTGCAGAAACAATTCGTCCGACCGGCCGATGGCGACATGCAGGTCGCGCGCTAGGGCGATCCGGTCGATCCGCGCCGTTTCCACCGGCAGGTCGCGCTCCACCGGGCGCCGCTCGATTCGGGCATCGGCCAGCGCCTGCTCGGCCTCCTCGATCATCCGCACATCGTCATGGTGCGGCATGGAGGCTGCGGTGGCTCCCAGTGCCACATCCAGCGCATATTGCTCGCCATCGATGTCCACGGGCGAATCGAACAGCGCGGTCAGCACGTCCAGCATGGCGGCCAGCACGTCGCGGTCCGCGCCGAACGCGACGATCTCCACTTGCGCCGGCCCCAGCACACGCACCTGGGCGCCATCGATCGCCAGCAACGCCCGTTCGGCGACATCGGCCATCAGGACATCGCACCGCTGGCGTCCGACATGGCGGCGCAAAATGGCGAAGTTAACGATCTCGACCAGGATCAGGAACTGGAATCGCTTGCCCGCTCCGACAGGGGGAAAGCCGATTTCCCCCTGATCTTCGAGCGGGATCGACGCCGGATCGAGCCGGGACAGGGAGGACGGGCTGCGCTTCACGCCTCCACCGCTACGCGTCGCGCCTTGAAGATTGGGTTAAGGATCCCACCCGAATTCCGCATTAAACGCCCGCAACAAAGATGGTTAATGGGTTCTTAACTGCGTTGTAGGGTGGTTAATTTTCTCTTAATAGATAGGGGCACCTCTTCCGGGGGTGCCAATGAGGAGAAAGCAAAATGCTGAAGTTCATTCTGGCGCTGATCCACGGCGAGAACATCCGCCCCTGGTAAGCGGTACCCGGTCCGGTGAACATGCGCTCGCGGTGCGGGGGCATGGTGCACCGGGCCACCTGCATGCCGCCCGGCGCTATTGGTGTCAGGCGCGCAGCGCGTCGATCAGGCGCAGCATGAACGCCGCGCCTCGCTGCATCTGATCGATCTCGATATATTCGTCCGGCTGATGCGCCTGCTCGATCGAGCCCGGGCCGCAGATGATCGTTGAAAATCCCGCCTGCTGGAACTGCCCCGCCTCCGCGGCATAGGGTACCGCCCGCACCGGTCCGTTATCGCCTGCCAAGCGGCGTGCCAGCGTCTCGGCGGCGCCGTTCTGCTCGGGCGCGAAGCTCGGCGTCAGGGATCGGCGCACCACCTCCACGCCTGCCCCTGGAAAGCGCGCGCGCAGCGACGCGTCTGCCTCCGCGCAGGCTCGCAGGAAGGGCGCCAGGATCGCCTCCGGATCCTGCCCCGGTATCGTGCGCAGATCGAAGGCGAAGCGACATTCGCGCGCCAGGATGTTGACCGCCGTTCCCCCCTCCACCTGTCCGATGGTCAGGGTGGCATGATGGGGACAAAATGGTCCGTCAGGATCGCCCTGGGTCGCCAGTCGCTCCGCCAGATCCGCCAGCCGCTGCATCAGGCGCACCGCCACCATGTTCGCCGAAATTCCCAGGTGAGTCAGGCTCGAATGCGCCTCATGACCGGTGACGGCCACCACCCACGTCGCGATCCCCTTGTGCCCGGCGACCACCTCCATGTTCGTCGGCTCCCCCACCACCACCGCCGCCGGTCGGGGCAGCGTCCGCGCGATCTCCCCGATCATCGCCGGCGCCCCCAGGCACCCCACCTCCTCGTCATAGGAAAAGGCCAAATGCACCGGGCGTTGCAAATCGCGCCGCATGGCGAGCGGTGCGGTGGCCAGCGCCAGCGCCAGATATCCCTTCATGTCGCACGTACCCCGCCCGAACAGGCGGTCGCCCCGCTGCGTCAGCACCCAGGGGTCGCTCGTCCATGGCTGGCCGTCGACCGGCACCACATCGCTATGCCCCGACAGCACGACCCCGCCCTCCACGACGGGCCCCAGCGTGGCATAGTAATTCGCCTTTGAGCCATCGGCGTTGCCGACCCGCCGTCCCGTCACGCCGAGCGGCGCCAGCCGATCCTCCACATAGTCGATCAACGCGAGGTTCGACTCGCGCGAGGTGGTGTCGATCGCGATCAGATCGGACAGGATCGCGGTGGCTTCGGCGGCAAGCGTGTCTGGGGTCATCCTCCACCTTAGTCAGCCATGGCGCCCCGGCTCAACCCGTTGCAATCCGACATGGAACGGCCGCCGGACCCGCATGGTCCCGGCGGCCGCCCATCGTCACCCCCCTTAGCGTCAGTAATCGCGCGAGTAGCGAAGAGCCCCGCTCGACCCACCGAACGAGCCGGTGGCGGTCAACAGGCTCAGCGTCCGGGTCAACGCGATCTCCAACTGTGTCGCGGTGAAGCCACGGGCATCGGTGACGATCTCGATATAGATATCGTCGGTCAGATATTTGCCCGCCGCCAGGCTGGTGCCGCGACCGGTCGCCTCATCGCCGCCCAGCACCCGCAGCCGGTCGAAGCCGGTGGCCGAGCGCAGCTTGCCCAGCGGATTCAGCCCGCCGCCCGAACCACGCAGCGAGTTGAGCGCGGAGGCCAGCTGGATCGCCTCGGTCGCCGACAGGTTCTCGGGGTTGGTTCCGAACAACAGACGGCTCAGCACCTCGTCCTGCGGCAATGCGGGTGTCGAGGTGAAGGCGATCTGCGGCCGCTGGCCGGTGCCCGTCACGTTGATGACCGCGGTGATGCCATCGGTCGTGGTCGTCGCCTGGATGTTGATGTCCGGATCGGTCAGCGCACCGCCGCGGAAGCGGACGATGCCGCGGTTCACGTCGAACCGCTTGCCGGCGAACGAGTAGGTACCGCGCACCAGGTCCAGCCCGCCAGAGATCGTCGGCGCCGCGCTGGTGCCGCCCACGCGCAGGTCCATTTCCCATTCGGACTCGAGGCCCATGCCCGAGACGAACAGCTGGTTGTCGGCGCGGACGCGGATGTCGAGTTTGAACAGGCCGGCGGGAGCGGGTGCGGGCCGATCGGTGGGACGACCGGGGCGCAGTTCGGAGCGGCGGCGGATGCCGGTCAGTTCGGGCACCTCGGCCTGCCCCTGGCGGATGATCTGATACCGTGCGTTGGGCACGGTCAGGTCGCCCTGGATCAGCCCGCCGTCGCGCCCGTGGGTCAGCCGGATCGTGCCGCTGGTGGTGGCCGCCAGCGCATCGCTGTTCGCCAGCCGGGCATTGTTCAGCTGCGCGCGGATATCGACCGGATAGCCGCTGTCCGCTGCCAACCCGACCGTCCCTTGCGCCTGCACGGTGCCGTCGCCGGCGCGCGCCTGCATCCGGGTGATCTCCAGCCGGTCGTTGGAGAAGCGTGCCTGCAACTGCATCTGCGACAGGCGCGTGCCATAGGTTTCGTTGTCGTAGGTAAGGTTGTCGGCGCGGATCAGGCCGTTCAACTGCGGTGCCGACACCCGACCGGAGAAATCCGCCGCGATGGCGATCGGCCCGGTCAGTTGCTGCTCGGGCAGCGCCGCGAACGAGAACAAAACGGCAGACGGACCATTATAGCGGATACCGCCGGACAGCGGCGCGGACATCAGCCGCTCCGTCCATGATCCGGCACCCGGCGGCAGCGGGCGGAGATTGGCGAGCATGCGGCCCACCACGGTCTGCCCGCGACGCACCAGCGCCCGCGCCTCGCCACCATCGGCCAGCAGGCGACCGGCGAACACCACGTCCACCGGCTCCGACACCGCCGCAAGGCCGGTGCGCTGGAAGCCGCTGATCGTCAGTCGTGCGTCGGCGGTCGGGAAGGTCGCCCCGCTCGCCTGCGCATAGTCCAGGCTGCCGGTCGCCTGCCCGGAGATGCCCAGATTGGGCATGAAGGCGCTGAGCACCGCCAGGTTCATCCGGTCCAGCCGCACCTGCGCCTGGGTTGCCGCGCCATAGGAGCCGGCAAGACGCGCCGATCCCTGGTCGAACGTGATCTGCGTCGGCGCCAGGCGATAGGTACCGTTCGCATTGGTGATGCGGGCCGGATTGGCGGTGCGGAAATTGATTCCGTTCGCCAGCCCCTGCAACGCCACCAGATACTGGTTCGGCGAAAGCTGCGCATTGGCCGCCACGCGGAACGGCACGCCGCTCGATCCGGTCAGCAGCGCCTGCGCCGTGCCGCGCCCGCCGGTATAGTTCACCTTGGCCCGCGCCGCCTCGATCACCGTCGGGCCGTAGCGCGTATCGCCGAGCTGCACATCGGCCACGACCTGCGGGGCGGAGGGCAGCATGACGATGCTGGCATTGGCCAGCGCGCGGCCGATGGTGAAATCGACCATGCCGGGCACGCGCGCATTATAGGCGCGCGCGTTCACGTCGGCGCGCTGGTTGCCGCCCTGATCGGCGAGACGCACCTGACCGGAGATGCCCTGACCGGCGAATTGCAGCCCGCCCGCAAAGGGCCCGCGCGGGCTCTGCACGATGCGGCCATTGGCGGTGATCCCCGCGAACAGCACGCGGCGCACGTCGACCGCCAGTTGATTGCCGGGCCGCACCAGCACGTCCGCGGTGAACGGGCCGTAATTGGTGCCGCCGGTGGCGTTCACCGCATAAGCACCGCCCTGCCCCACGACCCGCGCGTTGAGGTCGACCAGACCCACGCCGACGCCCGGCCGCGGCGCGCGCAGCACCACCACCGGATTGGTCTGCGATCCCGTCACCCGCGCGAACAGCGGGCCATATTGGGTGGAATAGGCATCGGCATTCACCGCCACCGCGCCGGAGGCCGGATCGTAGCGCCCCTGCCCCTGCGTGATGCGGAATTGCGGCGCGTTCATCCGGAGATTGCGGAAGGTGACGATGCCTTCCGGGCTGTACCCGACATCGGCGCGGATCGCCGCATTGCCGCCCAGGAAGCTGCGTGCCCCTTCGTTGAAGATCTGCGAGGTACGCGCCACCACCCGGCCGGTCACGCCGAAGCCCGTCGGCGTCGCCACCAGATTGGCATCGGTCGACAGGTTGATGATGCCGATGCTCTCCACGCGGTAGTTGTTTACCCGCCCCTTCAGCGCACCGGTGTAGCGGCCCGTCTCCATGTTCGCGACGATCACCGCGGTCGCATCGATATTGTCGGAGCGGATGCGCAGATTGTCCGACAGGATGTTGGGCATCGCGATCGCGAAGTCGCCCTGGATGGCGACGTTGTTGGCCAGCCCGCCCACCGCGGCGTTCAGCCCGGCGACGCGCTTCGCACGCGCCTTGACCGGCACCAGGATGCGGTCGCTGTTCACCCGTGCCAGACCTTCGGCGTACAAATTCTCGACACTGGTCTCGCCAAAGCCGATGGCACCTGCGCGGACCTTGTAATCCACGGTCGGCGTCGCGAACGCACCGTCGAGGACCACGCGGGCCAGCACGTCCCGCCCGGTCAGGTTCGGCGCGATCGCACCCGGCGTCAGCAGCCTGGCATCGACCGCGAAGTTGCCGAAGCGGCTGTTCGCCAGATCGATCAGACCGCCCGCATCCACCACCAGGGCATCGGAGCGCAGCTTGGCGCGGGTATCGGCCCGCCGCTCGTTCAACGTGGTATCGATCGCCACCTGCAATGCAGGCGCGGTCAGCCGTTCGACCGGCCCTTCCAGATACAGGCCGGGCCGCGTCTGTCCGCGAACCTCGATATGCCCGTCGCGCGCTGCAACCCGCAGATTGGCGAGTTCACCCCCGCCCAGCGTCGCCAGCGCGCGCCCGTTCCACGCCTTCCAGCCGCCCGCGCCGTCCACCGACACGTTCAGCGGCGCCTTCAGCGAGGCCATCGACGCCACCACGCCGCCCACCGGCGCGGACAGCTTCACATCGACGCTCAGCTTGTCCTGATCGGGTACCGCATCCAGCATCAGGCGCAGCGAGTCGCCGCCCGCGACGCCCTGCCCGCGCAGCGCGTTGGCGGATGCCTGGATCTGTGCGCGGCGGTCCGCGATATGGACCGCGCTGTCGATGCCCAGCACATGGCGCTGGCCGGTCACCGCCGGCTCGATCACGAAGCGCGCGATCCGCAAACGGTTCACGTCGATGTCGAGATCGGGCAGCAGCGGCGCATTGGGGTCGCTCGGCGTCGGCTTCAGCTCGGGCTGGCGCGCCAGCGTGACGAGCCCGGCCGACAGGCTGCGCACATCGACATGGTTGTTCGCAAAGGCAAAGGGGCGCCAGTCCACCTCCAGCCGCGGGCTGGACAGGAACACGCCCTTGGGATCGCTGACCCTCAGGTCGGACAGCGTCATGCGGCCATAAAGCGACCCGTCGATCCGCCCGACCTTGATGTTCAGCCCGGATGCGGTCGTGTACCCGCCCAACTGGTCCGCCACGAAGCGTCGGCCGGGATCGGTGTTGATCCCGAACACGATGATCGCCAGCAGGGCGACGATCGACAGGATGGCGATGCCGATCCATTTCAGCACGCGCTGCCACAAGGGGCGCTTGGCAGGCACCGGCGCCTGATGCGCGTTGTCCGGCTGCGGCTCGGCCATGGTCCGTTCGTCCGTCATCAGAAGGCCTGCCCGATCGAGATATAGAGCGCGATTCTGCCGTCTCCCGGTCGCTTGTTCAGCGGGGTCGCCACGTCGACGCGCATCGGCCCGAAATTGGTATAGAAGCGCCCGCCGATGCCTGCGCCGAAGCGCAGGTCGGAGAAGGAGGGCAGCGTGCTTTCATAGCTGTTGCCGGCATCGATAAAGGGCACGATGCCGAAATTGCCGAAGCGGTAGCGCGCCTCCAGCGCGAATTCGTTCAAGGAGCGCCCGCCGACCGGATTGCCGTCCGGATCGAGCGGCCCGAGCCGCTGGAAGCCGTAACCGCGCACCGATCCGCCGCCGCCGCCATAATAACGCCGCGACGGCGCCAGATCGTCCCGGTCGATGCCGAAGATCGATCCGGCGCGCGCGCGTCCGGCGATCACGATGCTGCTGGTCGCGGGGTAGTAGAAGGTGCCTTCCACCATGCTGCGGCCATAGGGGCGCACCGCGCCGCGTACCGACGTTTCCGGGCTGAGGTTCAGCTTCAGGCGGAAGCCCTTGGCCGGGTTCAACAGGCTGTCGGACCGATCCCACACCACCTGTCCGGGCAGGGCCGCGATGCCATAGGTGCCACGCCGCCGCTCGCCGCGGGCGAAATCATACACGCTCTCGTTGGTGCCGGTCAGCTCGACGCCGTAGCTGTAGGTGAACGGCTTCTGCCAGATCGGGGTCGAGTCATAGCTCCACCGTGCCGACAGCGTGCCGATAAAGGCGTCGAACGCATCGTAATTCAGCCGGCTGGCGGAGGCGACGGCGGTAAAGGTCCGGTCGCGGCGTCCGGCGTTGGAACGGCGGAACGTGCCGCTTGCACCCTGCTCCTGCGTACCGGCGACGACGCTGGCGATCAGCGCGCCCTCCTGTGGGAAGAGGTTGCGATGCGTCCACGTCCCCTCGACGCGGATGCCCTGCCCGACCTGATACCCGGCCGAGCCGCCCAGCGACCGGTCCGGCCCCTTGGTCTGGTTCACCATCAGGTCGATCTGCTCGGTCCCGTCCGGGTTCATCCGGCCGGTCCGCTGTGGCTGGACGGAAACCGAGCGGAACAGGCTGGTGGCGATCAAGGCCTCGCGCAGGTCGTCGGTCAGACGCGAATCGTACAGCTCACCCTGCTTGAAGCGCGGAAAGACGTTCAGATGCTCCAGATCGAAGACCGGGTCGCCGCTGGTCGTCAACTGGCCGAACGACGATCGCGGCCCGGTTTCCACCGGCAGGGTGTAGGCACCGGTCGGCTCGGGGCTCTGGTCTTCCAGCAAGATGTCGCGCTCGCCGACCTTGGCGAAGGGATAGCCCCGCTGCGGCAGGACTAGGCTGACATTGGCTTCCGCGCCCTGGATGCGCGCCGCCTCGATCGGGTCGCCCACCTTCAGCGGCAGGTTGCTGCGGATCAGGTCCGGCGGCGTGACCGGCTCGGCGTTGATCGTCACCGAAGACAGGCGATACAGCCGCCCCGGAGTCGCGGTGACCACCGCGCGCAGGCGGCCGGGCTTGCCATCCTCGCCCGGCACCTGCTCCACCGTCGAGATCGCGGTCGCGTCATAATAGCCCAGGCTGCGCATCAGGCGGATCGCCAGTTGCTCGTCCTCGCGGGCACGCGCCGATACCTGCGTGGCATTCGCCGCCTTGCCACCGCCTTCGCGCAGCGCCGACAGCGACTTGAACTCGTCCTCCAGGTTCAGCGGTTCCAGCCCGCGGACCGCGGTTTCGTAGCGGATATCGGGCTGGTCGGCGTCCTTCACATCGGCGGCGGTCTGCAGCGGGGTGGTGTCAAAGGTCGCGAGCGGCTCCAGCGGCTGCGCCAGTACCGGATCCTCGGGGGTGGGCGCGCCCAGCGTGTCGCCCACCTGCGGCACCGTGGCACCGTTCGCCGGCGGCAGGGGCTGCGTGGTCGGGCGGGTCGCCGTGCCGGAGGCGGCGGGCTGCGCCGGAGCATTCTGGATCATCGGCTCCAGCGGCGCATTGATGTCGCCGCTCAGCGGCGGCAGCGCGGCATCGAATTCGGATTCCGGAACGATCGGCGCGTTCCCCTGGGGGTCCGCTTCCTGATCATCGGCGCGCGGTGCATCGGGGCCTTGCGCGGGCGCACTACCGGGCTGAGCGATCTGCGCCGAGGCGGGAGACACGGCCGCCAGAGCGAACGCCAACCAATATTGCCGGCCATGAAGTACTGCCACGCGAACGAAGTCCCCTTTCCGCTGCGGGGGACCCGTGTTCGGTTTGAACCCCGCCTCGACCCGTAACGTTTCGGGTCTGTGTTGGTTTCACTCGGTCACGATCCGGCCCTATCGGCGGCACAGCCGACCAGCCCGGCCAGCGGCGCGACCAGTCCGTCCTGCCCCTCGCGCTCCAGGCGCAGCGTCGCGGCGGACACCAGCGCACCACCGGTCAGGTCGGCGCGCGGCTGCACCGTCAGGTCCAGCGTCGCGGTCGTGCTACCGGTCCGGTACACCGTGGTCGCGGCCAGCCCCAGGCCTGCCATGCCCGTCGCACTGGCGGCGGCCAGATCGACCGGCTTGCCGTCCAGCACGATGCGCAGCCGCCCCGGCTCGGCCATGCCGACGAAGCGGCGGTCGGACGGGCTCCACAGATAGGCGGCACAGCCGGTGCTGGGCAGCGCCTGTGCCGGCAGCGTGCCCAGCGTGGGCTCGGCGAACGGGGCGAAAGCGGCGGCAAGGATCGCGATCATGGGCCCCCTCCTACCATCAGCAGCCAGGCCGGGTAAGCCGCCGCGGCAAGCAGCACGCCCAGCGGCACCGCATCGCTTGCCCGCACCGTGTGTCCGCGCAGCATCCGGATCAGCACGACGGCCAGCCCCAACAGGCTCGCCGCCAGCAGGACCGGGGGCAACATCCGCCACCCCAGCCACAATCCGATCGCCCCCAGCAGCTTGGGGTCGCCGCCGCCCAGCCCCTCGCGCCCACGCAGGTGCCGATAGGCAAAGGCGATCGCCCACAACGCGCCGAAGCCCGCCACCCCGCCGATGATCCGGTCGGCAAGCGCCGGCAGGCCGGCGATCAGCCCGAGCACCGCCAGCGGCCCGGTCAGCCGGTCGGGCAACCAGAAGGCGCGCAGGTCCAGCGCGCCGAGCGCCAGCAACAGCCATCCGAACGCCGCCCCCGCCATGCCCGGCCAACCGGCCACCCAGCCGGCGGACAGGCCGATCGCCAACCCCAGCCCCTCGATCCGCCAATGAACCGGATCGATCGCCGCGCCGCAGCGGCGACACCGGCCACGCTGGATACAGGCGCTGACGATCGGCACCAGCTCGCGCGCACGCAGCGTCACGCCGCATCCGTCGCAGGCGGAGCGCCCGGTGGCGATCGATCGTCCCTCGGGCCACCGGATCACCAGCGCCGCGATGAAACTGCCAAGGATCGCGCCCAACAGGCCGAGCGCGATGGCTGCCTCAGTCACCGACCATCCGCCATAGATACCGATACACCCCCAGCAGGTTGATTCCGAACAGCACCACATTCTGCGTGCCCAGCGCCCAATCCTGCGACAGGATCGCCCCGCTGATCCAGCAGATCGACGACGCGGTAAAGATCACGAATCCCCATCCCGTCACCCGTCGCCCGAAATCCAGCGACACCATGAAAGCGGCCAAGATGCCCGACAAGGCCGCCGCCCATTTCAGCGTGGTCATCAACGTTTCCATGATCGCGCCGGCATCCCTCTGCTAAAGCGAGGTTCCACAACGCGGGATCGACCGCCTCTATCCCCCGGCCCCTTGGCGCCCTATGTCGCTCCCGAAAAAATAGAGTCCTCTGGAGAGAAGCATGTCCACCGATCCCGTCGTGATCCTGTCCTATGCCCGCACGCCCATGGGCTCGTTCCAGGGTTCCCTGGCAGGCGCCACCGCGACGGAGCTCGGAGCCGCCGCCGTCGCCGGCGCGGTCGGGCGCGCGGGTGTTGCGGCCGACGCGGTGGAGCGGATCCTGATGGGCTGCGTGCTTCCTGCCGGCCTCGGGCAGGCGCCCGCCCGCCAGGCGGCGATCGGCGCCGGCCTTGGCACCCATGTCGAGGCGACGACCCTCAACAAGATGTGCGGATCGGGCATGCAGGCCGCGATCATGGCGGCGGAGGGGTTGGCTGCCGGATCGGCCGACCTGATCGTCGCGGGCGGCATGGAGAGCATGACCAACGCGCCCTATCTGTCGAAAAAGCATCGCGGCGGCGCGCGCATCGGTCACGACACGATGTACGACCACATGTACCTCGACGGGCTGGAGGATGCCTATGAGCCCGGCCGCCTGATGGGCAGCTTCGCCGAGGATACCGCGGCGGAATATCAGTTCACGCGCGAGGCGCAGGACCGCTTCGCGATCGCCTCGCTGGAACGGGCCCAGGCCGCGCAGAAGAGCGGCGCCTTCGACCGCGAGATCGTGCCCGTCACCGTGCGCGGCCGCAAGGGCGACACGCAGGTCACCCTCGACGAGCAGCCCGCGCGCGGCGATATCGCGCGCATCCCGACGCTGAAGCCCGCCTTTTCGCGCGACGGCACGATCACCGCGGCCAACGCGTCCTCGATCTCGGACGGTGCCGCGGCACTGGTCATGACCCGGATGAGCGTCGCCGAGCGCCTTGGCCTGACGCCGATCGCCCGCGTCGTCTCGCACGCCGCGCACGCCCATGCGCCCGCGCGCTTCACCACCGCGCCCGTCTTCGCGATGCGCAAGGCGCTGGGCAAGGCCGGCTGGCAGGCAGGCGATGTCGACCTGTACGAGGTGAACGAGGCGTTCGCCTGCGTCGCGATGATCGCGATGCGCGACCTGGACCTGGGTCATGAGCGGCTGAACGTGCATGGCGGCGCCTGCGCGCTGGGCCATCCGATCGGGGCCAGCGGCGCCCGCGTGCTGGCGACCCTGTTGTCGGCGCTGGAGACGCGCGGCGCACGCCGCGGCGTCGCATCCTTGTGCATCGGCGGCGGCGAGGCGACGGCGATGGCGGTGGAGCGCCTCTAGCCCCGCCTCAGGGCAGGCGCTCGCCCGGCTCCACACCCCAGAGCCGGTCGACGGTGACATAGCCCGCCTGCCCCTTCACGTCGAACCGGCACCAGCCGCCGCCGCACGCGCTCAGCCGCCCGACCACGCCCGGCGCCGCGCGCCACGCGATGCTGGCGCCGTCGCTCGGCCGGGCATACATCGGCGCCGGCTCCGTTCCGCGCACGATCGCGGTGCGGGTATCGCGCAGCAGCGCGGCCAGCATCCAGCCCTCGGTACCGTCCGGGTCCTGCACGCGGCGCCATTCCTTGAACACCGCCACCACCTTCACCGGCAGGTCGACGCGCTGGTACAGCCAGCTGGCCGGATAGCTGCGCGCCGGCCCGGTGCGCATCCGCGCCTGCCCCGCCCCGATCGAGGCATAATAGGGCAGCGCCCGCTTGCCCGGGGCATCGGCCGCCCCGGCATGGTCCGGCATCACCCCCGCCAACACCAGTGCCGCCACGGCACCCGCGATCCACCTGCGCATCGTCAACCAGCCCCCAGTTCGTCTATCCGCGCTCTACGCCGAGCCGCCCGGCTCCATCAACCACCGTTGACGTTGGCGGGCGCATGGCTCAATCCGGCGTCATGTCCGACACGCGCCGCTGCCCCCATCCCCGGGTCATCGTCACCCGCGAACTGCCCGATGCGGTGGCCGACCGGATGACCGCGCTGTTCGATGCCAGGCTGAGCCGCGGCGACGCCCGGATGACCACGGACGAGCTGGTCGCCGCCGTCGCCGAGTGCGACGTGCTGGTCCCCACCGTCACGGACGTGATCGATGCCGACCTGATCGCCCGCGCCGGCCCGCGCCTGCGCCTGATCGCCAATTTCGGCGCAGGCGTGAACCATATCGACCTTGCCGCCGCCCGCGCGCGCGACATCATCGTCACCAACACCCCCGGCGTCCTGACCGAGGATACCGCGGACATGACCATGGCGCTGATCGTCTCGGTCCCCCGCCGGCTGGCGGAGGGCGAGAAGCTGGTCCGCTCGGGCGAGTGGAAGGGGTGGAGCCCCGGCGGCATGCTCGGCCACCGCATCGGCGGCAAGGCGCTGGGCATCGTCGGCATGGGCCGCATCGGCCAGGCGGTCGCGCGCCGTGCCCGCGCCTTCGGCCTGTCGATCCATTACCATAATCGCCGCCGCCTGCCGCGCAGCATCGAGGACGAACTGGGCGCCACCTGGCACCCCGATCTCGACGAGATGCTGGCGATCGCCGACATCGTCACCATCCACACGCCCCTCAATGCCGACAGCCGCGACCTGATCGATCGTCGCCGCATCGGCCTGATGCGGCCCCATGTCTATCTCATCAACGCCAGCCGCGGCGGCATCGTCGACGAGGAGGCGATGGTCGATGCGCTGGAGGGCGGTCGCCTTGCCGGGGCCGGGCTGGACGTGTGGCGCCATGAACCGCGGATCGACCCGCGCCTGCTGGCGCTGCCCAATGTGGTGATGATCCCGCACATGGGTTCGGCCACCCTCGAAGGGCGCGTCGCGTCGGGCGAAAAGGTGATCGCCAATATCCGCATGTGGGCCGACGGCCATCGCCCGCCCGATCAGGTTCTCGACGGCTGGGCCTGAACAAAGTTTTGATCCAGATCAATTAACTGATCGGAACCGATCGCGGCCCTGCTGCATTGGCCTGTTGCAATTTACCGCAACAGGAGCTTCCAACCATGAAGAAAGTCGCGCTTTGCGTGGCGCTTGCCGCGTCCGCCCTCTCCATGTCCGCCTGCTCGACGCTGCGCGGCGCTGCGATCGGTGGCGCCGGTGGTGCGGGCGTCGCCGCCGCCACGGGTAACAGCGTGGAAAAGGGTGCCGCCGCCGGTGGTGCCGCGGGCGCCGTGATCGGCACCGTCGCGGACTAAACGGAATGGCGTCAGCCTGACCCGACCAACCGTTCGTGTCGAGTAGCCACCGGGTAGCGGCAAGGCCGCGTATCGAGATGGTGTATCGAGAGGCATGTTGCCGCCCATGGCAGCGATGTCCCGATACGCTCCTTTGGAACTACGCGACACGAACGGATTGGAATGAGAGTGCTCGATAAGAACTGCTGACGTCGGGCCTCTTATTTCGCCTGCTGCTCGACCGGCACCGGCGTCAGCTCATAGACCTGCAGGTCCTCGCCCGGCAGCACCAGCCGCCAGCGAAACGGCCCGATCCGCTCGACCACGCCGAACAGGTCGCGTTCCGGATCCTCGCCATAGCCGAGCGATCCGTCGCCCGCCTGTTTCTGGCGCGCCCCCATGAACACATAGCGCTTCGTGCCATCGGGATAGAGCCACCCGCCCGGCAACGCGCTTCCCGTCTGCTTGGTGAAGCTCAGCCGCTCGCCATCCTCGCTGCCGACATAGCAGAAGAATGCCGGAAAACTCCGCACCACCCGCCCGCTCATCACCAGCAACCGGCATTTGTACGATCCGGGTGGCAGGGCGGCATGGTCCAATGCCGCATCGCCGCGCAACAGGTCGCCCTCGCTGGCCACCGTCGCCCGGCCGCGTCGCTCCAGCCCGGCCTGTGCCGCCGCCCACCGTGCCGGCAGTCCTTCCAGCCGCAGGGCATCGCCGGGGCTGATCGTGCTGCGCCAGGCGGGTTCCTCCTGCGAGGTCACGACCGGCGTCACCGCCGGGCGCACGGGTGCGTGCCGCCCACCGCCACAGGCCGCCAGCGCGCCGCACAGGCCCATCCCGATCCACCGCATCATGTTCCCGCCCCTTCGCACCACCGAACCCGGCGATGCCGATACAGACGTTAACGAATGGTTAGGGCAACCCCGGCGATCGGGGTAGTCCGTATCACCAGCGCGACCGGCGATCCGTGAACGGCGCGATGTCGGTCTGAGGCCGATCGGGGCGGCGCGCGGTGCCTTGTGCAAACGGTTCGATCGCGACCGCGGCAAAACCGGCATAGCGCATGTCGGTTTCGGGCGGCATCGCGCATCCCTCCCCCGCCACCGCCATTTCCACCTGATCGATGCCACCGGTCTGGAGCACGTTGCGCACGGACCGGAAACGGTTCCAGGCGACCTGTCGCCCTTCCTCGTCGCGCGTTTCCAGCGGCATGCAGACCAGCGTCGTGCCCTCGGTCCACGCGGCGCCTTCCGGCGTCATCGCGTCCAGCACCGGGCGCTGATTGGGGTGGAGTTCGCCCACCCCGCGCGAGAAATAGACCTTGCGAATGCCCGGCGCCACGACCGGCGGCACGCCGTCGGCGGCCGGGCTCGCCGCCTGCAACGCCATCACCACGAGACCGACGATCATCGCATCATGCTCCTTCGCATCCTACAACGAAGAATAGGCGATTTCGGCCCCGATGCCCAGTATGCGGCCCGACCGATCAGTCGCCGGTCAGGATGCGATCGACCAGTTGCTTCACCGACGGCACGAAGCCGTTGGAATAGAAGGGATCGCGTTTGAAGTTATACGCGGCATGGCCGGCAAACATCAGGTTGCTCTCCACATCCCCGCCATGCGCGATCTCCTGCAACGTCTTCTGGATGCAGAAGCTGCGCGGATCGGCCAGTCGCCCGGTCGAATTCGTCTCGGTGTCCGCCCAGCTCGAAAACAGGCACTGCGACAGGCAGCCCATGCAGTCCGCCTGATCCTTGCGGATTTCCTTGGTTTCCTCGGGCGTGACGAAGACCAGCGTATTGTCCGGCGTCTTCAGCGCGGTGGTGAAGCCATGCCCGAACCATTCGCGCGCGCGCAGCAGGTCGTTGCGCGTCACCCAGAAATTCTTGCCCTTCACGCCCACGTCGAGCTGAAAGACATGGTCGCCCGCTTCCTGCGTGGAAAAGGCGATCTGCCGGTCCGACCGCGCTTCCAGGTTGCGCAGGAAGGGATTGCGCACCGCCGACGAATAGAAACCGGTCGGGCTGAACCGGTGGAGCAGCACGTCGCCCTCCTCGATCGTCATCAGCCGCGCCTTCCACGCCTCGGGGATCGGGCTTTCGCGGGTCAGCAGCGGGCGGGTGCCGAACTGGAAGGCGATGCGCCCCAGCTCGGGATTGTCGATCCAGTCGTTCCAGTCGCGCAGGTACCAGACGCCGCCGGCCATCACGATCGGCACCTCGTCCGAAATGCCGCCCTCGCGCATCGTCTCGCGCAGCGCCTTGACGCGGGGATAGGGATCTTCCGGCTTCAACGGATTTTCGGCGTTGGACAGGCCGTTATGCCCGCCCGCCAGCCAGGGGTCCTCATAGACCACGCCCGCCAGCCACTCGGCCGCCTTGGAATAGGCGCGCTTCCACAGCGCGCGGAACGCCCGGCCAGAGGACACGATCGGCAGATAGCTGACCTGATGCTCGGCGGCGATCTCGGACAGCTTGTACGGCATGCCCGCACCGCAGGTGACACCCGCGACCAGCCCCTTTGTCCGCTCCAGCACACCCTGCAACACGCGCTGCGCGCCGCCCATTTCCCACAGCACGTTGATGTTGATCGCGCCGTTGCCGCCGGCAATGTCCCAGGCGCGCTTGACCTGCTGCACCGCGCCCTCGATCGCGTATTCGATCAGTTCCTCGTGCCGCTCGCGCCGGGTCAGCGCGCGGTACACCTGCGGGATGATCTTGCCTTCGGCGTCGTAACTATCTGCATTTACGGCAGAAACCGTGCCGATGCCGCCCGCGGCGGCCCAGGCGCCGGCGGATGCGTGGTTCGTCGCGGCCACACCTTTGCCCCCTTCGACGATCGGCCAGACTTCGCGGCCGTTATACAGGATGGGGCTAAGGCCTTTGAACACGACGACACCTTATGGGGGACAGCAAAGCCCCCATATAGCGATTGCCTCGCGCCGTGCGAGCGAATTGCGACTCACCGCGCTGGGCGCAGGAACCCGCAAGGCCTCGCAAGCGCTTGGGCTCCCATGTCCGACACCGGCCTGACCGCCCGCATCCGCGAGAACATCGTCCTGTTCGGCGCCCTGGCCGCCAATCTGGGGATCGGCATCGCCAAGTTCGTCGCCGCCGGGATCACCGGATCGTCCTCCATGTTGACGGAGGGCGTCCATTCGGTCGTCGACAGCGGCAATCAGGTACTGCTGCTCTATGGCCAGAAAAAGGCCCGCCGCGCCCCCGATATCGTTCACCCCTTCGGCTATGGCCGCGAGCTGTATTTCTGGGCCTTTGTCGTCGCGATCCTGATCTTCGCGATCGGTGCCGGCGTCTCGATCTATGAAGGGGTGCGCCACATCCGCACGCCCGAGCCGTTGCGCGACCCCACCGTCAACTACATCGTCCTCGTCATCGCCTTTGTGCTGGAGGGTGCTTCCTGGACGATCGCGGTGCGCGAGTTCGCCAAGGCCAAGGGCGATACCGGCTGGTGGCGCGCGATTCACCAGTCCAAGGACCCCGCCGGCTTCATCGTTCTGTTCGAGGATTCGGCCGCCTTGGCCGGCCTCGTCATCGCCGGCATCGGCGTCTGGGCCAGCCATGCCTATGCCGACCCCCGCATCGACGGCGTCGCCTCCGTCCTGATCGGGTTGATCCTTGCCGCGGTCGCGGTGCTGCTCGCCCGCGAGGCCAAGGGGCTGCTGATCGGGGAGCGCGCCGATCCGGTCACCGTTGAGCGCATCCGTGCGCTGGTCGATGCGCAGCCGTGGATCACGCACGTCAACCATGTCCGCACCGTCCATACCGCGCCAGACAGCATCTTCGCCGCGATCAGCGCCGACTTCGTCGACGACCTGCCCATGGGCGAGGCGGAGACGCTGATCGAGCATCTGGAGGACGATCTGCGCGCTGCCGTACCGATGCTCTCGTCCATCTATATTCGCCCCGAAAAGCGCGAAAATGCCCCTCCGCTTGGGGCCCGACCTGCGATATGATGGGCCATGCGCCCGCTCCTTCGCCTGCTCGCTCCCCTGCTGCTCTGGCTGGCATCGGCGATGCCGGCGCAGGCCGCGGTCACCATCACCTTCTGGAGCCATGAGCTCGGCAACAGTTTCCCGCACACCTTTTTCAGCCTGCGGGGCGTGGCCGATGCCGGTGGCCCGCCGGTCGACAGCTATTTCGGCTTCACCGCCCGCTCGGTCAGCCCGGCGCTGTTGTTCGGATCGGTGGCGGGCCGTCTCGATCGCCCCACCCCCGGCTATGTCGCGGGCAGCGACGCGCAATTCTCGGTGGTGATGACCGATGCGCAATATGCCGAGATCCTGGCGCTGATCGCCGGCTGGAGCGAGGATGGCGGCGACAGCCGCTACGATCTGGGCACGCGCAACTGCATCCATTTCGTCAAGGAGGCGGCCGGCCGCCTCGGCCTGACCGGGCTCGACCAGCCGAAGCTGATGCGCAAGCCGCGCTCCTATCTGAAGGCGGTGGCCGCGGCCAATGCCGGCCGCGTCACTCCGATCGGCCAGCATGGCAGGGCGTATCTCGCCACGCTGCCGCCGATCGCGCCGGTGGCCGCGGCTCAGCCCGCCGGCACGATCTCCACCACGTCCAGCAGCGATTCATAGGCGGGATAGGGCATCGCGATCCGCCAGCGCGCCGGCCCGACCCGCTCGACGATCCCCACCATGTCGCGCGCCCGGTCCCGGCCATAGGCCAGCGGCCGCGCCTCGTCCGCCAGCATCAGCGTTCCCAGAAACACCGCGCGCGCATCGGTATCGGCATAAAGCCGCCCGGCGAAGCGCTGCGATCCGTCCAGCTTGACCAGCCGGCTGCCGCCCTCCGACACCCGGCATCCGAAGAAGGGATAGGCGACGTAGCGCAGGCGCGTCATGCCCTTGGCGCCCAGCTTGATCGTGCGGCAGCGATAGTCGCCGTCGGGCAGCGCGGGGTCGGCCAGCGCCCGGTCGCCATCCACCAGCGCGCCCAGCGCGGCCGCTGCCCGGGCATGTTCGCTGGCCCGTACCTGCGCCATCGCCTCGACCCATGCGTCGCGCCACCGCCGCAACCGTCCCCGATCCTCCTTGGTGGCCACCCGCCGCCAGTCCGCCCGATCCGCTGCCACGGCCGACCCCGCGACCACCACCAGCACCGCCGCCCCTAACACCCCCCTCATGCCGCAGTCCACCCCCCGTCCATCGCCAGGTTCGCCCCCGTGATCGAACGCGCCTCGTCCCGGCACAGAAACAGCGCCATCGCGGCCACCTCCTCACAGGTCACGAACTGCTTGGTCGGCTGCGCGGCCAGCAGCACGTCGTTGATCACCTGATCACGGCTCAGCTTGCGCGCGGTCATCGTGTCGGGGATCTGCTGCTCGACCAGCGGCGTCCAGACATAGCCCGGCGAGATGCAGTTCACGGTAATCCCGTCCGTCGCCACCTCCAGCGCCACCGTCTTGGTGATCCCCACCACGCCGTGCTTGGCCGCGACATAGGCCGACTTGTTGGGGCTGGCGACCTGGCTGTGCGCCGACGCGGTGGAAATGATCCGCCCCCAGCCCTTGGCCCGCATGTGGGGCACCGCCGCGCGCATCATGTGCCACGCCGCCGACAGGTTGATCGCGATGATCGCGTCGAACTTGTCGACCGGGAACGTGTCGATCGGCGCGACATGCTGGATGCCGGCATTGTTGACGATGATGTCGCACGATCCCGTCTCGGCCACCGCCTGCTCGACCATCGCCGCGATCTCGTCGGGCTGGCGCATGTCGGCGGGCACGTACAGCGCCGCCGCCCCGCTCGCCTCCGCCAGCCGGGCGCGCTTCTCCTCGATCGCCTCCGCCTCGCCAAAGCCGTTGATGACCACCGACGCGCCCGCCTTGGCCAGCACCTCGGCAATCGCAAAGCCGATCCCCGAGGTCGATCCGGTCACGATCGCCGTCTTGCCCTGCAGGAACATGCTCATCCCCCTCACCCTTGCCTTGTGTTCGCCATCAGCATGACGCGAACCCATCGCCCCGTGCAACCGTCGAGGCCGGTCGGGGGTTCATCACGCCAACGCAACTTTCGCCAGGGAAGAGGGGCGCCCATGCGGCTCGACGATTATGACAACGACATCAATGTCGGTGAGGCGCAGGGTGGCGGCGGATTCGGCGGCGGTGGCGGCGGTCTGCTGTTCGGGCTGCTGCCGCTGATCGGCAGCCGCTTCGGATGCGGCGGCATCGTCGTCGTGCTGATCATCCTCGCCGTTCTCGGAATGAACCCGCTCAACCTGCTTGGCGGCGGCGGTCAGGTCGGCACGCCGGTCAGCCGCGGTCCCTCCACGGGTACCGACGTCCGTCAGGTCTGCGACGCCACCCCGGCCAGGCGGGAGACGTGCCAGGCTTACAGCAATGCGCAGAATACCTGGGAACAGATTTTCGCGCAATCGGGCCAGCGGTTCGAGGTGCCGATGCTCCGCTTCTACACCGGTTCCGGCCAGTCCGGCTGCGGCGCGGCACAGTCCGCCATGGGGCCGTTCTACTGCCCGTCGGACAACGGCATCTATCTTGACACCAGCTTCTTTGACGAACTCGCCAATCGCTTCGGCGCCCAGGGTGATTTCGCGCGCTATTATGTGATCGCGCACGAATTCGGCCACCACATCCAGCATCTGCTCGGCACCTCGACCGAGGTCAGCCGGGCGCAGGCCAGCGCTGGCCGCGCAGAGGGCAACGCCCTGTCCGTCCGCCTGGAGCTACAGGCCGATTGCTATGCCGGCGTCTGGGCCGCCCGCAACCGCAACCGCCTGGAACCCGGCGATATCGAGGAAGGCATGACTGCCGCCCGCGCGATCGGCGATGACACGCTGCAACGCGAAGCCGGCGGTCGCGTGGTCCCCGACAGCTTCACCCATGGCACCTCCGAACAGCGGATGCGCTGGCTGCGCCGTGGCCTGGAAACCGGCGACCCGGCGCAGTGCAACACCTTCGACGCCGCGATCGGCTAGAACCGATCGGCTAGAACAGAATATGGGGGGCGGTGACATCACTGCCCCTGACGCCGCGGAGCCAACCGCCGGATCAGAAAGGATGAATCGATCGCCGCCGGCGATCCGACCGGTCGAACGGGTAATGCCGCTGCCGGTCGGCGCCGCTCGGGCGCCAAAGGCCCACCTCCAGCGTCTGCCACCCCGACGGCATCGCATGATAGCCGTTGATCGACCAGAAAACCCGGCTCGGCATCACCGCGGGAGGATCGGTCACGCGCGTGCCCGGCGCCCCCTGCGGGATCGTCCGGGGAAGCGGCGCGCTTTCGACCGCGTCGTTTGCCGGTATGGCGAATACCGGCGCCTCCAACGGCGTCACTTTCTCGACCGCGGCAGTCCAACGCGCCTGATGCTCCGCCGCCTTCTCGCGCCGCCATGCATCGCGGCGCCTTTCACGCCGGCTACGAACGAAGTTGGAAACGGCGGCACCACTGCCGGCAAGCAGCGTGCCGCCCAAGACGATCTCGACAATCACGATCAAACCCACCCACCCGATTACTCCGGACGGGTATATCAATTTTGATGATTAGGAACCTGCGTTGTTTTACAACTAACCAAAAGGTTCCCGGCCATCTCAAACTTATCTGGCCAAGATCCGGTCACAGCTTCACAAGCATCTTTCCGGTGTTACCCCCGGAAAACAGGGCTAAAAATGCCTCCGGTGTGGCATCAAGTCCTTCAAACACCGTTTCCTGCCGCTGTAAGGCGCCGTTCTTCACCAGATCACCCATGTCGGCATAGAATTCACCGGCGCGATCCAAATAGTCGCTGACGATAAATCCCTGCATTCTCACACGCTTGCCGATCATCTGCGCCAGATGCCGGAGGCTGGTTGGCTTTGCCTCGTTATACACCTCGATCATCCCGCAAATCGCGAAGCGCGCGCGCAGACGGGCCTGGGCCAGCGCCGCATCCAGATGGTCGCCGCCAACATTGTCGAAATACACGTCGATCCCCTTGGGTGCGGCCTCGCCCAGCGCTTCGGCGATCGGACGCCCGGACTTATAGTCGATCACCGCGTCCGCGCCGATCTCACGCACCCAAGCGCATTTTTCCGCGCCGCCGGCCGATCCGATCACGGTCATGCCCTTGGCCTTGGCCAGTTGCACTACCGTCGATCCGACGGCACCGGCCGCGGCGGAGACGAACACCGTGTCGCCGGCCTTGGCCTCGGCCACCGCCAGCAGGCCGAAATAGCCCGTCACTCCCGGCATGCCGAGCTGCCCCAGAAAGGCCTGCGGCGCGACATCGATCGGCGGCAGCGCCTGTACCTGATCGGCAGGCAGCACCGCCTCGTCCCGCCATCCGGCCATGTGGCTGACCATCGTCCCGACCGGCACGGCATCGGCCCGGCTTTCCACGACCTCGCCCAGCGCATGGCCCTGCATCGGCTGCCCCAGTTCGAACGGCGGGACATAGCTTTTCACGTCGTTCATCCGGCCGCGCATATAGGGGTCGACCGACAGCCACCGGTTGGCGACGCGCACCTGCCCGTCCTCCAGGCTACCCGATTGCTGCTCGACCAGCGCGAAATCGCTGGCCTTGGGCAATCCCTTGGGCCGGTTCGTCAGCGTCCATGCCTGTGCCATCGCGGTGTCTCTCCTGCTTGTTTCTGCGCGGCGATCATGCCGCGCGCCCTGCCAAATCGAAAAGGCCAAATCAAAAAGGCCCGGGCATGCGGCCCGGGCCTTTTCCTTGAACGTTCCGGCGGCGCACCGCCGGATCACCTCACCGGATCAATAGGTCCCGGAAAAGCTCTTGTTCAGCCCGTGCGAACCGTCCTGCCCGGCCTGACCCGACTGGCCGGCCTGATTCGCCTGGCCGGTCTGGTTCGACTGCCCGGCCTGACCCGTCTGGCTCGTATGGTTGGACTGGCCAGTCTGGTCGCGCCGCCCGTCCGGCCGATCACCGAACAGCGCCTGTGCGTCTTCCTCGTCACGCCAATGCTTCTTGGCTTCGTCCGCGGTCTTCGCCAGCGTCACCTTGGTATCCACGGTCTGCAACCAGCGCGACGGGATGGAGTGATGACGACCACCCGCATCGCTGTCGTTCTTGGTCAGCAGGATGCGGTCGCCACGAACCTTGTCGACCGTGCCGACATGCGTCCCGTCGGAGCCGACCACGTCCATATGCTCGGTCACCTTGTTCAGCAGGTCGCGCTGCCCCTGGCGCTGGGTGCGCCACGTGCCGAACTCGTTCTCGAACTTGGAGCGGTTCTCGCTCCGATACTCGTCATAATCGCGGTCGAGTGCCGCAATCTGGCCGGAGCGCCAGCTGTGATAATCATTGTCGCGCTCGGCATAATAACGCTCGTCATAGCGCGAATCGGCCTCGCGCCGACGCTCGGCCTCCTCGTCGCCGAACCAGGAACGGACCTCGTCCCCGGCGCGCGCCATGAAGCCGCGCTCCTCATAGTCATAGCCCTGCGGCTGACGCCCGTAATCCTGCGAGGAACGGCCGCCGCCGCGATGATCCTGCTGCTCGCGATAGCGCGAGTCCTGGCCGTATCCACCGCCGCGATAGTCGCTGCGCGCCGGACCGTAATCCTCGCCGGCAAAACGACGATGCCCGTCGCCACGCGAGCCCTCGTCGCGCACGCCGTAGCGTTCGTGATTGCGATAGCCGCCATATTCGCCGCCGCGGCCATAGCCGCGCTCGCCGCCACCGAATCGGCTACCCTGATAATCCTGACCCCGGTAATCCTGGCTCCGATAGTCCTGGCTGCGGTAATCCTGGCCCTGCCCGTATCCGCGATCACGCTGAGCGTAACGCTGATGCCCATAGTCGCGCGCGCCATAGCCGCGGCGCTCATCGTCGAACGACCCGGCGGCGTCGTAATCACGCGCGCTGGAATAGGTGTAATCACGACCCGATCCATAATCGCGACCATAGTCGAAATCGCGGTCGTCCCGGTTACCGCTCCGCGAATTGCGATCGTACGGCATGGTATCCTCCTGATGTTCGGTCCTACGGCATCCGCCGTGCTGTAACGGCCCGGTCGGATATTCCAGATTGAACAAGGGTCGAGGCGAATGATGGTTCCCGCCGGCCCGGACGAGCCGGTCGCCTCCCGCGACTAAATCTGGATCAATGCCGCCCGCCGGCGGTGCAGCCGAAAATACCGGGCGGGTGAAACCGCTGTTGCATCGCCCGATCGGCCTCGCTAAGGGCATCACTTCCGGCCCTCGGGGCCGGACCGGGGCGGGGCCGTAGCTCAGATGGGAGAGCGCTGCAATCGCACTGCAGAGGTCAGGGGTTCGATTCCCCTCGGCTCCACCACCCCGCCTTTTCTGACATCATCCGCATCGAACCGCCCTGGCACGGGACCCGCGCCCCCGATCCGCCACCTCGCGCGTTCCCCTGTCATGCCTCCTTCTGCGATGCCTGATGCCATCCCGGCCGCTACCCTGATCCTGATGCGCGACCGCCCTGATGCGGCGCCTGAAATCCTGATGGTCGAGCGGGCCGCGGCACTCGCCTTTGCCGGCGGCGCCCTGGTATTCCCCGGCGGCCGCATCGATCCCGCCGACCTCGCGCGCGCCGATGGTCACGGCCTTCCCGTCGATGACGCTGCCGCACGCATCGCTGCCATCCGGGAGACGATCGAGGAAGTCGGCATCGCTGTCGGCCTGGATGCAGCGCCGGGCGCCGTGTCCGACCGGGCCGCACTTGCCGGGTCGCTCAGCGCGGCGACACTCGATCTTGCCGCGTTGATCCCCTTTGCCCGCTGGCGCCCGGATCATGCAGTGGCGCGCATCTTCGACACGCGCTTCTATCTCGCCCGCCTGCCCGCCGATGCCCCCGCGCCGGAACCGGATGGCGGGGAAACCGTGCGGGCTTTCTGGACGACGGCACAGGCCGTGCTCAACGCCGCCGATGCCGGTCGGGCCATGCTCATCTACCCCACCCGCCGCACGCTGGAGCGCCTTGCCCGCTTCGCCAATTTCGCGGACGCCGCCGCCGACGCGGCCCGTCATCCCGTCCGCACGATCACGCCCTTTGTCGATCACCGCGCCGACGGCGACTGGCTCTGCATCCCGGAGGATAGCGGTTATCCGGTCACCGCGGAACGCCTCGCTGCGGCGACCCGCGGCTGATGCGGACGCTGCGCCGAACGATCGCCGCGCTGGTCATCGGCGCCGTCGTCGCGGCGCTGCTGTTCGTCGCCTGGGGAATAATGCGGGGCCGCCCGCAGGATCTGCCCTGGACCCCGCTCGATCTCGGCGCGCCGGTCGGGCTGTTCACCGGCCGCAAGTTGACCGCATTGGGCAGCGAATTTCCGCAATGCCGGCGCCTGCTCGACAAGGCCGGGGTCCGCTACACGGTTTTGCCCCCGCGACGGGACAGCGCGCAATGCGGCTATGACGATGCCGTCCGCCTGACCGGTACGGGGGCGCAGCGTATCGGCTATCGTCCCGCCGGGCTCGGCATCGCCTGTCCGGTCGCCGCAGCCCTGTCGCTCTGGGAATGGACCGTGGTCCAGCCTGCCGCCCAGAAGCGTTTTGGCAGTCGCGTCACCGCCATCGACCATTTCGGCAGCTATAACTGCCGCCGCATCTCCGGGCGCGACAGCAGCACCTGGAGCGAGCATGCCACGGCGGACGCCATCGATATCGCCGGCTTCCGCCTGGCGAACGGGCGGCGCATCACCGTCGCGCGCGACTGGACCGGCGGGGCGGAGAATGCCGCGTTTCTGCGCGAGGTGCGCGACGGCGCCTGCCGGCTGTTCGCCACGACGCTGTCGCCCGACTATAATGCGGCCCATGCCGATCATCTTCACCTCGACCAAGCCGATCGCGGCACCGCCGGCTGGCGGGCATGTCGCTGACTGAAAGCTCTTTTATGCCCCAATCACGCAGCTACGCCGCCTTCCTCTTCGACATGGACGGCACCCTCCTGAACAGCATTCCCTCCGCCATCCGCGCCTGGACCCGCTTCGCACAGCGCCACGACCTGCCGGTCGAACACGTCCTCTCGATCATGCACGGCGTCCGCGCCATCGAAACGATCCGGCGCCTGGCACCGGCCGGCGTCGATCCGGTGGCGGAGGCGGAGGCGCTGACCCGGGACGAGATCGCCGATGTCGGCGATGTGGTGGAGATCCCCGGTGCTGCATCGATGCTGGCGACGCTGCCGCCGGATCGGTGGGCGCTGGTCACCTCCGCGCCGCGCGCATTGGCGCGCGCCCGCCTTGCCGCCGCCGGCCTGCCCTTCCCCGCCCACAGCGTCACGGCGGACGATGTCTCGCGCGGCAAGCCCGCTCCCGACGCCTTCCTCCTCGGTGCCCGGCGCCTCGGGGTCGACCCGGCCGATTGTCTGGTCTGGGAGGATACCGTCGCCGGCATCACCGCGGCCGAGGCGGCGGGTGCCGACGTGATCGCGGTCACCGCCACCCATGCCGCGCCGATGGCGACCCCCCATGCCACCATCACGGACTATCGGACGCTGTCGGTAACCCAGGATGCCGATGGCAGGCTGATGCTGCGGTTCGACTCCGAGACGTAAGGCGTGGAGGGCGCGGTCGAGCCGTGACCGGGCCCGCCACCTCAATTCGCCAGCGACGTTCCCGAATCCACCTTTTCCACCCAATGCGGGAAAAAGGCCGGCTGGCGGTTCGACCAGCCCGATGCGGTCGCCGCCGCCTCGCTGATCGACTGGAGCAGCTTGCGCCGCAGTTCGGGGTTGAGATGCGGCAACGCCGCCGCCGCGCAAAAGGCCGCGGGCAGCCATGGCCGTACCTCGGCCCCGATCAGCCGCTCGTACAGGAAGCGGAATGCCGCAAAGCTGGTCAGCCGCCCCTGCCCCAGATCGAACGCCGCCAGCGTGATAAGCGGCGCCAGAAACGGCTCGGCCGCCTCCAGTCCGCTGTCACCCGGAATGCCGCGGCGCAGCTCCGGCAATGCGTTGTAGAGCCGCGCCTGCGCCCGGATGCTTGCCGCCTCCACCACGTCGCGCGACCAGCGGAGCATGGCATCCTCGCGGTCCAGCCCGATGTCCAGCGAGCGGCGGATATAGCGCTGGGTCGCCGCGCCGAAGCCGGCAAATTCCTTCATCTCGGCCAGCGTCATCGCGCCTTCCGCCGGTCTCATTCTCGATCCCATGTCCATCACCCCGCCCGCTCGCTCATCGACCGGATGATGATGCACCAGGATGGTTAACATGATCCTGAACGGCCACCACCGGCCTTGTCATCAAAGGATCATGGAACGCGCTGCGTCGCAACAAAGATTGCGACGAACCGAAGCCCGCCGCAATCCCCGAAGCCTGTGATGATGCCAAAGGGCAACAATCCGTTGCGTCAGCCGTCCTTCAGGCGACGTTCCGCTTCTTCGTCATAGCCCGACGAGGGTGCCGGACCGTGATTGTGGACCGGCTGGGTCGAGGAGGGCGGATCGCTGGCATCCATCGACTCGTCCAGCCCGGCGTCGAGTCTCGCATCCCGGCTTTCCGGGTCACGCGCCAGCCGCTTGCCGATCGAACGATCGCGCCCGGCATCCTGCCGTTCGTTGCGGCCCTCGTTGTTGCTGCCGCTGGTGGATTCGGTGTCGTCGCTGCTCATGGCACACTCCCCATGTGAATACTCGTGTCGCAGGGAGAACGATCAAGCCCAACCGCCGTTCCTCCTGATACGGATCAGCACAGTTCGCGCACGGTGACCGACTGGCCATACATCACCGCCTCGCCCCAGATCGTCATGAAGGCGATATCCGTCGCATCCCGCCCGACCGCGACGCGCGCGATATCCCGGCACGACGCCATGCCCGTCGGGTCGACCAGGCGCCATGCTCCGTCCAGCCACAGCTCGGCCACCGCATGGAAGTCGGGCGGATCGACACCGGGCGCATAGGCCGAGACGCACCGCGCCGGGATCGCCGCCGCCCGTGCCAGCGCCACCAGCAGATGGGCATAGTCCCGGCACACACCGGCGCGCATCGCAAAGGTGTCGAGCGCCGTGGTCACCCCGCTGCTCGTCCCCGCCCGGTAGCGCAGGGACGCCCGCACCCAATCGGCCAGCGCCTGCGCCAGCGCCCCGCCGGACAGCCCGGCGAATTCGGCCCGGACAAAGCCTTCGAACCGGTCGGACGGACAATATCGGCTCGGCATCAGATAGGCGACCACCGCACCGGGCAGCGCACGGGCCGGGGTCGCGCCGTAGTCTGCCAGCACCACCGCCGGCCGCTCCACCTGCACCACCGCGCGATATTCGGCGACCAGCCGCCCCTCGCCGCGTGCCCAGCATCGCTGCCCGATCCCGTCCTCGCCCGGCACTGCGGCGATCGCGGTATCGGACCAGAGGATGAGCGACTCCTGCTCGATACGCTGATCGGCCATCGCGGCGGCCTCCACCTGCAACAGCACGTCCGCCGGTTCGGCAAAGCCGTAGTCGAGCCGCACTTCGATCGACAGCCGCATCGCCCACCCCCAAAAAGAAAGGGCCCGCCGGGGTCGTCCCGACGGGCCCTGATCGCTCCGTTATTCCCTGGCGTCAGTCGCGATTGCCGCCGAACAGGCGCAGGATGAACAGGAACATGTTGATGAAGTCCAGATACAGGCTCAGCGCCGACATGATGACCACCCGGCCCTGCATGTCCGTGCCGCGGACCTGATAATACATCTCCTTGGTCCGCTGCGTGTCATAGGCGGTCAGTCCTGCGAACAGCAGCACACCCACCGCGCTGATCACCATGCCCATCGGGCCCGATTGCAGGAACATGTTGATGATGCTGGCGACGAGCAGGCCGACGACACCGATGATCAGGAAGGTGCCGAACACCGACAGGTCACGCTTGGTGGTGTAGCCATACAGGCTCAGCGCCGCGAAACCGGCCGCGGTGGCGAAGAACGCCTGCGCGATCGCCAGCGGGCTGTAGACCAGGAAGATCGTCGACAGCGACAGGCCCATCACGATCGCGAATGCCCAGAACAGCATCTGCATCGTCGAGGTCTTCATCCGCATCTGGCCGAAGCTCAGCGCGAACACGAAGCCCAGCGGCGCGAACATGATGACGTATTTCAGCAGCCCGCCGCCCATGAACACCTGCGCGGCCGGGCTCGATGCACCGCCCCACGCGAACAGCAGCGCGACGATACCCGTCAGCAGCACGCCGGAGGACATGTAGTTGTAGACGGACAGCATGTACGAGCGCAGACCCGCGTCGACCGCGGTAGAGCCCGTCTTGTTGGCGGTGGTTCCGAACGGCGCGGCGCTCGGCCGTGGATCAGACCAGTTAGCCATGGTGAAATTCGCTCCTTTGCCCGGCCATATGCCGGTTGTTGGAAATATCGCTCTGACGACGACTCTTTTCAAGCCACCCGGTTCCGCTCCGCGTCGCAGACATGTTTTGTAACAGCCCGCCCGATTGATGCCCCGGATCGCCGGTTCGAATCGACGACCATGCGGATCGCGCCTACAGTTGCGCCATGCCCCGCCTGTTCGTCGCCCTGCGCCCGCCCCCCGCCATTCGCGACCGGCTGATCGACGTGATGGACGGCGTGCCCCATGCCCGGTGGCAGGAGGACGAGCAGCTTCATTGCACCCTGCGCTTCATCGGCGAGGTGGAGCGGCCGGTAGCGGAGGACATCGCCGCCGCGCTGGCGCAGGTCCATGCGCCCGTGCCGGTGGTATCGCTGGCCGGCGTCGGTGCGTTCGACCATCGCGGTCGCGTCGACACGCTCTGGGCGGGGCTGCACCCGGTCGATGCGCTCGCCCATCTCCATCGCAAGGTCGATCAGGCCTGTGTGCGGGCCGGGCTGCCCCCCGAACGGCGCGCCTATCGCCCGCACATCACGGTGGCGCGCCTGTCCCGCTCCGCCGGCACCGCGCCCGAGATCGCCCGCTGGCAGGCCCGCCACCTCGCCTTGTCCAGCGCCCCCTTCCCCCTCCCCCACCTCATCCTCTACCAGAGCCACCTGACCACCCACGCCGCCCACTACGAACCCGTCGCCCGCTGGCCGCTGGAACCGGGCGAGGATTCAAGCGGTTCGCATGATGGATCACCGACAAACGATATCAGGGAGTGACAGGATGAAGACGCTTTCCATCGCCACCACCACGCTGCTGCTGACGCTTGCCGCCTGCAACGACGATCTGAAGACGGGCGCCCCCGTGCCGGAGGGCCGCTCGGCGACCGCCATGCTGCGCACCGCCGCCGGGGCCGATGCCGGCCGCGCCACCGCGACCGAAGTCGCCGACGGCATCCGCATCACGGTGGACGCCAGCAACATACCCGCCGGCACGCACGGCACCCATGTCCACACCACCGGCCGCTGCGACGCGCCCGACTTCACCACCGCCGGCGGTCACTGGAACCCCACCGAGCGCAAGCACGGCACGATGAACCCGCAGGGGCCGCATCAGGGCGACCTGCCCAACATGATCGTCGGCACCGACGGCCGCGGCACGATCGCCCTCACCGTTCCGGGTGCGACACTCGCCTCGCTGCTCGATGCCGATGGCGCCGCGATGGTCGTCCACGCGGCTGCCGACGACCTGAAGACCGACCCATCGGGCAACAGCGGCGGCCGCATCGCCTGCGGCGTGTTCCAGCCCGCCTGATCCGCGGCAAGCCGTGCGGGAGCGGGATGACACCGGATCGATCCATCCCCTCCCCTGCGTGTCGAGTAGTTGCCGCTCCTCGACGCGAACGGATCAAGGTGATGTCATCACCCTTTAATTGATCGACCGCCCCCGGCGCAGCGTGCCGCGCTCCAGCCGGTCGAGCAGCGAATCGATGCTCGGCGGCTCGGCCTCGTCGTCGATCCGAGGTTCGGCCGCGATCGGCATCGGCGAAGCATCCTCCTCCACCCGGCGGATGGGCGTCACCGCAAAGGTCTCGATGCGCTCGATTTCCTCGGCCGAGGGGAAGGTCGCGACCTCGCCCGGCGGATCGATCCGGATGGTCGATCCCACCGAACCCGCCGGCGACAGCGGCCGGACCGGTTCGCGCGGCACCGCCAGGATCGCGGACGGATCGAACGCGGCAAGCGGCTGGTCCAGGTCCTCGGGCAGTGTCCGTTCCTCGGGCGGCGGCGCAGGCACGACCGGCACTTCCAGTTCGGCCGCATTCAGCGGTCGGCGCGGCGGCGCATCCGGATGCGCGTCGGCCCGGCGGATTTCGGGCAAGTCCTCGTCGCTACGGCGCGCGCGCGGCGCCAGCAGCCCGCCCGTGCCCCATAACAGGAACAGGGCGGACCAGACGATCGCCGCCGCGCACCCGCCGCCGACCAGCGCCAGCAACAGCCGTGCGGTCGATCCCAGCGGCGGGTTCGCCGCGGGCACCAGCGCCGCGATCCCGGTCTGGCGCACCCAGCTTTCCAGCGCCTCGGCCGGCGAGGTGAAGACCAGCGCCAGCACCGCCAGCCCGGCGGCCAGGCCACCGGCGATCGGCAGATATCGGGTGGGGGCGGTGGCAGCCATCAGTGATCCATCGGCGCGACATCGATCAGCCGCTGATAGACAGGGGCATAGCGCGCAATATTTGACGACCAGTTACGCTCGTCTTCCACGAACTTGCGCCCCTTGTTCCGTCGTTCGTCCCATTGCCCGCGATTGTCCAGCAGCGTCGCCAGCGCATCCGCCAGCGCCGCCGGATCGTCGGGCGGGAACAGCGTGCCCGTCTCGCCATCGCGAATCAACTCGCGATGTCCCCCCACGTCCGATGCCGCGACCAGCCGCCGCTGCGCCATCGCCTCCAGCGGCTTCAACGGGGTGACCAGATCGGTCAGCCGCATTCGCTTGCGCGGATAGGCCAATATGTCGACCAGGCTGTAATATCGCTCCACCTGGTCATGCGGCACACGGCCGACGAAGCGGATCGCCGCGGCCACCGGCGACGCCGCCGCCTGCGCGCGAAGCGCCGCCTCCATCGGCCCGCCGCCGACCATCAGCAACCGGGCCAGCGGCCGCGCCGCCACCAGCCGCGGCATCGCCGCGATCAGGTCGTCCAGCCCTTCATAATCATAAAAGCTGCCGATGAAGCCGATCACCTCGCCGCCCTCCAGCCCCAGTTCCGCCGCCAGCGCCGCATCCCGCGGCACCGGCGTGCCGAACACTCCGAGGTCGACGCCGTTGGGCGAGACGGTCAGCTTGGCCGGGTCGATCCCCCGTCCGATCAGGTCGGTCTTCAGCCCTTCGCAGATCACCGCCACCGCATCGGCCCGGCGACAGGCCCATGTCTCCAGCGCGCGCGTGGCGCGGTAGCGCGCCGATCCTTCGCGCCCCGTGCCGTTGCCGACCGCCGCATCCTCCCAGAAGGCGCGAATCTCATACACCAGCGGCAATTTGCGCCGCCGTGCGACGACCAGCGCGGCCAGGGCATCCAGCACCGGCGAATGGGCATGCAGGATGTCGGGCCGAAACGCATCCACCGCCGCCTCGATCCGGCCGGCATAGCGCGCCACCCCGCCGATCTCGCCGCGCCATCCCGCCGGCACCGGCCCTGCTGTGCGGTGAAAGGTCAGGCCGTCCACCGCTTCCACCGCCTGCGCGCTCGTGCCCTGGCGCGGGCCGGTCACCGCCGCGACCTGCCACCCGCGCGCTTCCTGGGCTTTCAGGATCGCGCGGGTGCGGAAGGTGTATCCGCTTTGCAGCGGCAGGCCATGGTCCAGTATGTGCAGGATACGCATGATGGTCTTGTGAACGTCCCTGCCTTAACGCCGCGTCAATCCCGCCCGGCCTACGGCATGTCGCAACAAGGGCCGTATGGGGCGGGTCATGAGGGCGAAGCAACAGGCATGACGGGGGGTGGGCGATGATCGACAATTTCGCGCTCGGCCTCACCCACGGCCTGATGCTGCTGGCGGCGTGGCTGCTCCTCAAACGCCCCGATCTCGACCGCGAGGATGATGCGGGCGGTCCGCCTGCCCGGTTCAAGCGACGACGCCCGCGTGCGTGATCTCGTCTTTATCGCATTTCTGGCGGCGCTGTTCGGCTTCGGGCTGAAACGGCCGTTCCTGCTCGTCCTCGTCTATATCTATATCGACATCGTCTCGCCGCAGCGGCTGACCTATTATCTGCTCAACGCGGTGCCGATCTCGCTGATCGCGGTGCTCGCCGCGGTCGGCGGCTGGGCCCTGACCGACGACAAGCGGGGCCTGCGCATCGCGCCCCGCCAGATCCTGATCGGGCTGCTGCTCGTCTATTGCGGCATTACCACGCGCTTCGCCGATTTCCCCATCGAGGCGGCCGACAAATGGGATTGGGTGTGGAAGGCGCTGGCATTCGGCGCGTTTCTGCCGTTCACGCTGCGCACCCGGCTCAGGATCGAGGCGCTGTTGCTGTTCATGACGCTGTCGGCCGGGTCGATCATCATCGTCGGCGGGATCAAGACGCTGGCATCGGGCGGCGGCTATGGCGAGCTGAACCTGATGGTGACCAACAATACCGGGCTGTACGAGGGCAGCATCATCTCGGCGGTGGCGATCACGATGATCCCGATCATCCTGTGGCTGGCGAAATACGGCACCATCTTCCGGCCCGACTGGCGGGTGCGCGGCTTTGCCTGGGCGCTGGTCTTCGCCTGCCTGTTGATCCCGGTCGGCACCTCGGCGCGCACCGGCCTGCTCTGCATCGGCCTGCTCGCGGTCCTGATGCTGCGCGACGTGAAGCGGCGCCTGCTCTATCTGGCCGCACTCGGTGTCGCGGGGCTGATCGCCACCCCGCTGCTGCCCTCTTCCTATACGGAGCGGATGGGTACGATCAAAACCTATCAGGGCGACGAATCCGCCTCCACCCGGCTCGCCGTCTGGGCATGGACCTGGGATTACGCCAAGTCGCACCCCCTGGGCGGCGGCTTCAACGCCTATCTGCAGAACCGGGTGAGCTACGAACTGGTCGAGACCTCGGGCACCGCGGCCAACACGCAAACCGACCGCCGCCGCGCGCAGGACAAGGCCCGCGCCTATCACAGCAGCTATTTCGAGGTGCTGGGCGAACAGGGCTGGCCCGGCGTCATCCTGTGGCTGTCGATCAATATCGGGGGACTGATCCGCATGGAAATCCTACGCCGCCGCCACCGCTCGGAGGACGATCCCCTGCGCTGGGGCGGCGCGCTCGCCGGCGCGCTCCAGCACGCGCACCTCGTCTATCTGCTCGGCGCCGCCTTTGTCGGCATCGCCTTCAACCCCTTCATCTACCAGTTGATCGGCGCCCAGATCGGCCTGGACACCTATCTCACCGCCAGACGCAGCGCCGCCACCAAACGCAACTTCGCGCGCCATGCCGCCGCAGCGGCTGCCTGATCCCCATGGCCGGACTGTTCCTCCACGCCCAGGGCGCCCGCGGCCTCGTCGCCGACCCGCACGCCGCCGCCACCGCGCAGTTCACCGCGCTCGGCTTTACGCATCCCCACCATTTCGCCTTTCCCGGCTGGCACGGCCTCCATGTGCCCTACATCCTCGGCGGCCCCGACACCCTGCTGGTCGACGGCCCCGACATGGTCGCGGTCGCAGGCACCCTCGCCTTCGACGGACAACTCGGGCAGGACGCCCTGCGCGCCCTGCTCACCGCGTTCGAGCCACCGCGGCTCGACTGGTCGCGGCTTGCCGGGCAGTTCGCGGTGCTGATCCGCAAGCGCGGACGCAACTTCCTGTTCACCGACTGGTTCGGCGCCTTTCAGCTTTTCCATGACGAGGACGGCCAGGTCTTCTCGACCTCGCTTCTCGCCGCGCTGGACGTACAGCAACGCGTGCGCTTCTCGCCCCAGGGGCTTTACGAATACGCCTTCAACGTCACGCCCATCGGCGACGATACCGTGTTCGAGGGGCTGCGCACGCTGGAGCCCGACCGCATCGTCGAGCTGCTGCCCGACGGCATCCGCTACCACCCGGTCACACGCACGCTGCCCGGCATCGATCCCGCCCGCGCGCTGCCCGACCGGATCGCCTCGGCTAGGACGCGGCTCCATGCGGTCGTCGCGCCGCATGTCGCGGCGTTCGACCGCATCAACAGCCCGCTGTCCGGCGGCCTCGACTCGCGCCTGCTCCTTGCCGCCCTGCGCGAAGCTGGCGCCCGGCCCGACCTCTACGTCTATGGCCCGCCGGGCAGCGAGGACGTCGCCGTCGCGCAGGCGATCGGCCGTGCAGAGGGCGTGCCCGTCGCCTGGATCAACAAGGCCGACACCCATATCGCGCCCGACGCCTTTGCCGACCATGTCGCGCGCGAGTTCCATGTCTGGGACGGCCTGCCCAATTACGGCAACATCTTCGACGGCGGCGGCAACACTGCCGCCGCCCATGCCCGCCATGCCAACGGCGCGCTCGCCGCCTCGGGCGGTTGCGGAGAAATCTTTCGCGATTTCTTCTATCTGCCCGACCGCGCGATGACCGCGGATGCGGTGGCCGCCACCTTCTTCGCCCGCTTCCTCGCCACCGACGCGACCGCGCGCTTCGACCCGCACGCCTTTCTCGACCGCATCGCCGCCAAGATCGCCTCCGCGATCGCCATGCCCCGCCACGCCCGCATCCCCCGCGACCGCATCGAACACATCTACCCCGCCGTCCGCTGCCGCGCCCTGTTCGGCCGCGAGATCAGCACCGAGGCGCGGTTCGGCGCCTATCTGATGCCGTTTCTGGACCACGGCGTCGTCGCCGATGCGATGACGCTGCCCCTGGCCCTGAAGCGCGCCGGCCGGTTCGAGGCGCAACTGATCGCCGCGATCGATCCCGGCCTTGCCGCGCATCCCTCGGCCTATGGCCATGACTTTTCCGGCCCGCCCTCGACCCGGCACCGTTTTTCCGAATGGCAGTCGCGCATCCGCCCGCCCTGGCTGCGCCGGCAAAGCTATGCGCTGCGCCGCCGCCTCGCCGCGCAGGGTGACGAGCATGGCGGCCTGCTCGCCCCCGAATATATGCACCGGGTGATCGATCCCGATTTCCCCGTCATGCGCCGCTGGTTCGAAATGGACCGCGTCGCCGACAGCGGGCTGTGGCGCCGGCTGGCGTGCCTGGAATATCTCGGCCAGTGGCTGGGCAGCCGACTGGCCGAGTGAGCCGGATCAGCGGCCGATCCACCCGCCAAGGCCCAGCATCGCCGGCACGCCGTCCATGACCTTGTTCAACGCCCGGTTCGTCGGCGATATGCAGCCGCGATCGTGCGTCAGCACCGTCTCGCGCCCATCGTCCCCGACCCAGGCGATGCGATAGCCCTGCTGGTCGCTCACCTGCTGCTCGCACCGGGTCTGCGCGGTGGCCCCGGTCATCGGGCGATAGGGGGCCAAAGCGGCGGCAAGGCGGCGATAGGCGGCGACGCCCGCCTGTCGTTCCTGCTGCCCCCTGGCGGCGACATGCTCCTGCCCGTCGAACGTCACCTGCCCGTTCGGCAACACCGTCACCGCATAGACCGGGCACGTCCCGTAGCAGGGCGACACGCTGTAGCGGATCGTCTCACCCGTTGCAGCCGCGGCCCCGTCCGCCGCGCTATCCGTCATCGTCGTGCAGCCGGCCAGCACTGCGGTTAGTGCGATCAGGCTCAAAGTCTTCGTCATGCGTCATGTCTCCCGTGCAATCGATGACAGGACGAAGCCGCCGGCCTCCAGCCTTTATCCCCCAGCCCTTATCTCGGCGTCACCAGCGCCTTGCGGTCAGGCTGATCCCCGCACCCAGCCGGTTGCCGCGCAGCACCAGCGCCTCGCCGGACCAGTTGCCGACCAGCACCGGCTTGTACGTCACCCCCGGCGCCAGCGTGGCGATGTTGTTCTCGACCACCAGCCCGGTCGAATCGTTCTTCGCCCCCTCGGGCGCGACGGTGATCAGCGTGGAATGATTGTCCTTGTTGCGCCCCACCACGAAGGTGTTGCCCGCAATCCGGCCCTGTGCGCCGTTGGACAGGTCGATCATGTAGTTGGTCGCCTGCCCGCGCGTATCGTCGAAGCTGCTGTCGGTCACCGTGATCCGCTTGGCGCGGCTTTTCAGATAATGACCGCCCGTGCCCCGCTCGAACCGGCTGGCAGTGACGGTCAGCCCGCCATAGCCGCCGATATAGATGCCATGCGCGCCGTTACCGGTCGGGTCCTTGCCCAACCCGGCAAAGGTCGAATGATCGATGGTGACCGTGGCGGCGGGATCGTCGGCGGACAGGATGCCCGACTGGCTGTCCAGGAACATCGCGTTCTCGACCGTCAGCGGGCCTTTTTCCAGACGGATACCCGCGCCATTGCCGTCCGCCACCTCCAGATGGGAGAACACGATACCCTCGACACGCGCACCGCGCCCGCGCAGCACCAGCGCCGCCTTGTCCTCGCAGGTGACGCGCGTGAACACCACCCGGCCCGGCACCGCCGCGACATAGGCTATGCGACCCGCATCCTGCACCGCGCATTCGCGGTAGGTGCCCGGTGCGATGCGGATGGTCCCCTCGCCATCGCCGATCGCGCCCACCGCCTCCTGCAACGTCGCAAAGCCGCGGTTGCCGACGGTAAACGGCGCGCCACTTCCCTGTGCCACCGCCGGGCCGGCGATCAGGATCAGGGCAAGGGGAAGCATGAATCGCATCGCGGACTCTCCGACCGGGGGAATGTGCCCGCGATGCCATAGCGGGGCCGCAGACGCGACGGCGGCCCCGCTCATCCGCGTCCCGTTCCGGGTCAGGCCGGCTCGTCGGCCAGTTCCTCGACCAGCGCATCAATGATCGCCTGGTTGAAGGCGGGAATGTCATCCGGCTTGCGGCTGGTGATCAGGTTGCCGTCGACCACGACTTCCTCGTCCACCACATCGGCGCCGGCATTTTCCAGGTCGGTGCGGATCGAGGGGAAGCTGGTCAGCCGCCGGCCGTCGACCACGTCCGCCTCCGCCAGCAGCCAGGGGCCGTGGCAGATCGCGGCGACGATCTTGTCGTCCTCCATAAATTCGGTGACGATCTCCACCGCGCGCTCGTTCAGGCGCAGCTTGTCCGGGTTGCAGGTGCCGCCCGGCAGCACCAGCGCGTCATAATCGTCGGTGTCGACCTCGTCGACGGTCAGGTCCGGCGTCGCGGTCTCCGCCTTGTTCAAATCCTGCTCCATGCCCTGGATCGGGTCGCGCTTCAGCGAGGCGAGGCTCACCTTGGCGCCCGCCGCCTCCAGCGCCTTGCGCGGTTCGAACAGCTCGACGGTCTCGAACCCGTCTGCCGCCAGCATCAGGACGCGGGCTTGGGATAGATCGGCCATGACAATTCTCCATGGGAGGAAGGGGTATCGGTGAAGGGGAACGCCGCCTCAACCCGCCGCCCCCTGCCCCCGTTCCGGAACGAAGCGACCGCCGGCGCATTTCCCAAGACCATCCGAGGGAGCAACGATGCCCACCAAACTCGTCTATTGCGATGACACCAAGCCCGGCATCACGCGCAAAAAGGTGCGTGGCGGCTGGGGCTATTGGAACGCGAAGGGCGAGCGCATCACCGACCGGGACGAGATCGACCGGCTGAACCGGATCGGCCTGCCCCCGGCCTATGTGAATGCCTGGTATTGCCCCCGGGCGAACGGCCACGTCCAGGCGGTCGGCTGGGACGAGAAGGGCCGCAAGCAATATCGTTATCACACCGACTTCCGCGAAGCGCAGGAAGCGGCGAAATACGAACGCTGCGCCGAATTCGGCCACGCGCTGCCGCGTTTGCGTAAACGGGTGGAGGCGGATCTGGCCTTGCGCGGGCTTTGCAAGGAGCGCGCCGTGGCCGCCGTCGTCCGGCTGCTCGACATCGCGCATATCCGCGTCGGGAACGAGGCCTATGCCGCCGCCAACAAGAGTTTCGGCGCGACCACGCTGCGCAAGCGCCATGGTAAGGTAAAGGGCCAGACGCTCAAGCTGCGCTATCAGGGCAAGTCGGGCAAGGTGCGCGACTGCCGCATCACCGATCGCTCGCTCGCGCGCTTCGTCAAAAGCTGCCAGGATCTGGACGAACAGCATCTGTTCGCCTGGCTGGACGATGCGGGCGAGGCGCATCCCGTCACCTCTTCCGACGTGAACGCCTATATCAAGCAGGCGACGGGCGGCGATTTCACCGCCAAGCATTTCCGCACCTGGGCCGCCAGCGTCACCGCGTTCGAGGCGCTGGCCCGCGCCGAAAGCGACCTCAGTTTGAAGGCGCTGCTCGAACCCGTCGTCGCACGGCTCGGCAACACCCCCGCCATCGCACGCAAAAGCTATGTCCACCCTTCGCTGATCGCCCTGGTCAAGAAGGGTCAGTCCAGCTTTCGCCAGGCGCTGCGCCTCCCGCGCGCAAAGCGCCACCTCAGCCGAGAGGAATGCGGCCTGATCGCCTTCCTCGAACAGGGCACGCCGGCCTTAGCGGCCGCCTGACCGGGAAGATTGATGTCGAATAATTCCGCCGCTGCCAAAGAGCCCATTTTCGATACCACCAACGTCCCCCGCCAGATCGATCGCCTGATCGACGCCAGCACGCTTTGGGTGCAGACGCACTGGCTGCAGGTGCTGATCGCCTTTGGCATCGGCGCGGTCATCGTCATTGCGCTCCATGCCGCCCGCCGCCTGGGCAATCGCCTGTGTGCGCGCCCCGGTCTCGCTGCGGGCTGGGGCATCATCATCGGCCGTGCCGTGGTGCGGACCAACAACTTCTTCATCATCATGCTCGCGGCGCAACTGGTCGTCGGCTATGCCGGTGCGCCGCGCGAGGTCGCCAGCACCGTCGGCTTCCTGTTCACCGTCGCCGCCGTGTTCCAGGCCGCGATCTGGGCGCGCGAGCTGATCCTGGGCGCGATCGAACACCGCACCCAATCCGAGCATTATTCGGGCGAGGCGTTGCTCTCCGCGATGGGCCTGATCCGCCTGCTCGTCACCTTCGCGCTGTTCGCGATTGCGCTCGTCGTCGTGCTCGACAATCTCGGGGTCAACGTCACCGGCCTGGTCGCCGGTCTCGGTGTCGGCGGCATCGCGATCGGTCTGGCGGCGCAGGGCATCTTCGCCGACCTGTTCGCCGCGCTCGCCATCATCTTCGACCGGCCGTTCCGCCGCGGCGACACGATCAGCTACGGCACGACCAGCGGCGTGATCGAATCGATCGGGCTGAAATCGACCCGCATCCGCGCCTTTACCGGCGAGCTGCGCGTCATCTCGAACCGCCAGCTTCTCGACAAGGAGATTCAGAACACCACGGTGCGCAACCATATCCGCATCGGCTTCACCATCGGCGTCACCTATGAAACCGCGCCCGAGACGCTGGAGCGCGTGCCCGCCCTGCTGCGCGAGATCGCCGAGGCCGAAGAGGTGACCGTCGCCCGCGCCGGGTTCGAGACGTTCGGTGCCAGCAGCCTCGACTATGCGCTCCAGTTCGACATCGCCGGCAATGACTGGCCGACTGCGCACGCCAAGCGCGACCGGATCATGGTCGCGATCATCCGCCGCTTCGCCGCCGAGAAGATCGGCATCGCCTATCCGACCCAGACCACCTACACCGCCGCACCCGACGGCACGCTGGTCATGCCCTACGCCCCTTCGCTCACCAAGGGGGCGTAGGGGTCGGGAAGGCTGTATCGACCTTCCCTACCCTAACGCCCGAAGACGATTTCGATCCGCCCCCCATGCCGTTCGCCTCGAGTAGGGATCGAGCTTGTCGAGAGCCCGTATCAAGAGGTACCCCCCCCTCGAAGGCCTCTCGATACGCCGTCTCGACAAGCTCGCCGGCTACTCCAGACGAACGGATTCAGATCCCCCCTTCGTCCAGCGACAACAGCGTCGCGTTGCCGCCGGCCGAGGTGGTGTCCACCGACACCGCCCGTTCCGCGCAGAAACGATACAGGTAATGCGGCCCGCCCGCCTTCGGCCCGGTGCCGGACAGCCCCTCGCCGCCAAAGGGCTGCGACCCGACCACCGCGCCGATCATCGACCGGTTGACGTACAGATTGCCCACTTCCGCCTCCGCCTCGGCGACTTCCACGGCGCGCGCGATACGGCTGTGCAGGCCCATGGTCAGGCCATAGCCCTTGGCATTGACTCGCGCGATCGTCTCGCTCAGCGTCCCCGCCGCCCAGGTCGCGACGTGCAGGATCGGGCCGAACCATTCGCGGTCCAGATCCTCGATCCGGTCCAGCCGGACCAGCGTCGGCGGCACGAACAGGCCGTCCGCCGGTGCGTCCAGCGTCTTGATGACGCGCGCGCCCGCCTGCTGCCGATACGCCATCAGCTTGTCATAGGCGGCCCGGTCGATCACCGGCCCGACATCGGTCGCCGGGTCGCCCGTCGGCCCCAGCTTCAGCGTCTCCATCGCACCCGTCAGCATCGCGATCACGCCGTCCGCCACTTCCTCCTGCACCAGCAGCAGGCGCAGCGCCGAACACCGCTGCCCCGCCGACCGGAAGGACGAGGTGACGACATCGGCGACCACCTGTTCGGGCAGAGCGGTCGAATCGACGATCATCGCGTTGATCCCGCCGGTTTCCGCGATCAGCGGCACGATCGGGCGGTCGTCATCGGCCACCAGCGTGCGGGCGATCCGCTTGGCGGTGGCGGTCGATCCGGTAAAGGCGACGCCCATCACCCGCGCATCCTCGGTCAGCGCCTGTCCGACCTCCGGTCCGCCCGTCACCAGCACCAGTGCGTCGGCCGGTACGCCGGCCCGGTGGGCAAGCGCGACCGCAGCCCGCGCAATCTCCGGCGTCTGCGGCGCAGGCTTGGCGACGACGGTATTGCCCGTCACCAGGGCCGCGACGGTCTGTCCCAAGAAGATCGCCAGCGGGAAATTCCACGGCGCCACCGTCGCCCACACGCCGCGCCCGTCCATATGCAGCGTGTTGCGCTCGCCCGTCGGTCCGGGCAGCTCCACCGGCTGCAGCCGCGCCCGGGCTTCACCGGCGTAGTAGCGGCAGAAATCGGCGGCCTCGCGCACTTCCCCGATCGCGTCCGGGATCGTCTTGAACGCCTCCTGCACCAGGATCGCCATCAGGCGGTCGCGCTCCTCCTCTAGCAGATCGGCCAGCCGCTCCAGGATCGCCGCCCGTTCCGCCACCGGCCGCTTGGACCACTCTCCGAACGCCGCCTGAGCACGCGATACGGCGGCCTTGACGTCGGCGGCCTGCGTGTCGCCGGTTTCGCGCGCCACCGGCACATTGACGGCGGATCGAGTCCGCTCCAGCGTCGAAATGTCGCTCAGGTCGATGCCGCCCGAATTGCGATGCCCCGGCCGGAACAGATCGATGGGCAGCGGGATCGACGGGTGCCGCGCCCCGCCGACCGCCGCGATCTTCGCCACCGGGTCCGCCAGTATCTCCGCCTCGGTCAGCCGCGCATCGGCGAGCTGGTGCACGAAACTGGAGTTCGCCCCGTTCTCCAGCAGCCGCCGGACCAGATACGCCAGCAGGTCGCGGTGCCCGCCCACCGGCGCATAGATGCGGCAATGATACCCCTGCTCCCGCACCAGCCGCTCGTACAGCCCATCGCCCATCCCATGCAGCCGCTGAAACTCGAAATCGCGGTGGTTGCCCGCCCATTCCAGGATGGTGGCGACGGTCAGCGCATTGTGGCTGGCAAAGGCGGGACGGATATTTTCGGCCGCCAGCATGTCCTTGGCGACCGCCAGATAGGACACATCGGTCGCCGCCTTGCGCGTGAACAGCGGATAGTCCGCCAGTCCCTCGACCTGCGTGCGCTTGATCTCCGAGTCCCAGTACGCGCCCTTGACCAGCCGCACGTTCATGATCCGGCCGAGGCTGTTCGCCCATTCGACCACCGGCCGCGCCCGCTTGCCATAAGCCTGCACCGCCATGCCGAAGCCTTCCCAGCCGTTCAGGCTGGGCAGCCCTGCGACCGCGCCGATGATGTCGAGACTCATCTCCAGCCGCTCGGACTCCTCGGCATCCACCGTCAGCGCGATTCCATGCCCCGCCGCCTGCACCGCCAGCGCCTCCAGCATCTCCGTCAGCGCCGGCACGCACTCCGCCCGCCGCGCGACCTCATACCGCGGATGCAATGCCGACAGCTTCACCGACACCGAATGCCCCGCCGCCGGATCGCGGCCCACCGCGTCGATCGCCTGCACATAAGCCTGGAAGTAGCGCTGGGCGTCCTCGTGCGTCCGGGCCGCCTCGCCCAGCATGTCGAAGCTGGCGGTAAAGCCCTTGTTCTCCGGCTTCTTCATCCGGCGCGTCGCCTCATCGATGGTGCGGCCCATCACGAAGATCTCGCCCATCATCCGCATCGCAGCGCCCACGCCCTGGCGCACGAACGGCTCCCCCGCCCGCGCGATCAGGCGCTTGAGCGGTCCCGTCTCGCCCTCGCCGACCAGCGCACGGCCGACGACCAGCCCCCAGGTGGCGGAGTTGACGAGGCGCGACGCCGACTTGCCGGTATGCGCACGCCAGTCCGCATCACCCAGCTTGTCCGCGATCAGCAGGTCCGCCGTTTCCGGGTCCGGCACGCGCAGGAATGCCTCGGCCAGGCTGAGCAGCGCGACGCCCTCGGACGAGTTCAGCCGATATTCCTGCAGGAACTGGTTCACCCAGCCCCGGCTCTGCGCCGCGCGCAGGTCGGCGAGCAGGCCCGAGGCATGCCCCATGATCCGCTCCCGTGATTCCGGACTGGTCGCCGCGCGGTCCAGAAGCGGTTTTAGAACATCGGGTTCGGCAGCGCGGTACAGCTTGGCCATGTCTTTGCGGGCGTTGGACGCGATGGCAGTCGTCATGTTCAAATATCCGGTCAGGCAAGGCTTGCCGAACGACCCGGCCAGCCCCTAGAAAAGCGATACAGCGCGCTTAGCGCCAAATTCGATGGAGGGGTACTCGCCTGTGACGACGATTACCGTTGCAGCCATGCGGGATCGCATCGGCACGGAAACCGTGTCCGACTGGATCACCGTCACGCAAGCGATGATCGATGGTTTCGCCGAGGCGACCGGCGATCGGCAATTCATCCATGTCGACCCGGCCCGCGCCGCGCAGACGCCGTTCGGCGGCACCATCGCGCATGGTTTCCTGACCCTGTCGCTGATGCCGCAGCTTGCCGAAAAGGTCGCGGATGCCCCCGTCGTACAGGGGATGCGCATGGCGGTGAACTATGGCGGCAACTCCGTCCGCTTCGTCACGCCTGTGCGCTCCGGCGCGCGGGTACGCGGCCGCTTCCACCTCGCCGCCTTCGATGAGAAGCGACCGGGACAATATCAGCAGGTCACCGATTTCACCGTCGAAATCGAGGGTGCCGATACGCCCGCGCTCGTCGCGCAGTGGATCACGCTGATCTATCTCTGACCATTGGCAAAGGATTGTTCCCCGATGCGCTCTGCCGTCCTCGTTTCCACCGCCCGCACCCCGATCGGCCGTGCCTATCGCGGCGCATTCAACGACCTGCCCTCGCCAACTCTGGCCGCCCATGCGATCAAGGCCGCGCTCAATCGCGCCCGCGTCGACGGCGCCGAGGTCGACGACGTGATCCTGGGTGCTGCGCTTCAGCAAGGCCATCAGGCGACCAACATCGCGCGCCAGTCGCTGCTCCGCGCCGGTTTGCCGACCAGCGTCGCGGGCATGTCGGTCGACCGGCAATGCGCCAGCGGCCTGATGGCGATCGCCACCGCCGCCAAGCAAATCGTCCATGACCGGATGGACGTGGTGATCGGCGGCGGCGTGGAAAGCGTCAGCCTGGTGCAGACGCCCAAGATGAACGTCGCGCCCGATCCGGAACTGAAGGCGATGCATCACGATATCTACATGCCGATGCTGCAAACCGCCGAGGTGGTCGCCAAACGTTATGGCATCACGCGCGCGCAGATGGACGAATATGGCCTGCGCTCGCAACAGCGCACCGCCGAGGCACAGGCGGCCGGCCGCTTCGATGCCGAGATCGTCCCCGTCACCGCGACGATGGCGATCATCGACAAGGAGACCAAGGCGATCAGCCACCGCGAGGTGACCCTCGCCAAAGATGAGGGCAATCGTCCGGAGACGACGGCGGAGGGTCTTGCCGCGCTCAAGGTCGTGCTGCCCGACGGCACGGTCACCGCCGGCAACGCCTCGCAACTATCGGACGGCGCCTCGGCCAGCGTGCTGATGGAGGAAAAGGAGGCGGAGCGTCGCGGCCTTACCCCGCTCGGCCGCTATGTCGGCATGGCGGTCGCCGGCACCGAGCCGGACGAGATGGGCATTGGTCCGGTCTTCGCCGTCCCCAAGCTGCTCGACCGGTTCGGTCTGAAGATGGACGATATCGGCCTGTGGGAATTGAACGAGGCGTTCGCGGTCCAGGTGCTGTATTGCCGCGACCGGCTCGGCATCCCCGATGATCGCCTGAACGTAAACGGTGGCGCGATTGCGATCGGCCATCCTTATGGCATGTCGGGCGCCCGCATGACCGGCCACGCGCTGATCGAGGGCAAGCGCCGCGGCGTGAAGCATGTCGTCATCACCATGTGCGTCGGTGGCGGCATGGGGGCGGCCGGATTGTTCGAGGTGCTGTAATTGAATCGATAAGCGCCATCGTTTATATATGATGGTGGCGAGGACATCCGCCTTTCTGCGAGCCCCGGTCGTTGCAGCGGCCGGGGCTCAAACGTTTGGGGCTCGGGTTGCAGCCCGAGCCCCGCCCGTGTGCTTACCTGCGTACGACCTCGATGATCTTCAGGACCAGCGTCCCGAAGGCAAAGAGCGTACCCAGGATCAGGCACAGATCGGCTACGGACATCCATTTTCCTTTGTGCGTCTGGCGGCGGGATTGCCGCCGGGACGGATCATGGCCGCCTAGTCAGCCGCCCGCAACCATCCGGCCGCCCCCGTCGTTCTCCCAGCGACCCCATAAAGGAGACGTTCGATGGCAGACCATGACAGCCCGCAGGAAATCGCCGCCAAGTTCATCGGCAAGCTGAAGGACAGCCCGTATGTGATGATCGGCCTGAACGACGGCCAGCATAGCGAGCCGATGACCGCGCAGGTGGATGACGATCATCCCAACACCCTGTTCTTCTTCGCCGGCAAGGACAACCGCATTGCCAAGGGCGGTCAGGCCATGGCCCAGTTCGTCGGCAAGGGGCATGACTTCTTCGCATGCCTGTCGGGCAAGGTCGGCCAGCATAACGACCGCGCTCTGATCGACAAGCTGTGGGACAAGCAGGTCGAGGCCTGGTTCCCGGGCGGCAAGGAAGATCCCAATCTTGCGCTGCTGCGCTTCGATATCGACTCGGCGGAACTCTGGGAAACCGACGTATCGGTCTCCGGTCGCCTGAAGATGCTGTTCGGCGGCACGATCAGCGCGGAGGAATCGTCCAGCCACGCCAAGGTGAATTCGGTCGCCTGACCTGGGAAATGCGGGCGGCGGTCATCCGCCGCCCGCACCCGTTGATCACGCGTTCGCCGCGATCCATTCCTCGACCACCGGCGCAATGCGGTTGCGCCACTTCGACCCGTTGAAGATGCCGTAATGGCCGACATTCTCGGCCATCAGATACTTCTTCTTGTTGTCAGGCAGTGCCGTCGCCAGCGTCAATGCCGCCTTGGTCTGGCCCAGCCCCGAAATGTCGTCGCGTTCTCCCTCGATCGCCAGCAGCGCGATGTCGGTGATCGCCGCCGGATCGACCGGACGGCCGCGATGTGTCATCTCGCCCTTGGGCAGGGCATGCGTCTGGAAAACCAGCTTCACCGTTTGCAGATAGAATTCGGCGGTCATGTCGCATACCGCGCGATATTCGTCGTAGAAGTCCTTGGTCTGCTCCGCACCCTGACCATCGCCCTGGACCAGATGCTTGAACATCTCCCAATGGCTGATCATGTGGTTGCCCAAGTTCATCGACATGAACCCGGCGAGTTGCAGAAAACCCGGATAGACGCGGCGGCCGGCGCCGGGATAGGTCATCGGCACCGTGGCGATGGCATTCTGTTCGAACCAGGCATGCGGCCGCTCGGTCGCCAGCGTATTGACGGCGGTCGGCGCCTCGCGCGTATCGACCGGGCCGCCCATCATCGTCAGCGACTTCGGCCGGCACGGATGCCCATCCGCGCTCATCAGCGCCGCCGCGGCATAGCTGGGAACGGAGGGCTGGCACACCGCCAGCATGTGCGCGCCCGGCCCGATCGCTTCCAGAAAGGCGATCAGATAATCGATATAATCGTCCAGATCGAACCGCCCGGCGGACACCGGCACCAGCCGCGCATCGCGCCAGTCGGTGATATAAACCTCGCATGACGGCAGCATCCGCTCGACGGTGCCGCGCAACAGCGTCGCATAATGCCCCGACATCGGCGCCACGATCAGCAGCTTGGGGCTGTTCTCCACGCCCTCGCGCCGGAACCGCTTCAACTGCCCGAACGGCAGGCGGGTCACGATCTCCTCGGTCACCGCCACCTCGCGACCGTCGATCGTCGTGTGCGTCAATCCGAAGGCCGGCTTTCCGCGAGTCGCGGACGCATGGGCGAACACCTCCAGCGCCGATCCGATAATCGCACCGCCGCCGAAATAAGCGAAGGGATTGGCGGGGTTCTGCAACAGGCCGGCCCCGAAATTGGCCAGCGCGCTTGCACCCGCCATCATCGAACGGTGCATTTCATAGGCGTCGTACAGCATTCGCGATCCTCACTCCCCAAATGGGGTTAGGCCCTGTTTATCACGAAGTGGTCGCCGAATGATGACCAATATATGGCGTCTTCGTCATGTCGGGGCGTTTCGTTCCGCCATCGGATTGATCCCTCAACGCACGAACCCGCCCGTTCGATGCGACGCCCGCACTGTGCCGATCGACCCGCCCCCCGTTGAGCGGCCTGCCCCACACTGCTAGGCGCTTGTCGCATGGCTCGTTCCGCCGCTACTCCGCCCCGCCGTCTCGGCAGCCTGTCGATGGTCTGGACCTTCGCCTCGCGCTATCCGCTGCAGATCGCGATCGCCGCGCTGTCGCTGCTCACCGCGGCGGCAGCGACGCTGTTCATCCCGCGCACCTTTCAGAAGGTCGTCGATAACGGTTTCGCCGCCGGTGCCGACAAGAGCGATGTCGCACCCTATTTCCAGGGGCTGTTGCTCGTTGTGCTGGTGCTGGCGGTGGCGACCGCGGTGCGCTTCTACTTCGTGTCGTGGCTGGGCGAGCGTACCGTTGCCGACATCCGCGCCGCCGTGCACCGCAACCTCCTGCGCCTCGCACCCCGCTATTTTGAGGAAAACCGTCCGTCGGAGATCGCCAGCCGGCTGACCGCCGATACCGCGATCATCGAACAGGTGGTCGGCTCCACCGTGTCGGTGGCACTGCGCAACATGGTGATCGGTGCGGGCGGCCTGATCTACCTGTTCGCGCTTGCCCCCAAGCTGGCGGCGGCCCTGCTGCTCAGCCTGCCGGTCATCATCCTGCCCATCGTCCTGCTCGGCAAGCGCGTGCGCAATTATTCGCGCGACAGCCAGGACCGGCTTGCCGATATCGGTGCGATCGCGGTGGAAACGCTGGGCGCGATGAAGGTGGTGCAGGCGTTCGGCCAGGAAGCCCGCGAGGCCGACCGGTTCGAGGGTGCGGTGTCGCGCGGCTTTGCGGCCTCGCGCCGTCGCTTTGCGCTGCGTGCGGTGATGACCGCGCTGGTCATCGGGCTGATCTTCACCGGCATCACCCTCATCCTGTGGGATGCCGTCGCCGACGTCGCCACCGGGGATCTGTCGGGCGGTGCGCTGACCGCGTTCGTCATCACCGGAATCATCGTCACCGGCTCCTTCCAAGCGCTGACCGAGGTGTGGGGCGACCTGCTGCGCGCCGCCGGCGCCGCGCAGCGCCTGGCCGAACTCCTCGCCGAACAGCCCGAGATCGCCGCGCCCCCCGCCCCCGTCGTTTTGCCGATCACCACGATGGGCGCGCTTCGGTTTGAGGATGTCCGCTTCCATTACCCCACCCGCCCCGAGATCGCGGCGCTGAACGGCTTCTCGCTCGACATCCATCCCGGGGAAACCGTGGCGGTGGTCGGCCCCTCGGGCGCCGGCAAGTCGACGCTGTTCCAACTGGCTGAGCGCTTCTACGATCCCGATGCCGGGCGTGTGCTGATCGACGGCGTCGACCTGCGCGAAGCGGACCCGAATGCGATCCGCAACCGCATCGCGATGGTCCCGCAGGAAACGGTGATCTTCGGCGCCTCCGCCCGCGACAATCTGCGCTACGGCCACTGGGCCGCCACCGACGAGGAATTGTGGGCCGCGGCCGAGGTCGCCAACGCCGCGGATTTCCTGCGCGCCCTGCCGGAAGGGCTCGACACCTTCCTGGGCGAAGGCGGCGCCCGCCTGTCGGGTGGCCAGCGCCAGCGCCTCACCATCGCCCGCGCGCTGCTGCGCGATGCGCCCATCCTGCTGCTGGACGAGGCGACCAGCGCGCTCGACGCGGAAAGCGAACGCCTGGTGCAACAGGCGCTCGAACGGCTGATGGAGGGGCGCACCACCCTCGTCATCGCGCACCGCCTCGCCACGATCCGCCAGGCCCAGCGCATCATCGTGATGGACGGTGGCCGCATCGTCGAGGAGGGCCGCCACGCCCAGCTTATCACCGAGGGCGGCCTTTACGCCCGCCTCGCCAGCCTCCAGTTCCACGAAGCCGCCTGAGGGATCGCCCGGGCGCCCCTTGCCCCGCCCGCCCGAACCGGCGATGGAGCCACCCGAAAAAAGGGAATCGTCATGTCCATCCTGTCCGACCGCTGGATTCGCGAAACGGCGCTCGCCGATCGCATGATTGAACCCTTTGTGGAGGGGCAGCGCCGCGACGGCTGCATCAGCTACGGCCTGTCCTCCTACGGCTATGACGCGCGCGTCGCCGACGAGTTCAAGATCTTCACCAATGTCGACAATGCGCTGGTCGATCCAAAGGACTTCGCCTCGAACAGCTTCGTCGATCGCAAGACGGATGTGTGCATCATCCCGCCCAACAGCTTCGCGCTGGCGCGCACCGTGGAATATTTCCGGGTGCCGCGCGACGTGCTGGTCATCTGCCTCGGCAAGTCGACCTATGCGCGCTGCGGCATCATCGTGAACGTCACCCCGCTGGAGCCCGGCTGGGAGGGACATGTGACGCTGGAATTTTCCAACACCACGCCGCTTCCCGCCAAGATCTATGCGAACGAAGGCGCGTGCCAGTTCCTCTTCCTGAGGGGGAACGAGCCCTGCGAGGTCAGCTATGCCGACCGCATGGGCAAATATATGGGCCAGCGCGGCGTGACCCTGCCCAAACTGTAAGGCCCCGCGTTACAGGGGCCCTCCCCGATCCCGCGGGATCATGACGCATGAAGGGCGCCGCTCCCCGCGGACAAGGCGGAGACACGGCACCCCTGTCACCGGACGGACGCCCGCCCCCGGAACGCCCGGCGGCGTGTCAGCGCGAGGCCATCGTCGGCGCGAGCCGGTTCAACCCGGCCTGCGCCACGGCATGCGACGACACCACCGCGCCGGAGGGCATGTCCATCTGCACCACGTCGCGCCGCAGCACGTCGCTGTACAGCGACCGCGCCTCGCTGGCCCGGTTCGTCGCGGCATAGATCGCCGCCAGGTTCAACATCAGTTCGGGACGATCGGGAAAGATGCGGCGTTCGGCTTGCAACGTCCGCTCCGCGCCCGAAAGGTCGCCCGCCGCGATCTGCACATAGCCCGTCCGCTCACCGGCCAATGCCGGCACTGCCATCGTCATCCCCGCCACGATCATCGCCACCCGCGCCACTGCACGCATCGCAACCTCCTATGTTTCACTTTTATGACGAGAGAGTGTCACTTTCGTGACGGAGATGCAAGCACCTATGTCCGGTTCGGCCACGCCCCGTCGCACGCTGTAACGACCACAAATTTTGCCGTTCCAATCCAGTGTTTTGATCCAGATCAGCATCAATCGGTATGCTGTTTGTACGATACCGGACCCTTTCTCGGCTGGCCGCGTTACCGGTTCGGACTATACCCACAATGAGGGTTAACGCCGGAACGGCAGCGGCCGGACGCCGTTCGTTCCCGCATGACTACACGTCCCATGATCCTGGTCGTCGAGGACCAGCCTCTCCTGCTCCTGCACTGCCGCCTGGCGTTCGAGGATGCAGGGTATGACGTCATCCAGGCGGACGACGCAGATACCGCACTGGAGGCGCTGTCACGTTATCCCGGAATCCGCACGGTGTTCACCGACATCGCGATGCCGGGATCGCTTAACGGCCTCGATCTCGCGGCGCTGATTCAGGCGCGCTGGCCGGACATTTCGGTGCTGGTCACCTCCGGCGCGGTTTCACCCCCGCTCAGCACCATTCCGCCGGGCGTCCGGTTCCTGCCAAAGCCCTATACGGTGCGTCAGCTCATCGACGCGCTGGCCTCGCCGCCGCCCCGTGCCCCGGCACAGGCGGCCGGCCCCGTTCACGACTGCACCGGTTCTCAGCCGGCCGCCGTCACCGCCACCGCCCCCGTCAGCTTGGCAGGTGCGCCGACCAGATACCCTTGAACCTGCGCGCACCCTTCGGCGCGCAGCATCCGCATCTGTTCCTCGGTTTCCACACCCTCGGCGACCACCAGCATGTCCAGGCTGCGCCCCAGCCCGATGGTGGCGCGCACGATGGAGCGCGAGGCCCGGTCGTCGCGCATATTGGCGACGAAACTGCGGTCGATCTTGATCTTGTTGAAGCCGAATTGTTGCAGGCTGCTGAGCGAGGAGCAGCCGGTGCCGAAATCGTCCATGACGACGCCCACCCCGGCCGATTGCAACGCCCGCAGATTGGCGACCACCACCTCGCGCTCGTCGATCACCACGCCCTCGGTCACTTCCACCTCGATCCGGTGCGCCGCGATCCGGTGGGCGCGCGCTAGACCGAGCAGCCGCGCCGCCAGCGCCGGGTCGCGCAGCTGTTCGGGCGACAGGTTCACTGCAATCCCCTGCGTCGCCGGCCATCCGGATGCGACCGCCAGCGCCTCTTCCAGAATCCAGTCGCCGATCTCGCCCATCAGGCCGTTTTCCTCGGCGACCGGCACGAACACCGCGGGTGACACCGCGCCCAGCGCCGGATGCGTCCACCGCGCCAGCGCCTCGTATCCGACGATCGTCCCCGTGGCGCAATTGGCGATCGGCTGGAACACGACATGCATCTGGCCGCGGTTCAGCGCATCGCGCAGTTCATGCGCCATCCAGCGCCGCTGCCGCCGTTCCTCGTCCATGCCGCCATCGTAAAGCCGAGCACGGTTCCGTCCGTCCGCCTTGGCCCGGTACAGCGCGATATCGGCGCAACTGTATAGTTCGTCGCCCTGCGTCGCATGCAGCGGCGCCAGCGCGACGCCAATGCTGAACCGTGCGCTCGGCTCGGCGGTTTCGCCGGCCGCCAGCGCGAAGATGCGATCGACCAGCGCAGCGGCATCGATCGCGCCGCCCGGCAGCGGGTGGATGATCGCGAACTCATCGCCCCCCATGCGCGCCACCGTGTCGGCCGAGCTCGACGCCGCGATCAGCACCGCCGCCATCCGCCGCAGCACGGCATCGCCCGCGGCATGGCCCAGCGTGTCGTTCACGCCCTTGAACCCGTCCAGATCGATCGCCAGCAAGGCGCACGGCGCGCCGCCCGCCAGCGTCCGCGCCAGCCGCTCCTCGAACAACAGTCGGTTCGCCAGCCCGGTCAGCGGGTCGTGATGCGCCAGGAACTCCACCTGCGCCTCGATCCGCCGCCGTTCCTCCATGGCGCGTCCCATGGTGACGAGGCCACGCGCCAGCATGCCCAGCTCGTCCTGACGATCGACGCCGGCTACCTGGTCGATCTGCTGCCCCGCGCTCAGCCGGCGAAGACTGCCGGCGAAGTGCACGATCGGCACCATCACCCGCCGCCGCAGCCAGACCGCCAGGCCGATGGTGAACAACAGGGCGACCAACGCGGCGAACGCCGTGCTGATCACGCCGCGTCGCCCCAGCCACAGCGACTGCGCGGTCGCCTGCTGCAACGCTTCGACCAGGCTCTGGCGGGTGGCGGTGCGACTGCTCTCCAGCGTCTTCAAAGCATCCAGAAAGGCCGGCATCCCCGCCTTGACCGATGCACCGTCGCGTTCGGCGGCATCCAGCAATGCCGTCGCCTGCATGCCGAAGACGCGCGCACCGGCACGGGTCCGGGCGATGCCGTCGCGCACGGCCGCCGGGCTTTCCGGCATCGTCGCCACCGCGGACAGGGCGTCGCCCGAGGCAAAGCGTCCGGCATCGTCGCGCAACGCCTGCAAACGCTCCGGCGCCACCGCCTCGCCGCGCTCCACCGCACGGGTCGCATCGCCGATCGCCAGGCGCAGACGGCGCAACTCGGCATCCGCGGCGTCCTGCTCGCGAACCAGCTGGGCAAGCGAATCGATCCGCTGATCGGCCCGCAACACCTGAAGCTCGGTCGACAGTCCCATTCCCAGGATGCCGAAGAACAACAGCAGCAAACCGATGCAGGTCAGGGAAACTCGGGTCCCAAGAGACGGAAGGTACGAGCCGGACTGCATGTCACGCCGGACTATAGCGAAAAGATTAGGATTGATTAAAAATGATATGCATGGACGCGGCGAAAGGGTTCAAATTGCTCCAAAACCGCAGCAGTAATCCTTTTTTGCCACGCCTCATCTCCGCGGCACCAGTGCACCGGGCCGCCCCAATGCTTCTTCGTACAGGGCGGCATAGCGCGCGATCATCACGCTTTCGTCGAACTCCGCCCGCGCCTTGGCCTGATTGGCCGCGCCGACCGTGCGGCGCAGGTCCGCATCGCGCATCAACGCCTGAATGGCATCGCGCAGCCGCACCTCACCGCCATGTTCGGTGATGAACGGCCGGTTCTCCTCCGCCACCATCAGCGGCACGTCGCCCACCGGCGGGCTCGCGATCGGCAGGCCCGCCGCCATCGCCTCCACCACCGAAATCGGGAACTGCTCGCTGCGCGACGACAGCGCCAGCAGGTCGAAGTGCCGGATGAAGCGCCATGGCCGATCGATGAACCCGGGCATCAGCAACCGGTCGCCGATCCCCATCGCCAGCGCCGCCTGCGCGATCCGCGCCCGCTCCGGCCCTTCGCCGACGATCACCAGCCGGAACCGGCCCGATACCCCGCCCATCGCGCGCACCAGCGCGGTCAGGTCCTTCACGTCGCGCAAGCCCGCCAGCGCACCGACGACGACCTCCCTGGGATCGCGCACGAACCCCGGAATGGCATCGGCTTCGGGCTCGCGGGCATAGGCCATGGTGGCGATGCCGTTATGGATGCGCCGCACCCGCTCGCGCGGCTGTTTCCAGATCTGGAGCGCGATCCCCTCCAGCGCCTGCGACGGCACCACCAGGGCGCGCACCGCGCCCAGCGCCATGCGGCGGTACAGGTTGCGCTCCACCTTCAGCCCGCCCGCCTCGTCGGCGTTGAACCCGTCCTCGTGATGGATGATCGGCGGCATGCCCTTGGCAAAGACGCGGGCCGCCATCGGCCCGTCGATCGCGCCCCAATTGTAACTCAGCACCAGGTCGAACCGGCGGATATAGGCGGCGATCGCCTCGTATCGCCGGACCGACGGCTTGCCGGTCAGCGGCGGCGCGTCCTGCGCGATCTCGTACCGGATACCCTTGGCGATGGCGTCGCGCGCGTCCAGTTCGCCGGGCACGCCCGACACGATCACATGCCGCGCGGCATCGCCGAACGCGTTCATCAGGCGTACCGCGCGCGCCTCCTTGCCGCCCAGCGAGAAGGCGGAATGCAGGTGCAGGATGCGAAGGGGGTTCGTCATGCCGCCACCCGCGCCAGCAGGCGTTCGATCGCGGCGACCGCAGGCGGCTCCGTCAGCGTCGGCGCATGCCCCACCTCCGGCACGGTCACCAGCTCCGCATCGGGCAGCGCCGCCGCCATCCGCTCCGCTACCCCGGCCGACAATATGTCCGACCGGCCGCCGCGCACCACCAGCACCGGCACCCCCGCCAGCGCCGCCAGCGCCTGCCACATGTCCGGCCCCGCCTCCGCCCCCGGCACCCGAAACGGCTCGGCGATCTTCAGGTCATAGTCCAGCACGATCCGCCCCGATCCAGTCAATCGGTACAGCCGCTTGGCCATGCCCAGCCAGTCGGAAATGTCCCAGCCGGGATAGCTGTCGCCGTGATTCTCCGCCACGCAGCGCGCGGCGTGCATCCAGGTCGGGAAGCTCGATGCGCGGCCGACATAGCCGCGGATGCGCGCCAGCCCCGCCGCCTCGATCTCCGGCCCGATATCGTTCAGCACCGCGCCGGCAATCCGCCCCCGCTCCGGCCCTGCCATCAGCATCGTCACGATACCGCCCAGCGACGTCCCGATCGCCACGAACCGCCCGATCCCGGCCTCCGCCAACAACGCCTCGATATCCTGCACATAGGTCAGCGGCACATAGGACATGGGGTCCTTGGCATAGGCGCTTTCGCCGCGCCCGCGCATGTCGACCGCGATGACCCGGCGACGCCCGGCGAAACGCTGCGCCACTCCCTCGAAATCGCGCGCGTTGCGGGTCAGGCCGGGCAGGCAGATCAGCGGCGGCAGCGCCGGATCGCCCGGATAGTCGCGCGCATGCAGGCGCAGGCCATCGTTCGACCACCAATATAAATTCTCATACGCCGTCATGCTTGCACCCCGCGCTTAGGCGTCACCATATCGCGGCATGCCCGTTTCCCCGCAAGCATATCGCCCCGAAACCGCAATCCTGACGCTCGGCCCTGCCTTTTACGATCCTGTGGAGGCTGCGAACTTTCCCCAAACGATCCTGCGCTTCCGCAATGACCGTGCCGCCGCTGAGGTCGGCCTGGACGGGCTGGACGATGCCGAATGGATCGCCCATTTCGGCCGCTTCACGCCCCTGGCCGGCACGCTGCCGCAACCGCTGGCGCTGCGCTACCACGGTCATCAGTTCCGCTCCTACAATCCCGATATCGGCGATGGTCGCGGCTTCACCTTTGCGCAGATGCGCGACGACCGGGGCCGCCTGATCGATCTCGGCACCAAGGGTTCGGGACAGACGCCCTATAGCCGCTTCGGCGACGGTCGCCTGACGCTGAAGGGCGGCGTCCGCGAAATCCTCGCGACCGAAATGCTGGAAGCGTTGAACGTGCCCACCTCGCGCACCCTGTCGCTGATCGAGACGGGCGAGGCGCTGGAACGCGGCGACGAGCCTTCGCCCACCCGCGGCGCCGTCCTTGTCCGGCAAAGCCACAGCCATGTCCGCATCGGCACCTTCCAGCGCCTTGCCTATGAACGCGACGAGGAGGCGATGCGCCGCCTCGTCCGCTATGTGCTGACGAACCTTTACGGCGAGGATGGCGACGATCCCGTCCGCCTGCTTACGCTGGTGGTGGAGCGGACCGCCACGCTGGCATCGCGCTACATGGCGGCGGGTTTCGTTCACGGCGTGCTCAATTCGGACAATATCAACGTCACCGGCGAGAGTTTCGATTACGGCCCGTGGCGCTTCGCACCCACCTGGGACCCGCAGTTCACCGCCGCCTATTTCGATCATGCCGGCCTCTACGCCTTTGCCCGCCAGCCCGAGGCGATCCACTGGGACGTGATGCAACTGGCCGCCTCGCTCCGCCTGATTGCCGAAAGCGATCCGCTGATCGCCGCGTTGCAGGGCTTTGCCGAGCGCTATCAGGTCGCCATCCGCGAGGCCTTGCTCTGGCGCCTCGGCGTCCGCCCCCGCGGCGAGACCGAGGACCGCACGCTGGTCCAGACGCTGGAGCGTACCCTGCGCGCCACCGATGCGGGCATCGACCGCGTCTTCTTCGACGCGTTCGGCGGCCCGCTCCCCGACCATTACGACGACGCATGGAACGACCTGCGCGCCGCCCTCCGGGGCTACATCCCCCGCAAACCCCGCACCCATCCCTATTGGCACCGTGAAGCGCCCTGCTCGATGCTGATCGACGAGGTGGAGGCGATCTGGGCGCCGATCGACGCGGCGGACGACTGGAGCGCGCTGAATGCGAAGATCGCGGCTATCCGCGTGATGGGGGAGGCGCTCGCCTGAGCCGCCCGGCGCCGTACCACGCAATCTTGCCCCCCATCCCCCGATCCCCTACCGATACGCGCAACAAGAGGGGCAGGAATGGCCGAAGAGTTGATCTCCTTCGAACCCGCAACGGGGACGGAACTGGCGCGGTTCGCGGTCGGCACCGCGGACGTGGAGGTTGCCGCCGCGCGGGAGGCCTGGGCCGGCTGGGCCGCCCGCCCGCTCGCCTTCCGGATCGAGACGATGCGCCGCTTCGCCAATGTCGTGCGCGCCAAATCGGATGCCTTTACCGACCTGATCGCGCGCGAAACCGGCAAGCCGCTGTGGGAAGCGCGCACCGAGGTGGATTCGGTCGTCGCCAAGGTCGATATCTCGGTGTCCGCCTATGCGGATCGCACGTCGCAGCGCCGGATGGAACAGCCGATGGGCGCGCGCATCGCGGTCCGCCACAAGCCGCACGGCGTGCTGGCGGTGCTGGGCCCCTATAACTTTCCCGCGCACCTGCCCAACGGCCACATCGTCCCCGCGTTGATCGCGGGCAATGCGGTGGTGTTCAAGCCGTCGGAGAAGACGCCGGCGGTCGGCGCCTTCATGGTCGACTGCTACCGCGAGGCCGGCGTGCCCGAAGGCTGCATCCGCCTGCTGATCGGCGGCCCGGCGGAGGGCAAGGCGCTGGCCGAGCATACCGGGATCGACGGGCTGCTCTTCACCGGCTCGGCGCGCACCGGCCTCGCCCTCAACCGCCTGTTCGCCGACCGCCCCGAAAAGATCCTCGCGCTGGAAATGGGCGGCAACAACCCGATCGTGGTGTGGGACACGCCGGACCTGCACAGCGCCGCGGTACTGGTCATCCAGTCCGCCTTCACCACCGCCGGCCAGCGCTGCACCGCCGCGCGCCGCCTGATCGTGGAAAGTCGCCTGTACGACCCACTGATCGAGACGCTATGCGGCCTTGTCCGGCGCCTGATCGTCGGCGCGCCGCATGACCAGCCTGCCCCCTTCATGGGTCCGGTCATCGACAATGACGTCGCCGACCAGCTGGGCGAAAGCTTTCTTGCGCTGCTGATGCGCGGCGGCCGCCCGATCCGTCACCTCGAACGCCCCGATCCGGCCCGCCCCTTCCTGTCGCCCGCGATCATCGACGTGACCGGCATGGCGGAGCGGCCCGACATCGAACTGTTCGGCCCCATCCTGCAGGTCAGCCGGGTCGACGATTTCGACGCGGCAATCGCGGAGGCGAACGCCACCCGCTACGGCCTGTCCGCCTCCCTGGTCAGCCAGACCCCCGGCCTCTACGACCGCTTCTGGGCCAACATCCGCGCCGGCATCGTCAACTGGAACAAACCCACCAACGGCGCGGCCTCCAACGCGCCGTTCGGGGGCGTCGGCTGGTCGGGCAATCACCGCCCCAGCGCCTATTACGCCGCGGACTATTGCGCCTATCCGGTGGTCAGCAGCGAAGCCGACTCGGCCCGCGCCAGCCTGGGCGTCGGCCTGCGCGATGCGTAACAAGTTGCGCTAAGGCCTGCCAAAGCATCGGTGCATTGCCGCGCCGCCCATGTCGCGCCACATGGACGATCATGGCTACGCTTCTCGATCCGACCGCGCGGGGACGCGTGATCCTGGTAGGCGCCGGACCCGGCGATCCCGGCCTGCTCACCGTGCGCGCGGTGGAGGCGCTGAAATCCGCCGACGTCGTCGTCCATGACGGGCTGATCGATCCCCGCGTGCTCGACATCGCACCGGCCGGGGCCAGCCGCATCTCGGTCGCCAAGCGCCGCGCCCACCACACCCTGCCGCAAGAAGCGATCAACGCGCTGATCGTCGCGCATGTGAAGACCGGCGCGATCGTCGTCCGGCTGAAGGGCGGCGACCCGTTCATCTTCGGCCGCGGCGGCGAAGAGGTGGAGGCGGTGCGCGTCGCCGGCCTGACCGTCGAGGTCATTCCCGGCGTATCGGCGGCACTCGGCTGCGCGGCGGAGGCGATGCTGCCGCTCACCCACCGCGATCACAGCTCGGCGGTGACCTTTGTCGCCGGCCAGTGCAAGGGGCTGACCGATCAGGACTGGTCCGGCCTTGCCGGCCAGGGCCGCACGCTCGTCATCTACATGGGCGTGGCGACCGCGGACGCGATCGCCGACAAGCTGATCGCCGATGGCGTCGCGCCCGACATGCCCGTCGCGGTGCTGGAAAAGGGCACGCTGGAGGGTCACCGCGCGCTGAAGACGCTGCTCGCCGATCTGGGCGCCATGGTCGGCCGCGAAAATGTGCAAAGCCCCGCGATCATCGTCGTCGGCGAGGTCGTGGAACTCTCCGATGCACAGGACCGGCTTGCCGGATGGGCGCGGGTGGCCGAAGGATTGTCGGCATGAAGCTGTTGACCGGAAACGATCTCGCCTCGGGCGATGTGGTGTGGTGGACCGGCGAAAGCTGGTCGCGCCATGTCGAGGATGCGGTGGACGTCGGCACCGGCGGCGAGGCGATCCTGCAGGCGGAGGAAGGCGCGCGCCGCGTCAACGTCCCCTATCTGATCGATGCCGAGGCCGGGCCCGACGGCCCCCGCCCCGCGCATATCAAGGACCGTATCCGCGCGCTCGGCCCCACCGTGCGCCCCGACCTGACGCTGAAACCCGCCGATCCGCAGGCGGGAAGCTGGGTGATCTGATGTACCAGTATGACGAATACGACCAGTCCATCGTCGACGCGCGCGTCGAGGAGTTTCGCGACCAGGTAGAGCGTCGCCTGTCCGGCGCGATGACCGAGGATCAGTTCAAGCCGCTGCGGCTGATGAACGGCCTCTATCTGCAACTCCACGCCTATATGCTGCGCATCGCGGTACCCTATGGCACGCTGGACGCGCGCCAGATGCGCATGCTCGGCCACATCGCGCGGAAATATGACCGCGGCTACGGCCACTTCACCACGCGCCAGAACATCCAGTTCAACTGGATCAAGCTGGCCGACGCACCCGATATCCTGGCCGAACTGGCGACGGTGCAGATGCATGCCATCCAGACGAGCGGCAACTGCATCCGCAACATCTCGTCCGACCAGTTCGCCGGCGCGGCCGCCGACGAGGTGACCGATCCGCGTCCCTGGGCGGAGCTGATCCGCCAATGGTCGACCTTCCACCCCGAATTCACCTACCTGCCGCGCAAGTTCAAGATCGCGGTCATCGCGGCGGACGAGGATCGTGCGGCAATGCGCCTGCACGATATCGGCATCCAGTTGCTGGAGCGGGACGGCCAGCTGGGCGCGAAGATCTTCGTCGGCGGCGGCATGGGCCGCACCCCGATGATCGCGCATGAGGTGAAGGACTTCATCACCGCCGACCATCTGATGAGCTATCTGGAGGCCTGCCTGCGGGTCTATAATCGCTATGGCCGGCGCGACAATATCTACAAGGCGCGGATCAAGATCCTGCTGCACGAGATCGGCCCGGACGAATATCGCCGTCAGGTCGAGGAAGAGTTCGCCCAGATCCGCGACCTCGGCATCGACCCGCCGGTCGCCGAACTGGAACGTATCTCGGCGATGTTCGCCGCGCCCGCCTTCGCCGCCGACGCGCCCGATATGGTGGATCGCAGCGATCCGGATTTCGCCGTCTGGCTCGACCAGAACGTGTCCGCGCACAAGCAGCCCAGCCACGCCGTCGTCACGATCAGCCTGAAGCCGATCGGCGGCATTCCCGGCGATGCGTCCGCCGACCAGATCGACCTGATGGCCGACCTGGCCGAACGCTACAGCTTCGACGAACTGCGCGTCACCCATGCGCAGAACATCGTGCTGCCGCATGTCCGCAAGGCCGACCTGTACGCCATCTGGCAGCAGCTTCGCGATGCCGGACTGGCCGAGGCCAATCTCGACCTCATCTCCGACATCATTGCCTGCCCCGGGCTTGATTATTGCAGCCTCGCCAACGCCCGCTCGATTCCCCTGGCGCAGAAGATCGGCGTGCGCTTCTCCGGCCGTGAGCGCGACCTGGGCGAGTTGAAGCTCAAGATTTCGGGCTGCATCAACGCGTGCGGCCACCATCATGCCGGTCACATCGGCATCCTCGGCGTCGACAAGAAGGGCACCGAGAATTACCAACTGCTGCTCGGCGGTTCGGGCGCGGAGGACGTGTCGCTCGGCAAGATCACCGGTCCCGGTTTTGACGAGGACGGCGTGGTCGATGCGATCGAGCGCGTCACCGACCGCTACATCGCGGTGCGCGAAGAGGGCGAGCGTTTCCTCGACACCTATCGCCGCGTCGGCATGCAGCCCTTCAAGGAAGCGATCTATGGCTGATCTGGCCGGCAACACCGACGCGCTGCTGCGCTTCCGCGACGACGAGCCGCATGACGAACCCGCCGTCACGCTCGACGCGTTCGCCAGCCAGACCAACGCCACCGCGGTCCGGCTGGAAGCGGGCGACGATGCGCGCGTCCTGATCCCGCATCTCGGCCAGATCGCGCTGGTGGAGGTCAGCTTCCCCACCTATCGCGACGGTCGCGGCTATTCCGCCGCACGGATCCTGCGCGAAGCAGGCTATGCGGGCGAATTGCGCGCCGCCGGCGACGTGCTGGTCGATCAACTGCTGCACATGCGCCGCTGCGGGTTCGACAGCTTCGCGCCCGAGGCGCCGATCGATGCCGCGGTGCTGGAACGCAGCCTGGCGCGTTATCCCACGCCCTATCAGGCCGCCGCCGATGCGCGCGTGCCCGTGTGGAAGCTGCGCCATGGCTGAAGCCGCCCGCACGATCGACGCGATCGATACCGCACCGGCCTTCACGCCCGCCGACGCCGCCCGGATGCAGGCGCGCTTTGCCGGCGTGCCCGCGCCAGCGATGCTGGCCGAGCTGCTGACCGGCGAACTGGCCGGGCGGGTTGCGGCGGTATCGTCCTTCGGTGCGGAGTCGGCGGTGCTGCTCCACATGGTCGCCGCGGTCGATCCGGGCATTCCCGTACTCTTCACCAACACGCAAAAGATGTTCGGGGAGACGCTTGCCTATCGCGACATGCTGGTCGAGCATCTGGGGCTGACCGCGCTGCGCGTCTTTCGCCCCGATCCGCATCTCCTCGCCATCAAGGACCGCGAGGGCATTCGCCACGGCTATGACCCCGACGGCTGCTGCGACCTGCGCAAGGTAGAGCCGCTGGCTCGCGCCCTCGCCCCCTTCGACGCCTGGATTTCGGGCCGCAAGGGTTTTCAGGCCGGTACCCGCGCCGCCCTGCCCCGCTTCGAAGCGGATGGCGGGCGCCTGAAGATCAACCCGCTCGCCGACTGGGCGAAGGCCGATCTCGACGCCTATTTCGCCACCCATGCGCTGCCCCGCCATCCGCTCGAAGCGCAGGGCTATCTGTCGATCGGTTGCGCGCCCTGCACCAGCCCGGTGAAGCCCGGCGAAGATGCGCGTGCCGGCCGCTGGCGCGGCATGGGCAAGGTGGAATGCGGCATCCACCAGCCGGTGAGCGAACTCTCGCCACGCTGACTTGTGGCCGTCACAGGACGGATGCAGACTGGCGACATGAGAGGATCGATCATGCTCGCCGCCGCACTGGCGGCGCATCCCGTCGGCGCGGCGGCGCCCTTCGACGTGCCACCTCCGCCAGACGCTGATCGACCGCTTGTCGCCTGGATGCCCGGAACGGTGCAGTGCGATGGCGCCGTGGTCAGCCCCGTGACGATGCGACGCCCCTTGACCCGTCTCGGCTGGAGCGGATCGATGCCGCAGATCGCCAGCCTCGCCGTCTCGTTCGACATCGACCAGGCAGGCCGTCCGCTGTCGATCCGCCGGGTCTCCCCGGAATTTCGCCCGTTGTCAGAAGATGTCCTGCCCTCACTCGCCGCCAGCCGCTTTCCGGCGGGCGACGCCCGCGCAGGATGCCGGATCATCTATACGCACCGAATGACCGCGATGACGGAAACGCCGGTGGAAGACCTGGTCTCCTACTCGCTGTACCGTCCCGATGGCGCGCTGCCCTGGTCTGGCTGGAACCGCATCTTCGCCATGAACGGCAACTGCGCAGACAGGCCGCTCCCGCCACCTCTGGTGCAGGTCTATCCCGATTTTCAGAAGATTCCGGCAACACCGGGATCCCGCGACTGGTCGATGGTGACCTATGACCAGGACGCACGCGGCCGGACGCGAAACGTCCGCACGCTCTACAGCACCGGAAACGCCGCCCTGGATGCGGCAAGCGTCAAAGCGATGCGCGCATCCCGTCATAGCGGCGGCGCGCGTGCAGGCTGCGTGTATCCCTATTGGCGCGCGCCGATGCGGCTGGTGGCACCCCCCTCACCCGACACCATGTCGCTTCGCCCGACGACGAGCAACTGCGACGCAAGCGACGACACGTACGCGACACAGCCGCGGCTGACCTATCCCGAAGCCTATAGTAAGCGATCGATCGAGGGGTGGGCGATCGTCGCTTTCGATGTCGCGCCCTGGGGCGAACTCGGCAATCTGCGCGTGCTGGCCAGCCAGCCCAGCGAGGATTTCGGTCAACAGGCGCTTCAGGTCCTGCGATCGGCACGCAAGGCGCCGTCGCAGGCCGGGCGCGTCGGTTGCGTGGACAAGGTCGTCTTCCGCATGGGGCCGACCGACGAAGAGGCATCCGCTCTTTAAGGGCGGCTGCCTCTGTCTCCCTGCGCCCTCAATACCCCGCGTAGTCGGTAAAGCGGGTGATCGTCGGATCGAACTTCAGCACCACCTTGCCGGTCGCACCGTGGCGCTGCTTGGCGACGATCAGCTCGGCCAGACCGTACACCCGCTCCACCTCGCTCGCCCAGCGCGAATGGTCCTCGAACACCTTGCCGTCATCGCCCTCCATCGGTCGCTTCGGCTCGCGCTGCATCATGTAATAATCCTCGCGAAACACGAACCACACCATGTCCGCGTCCTGCTCGATCGATCCCGATTCGCGCAGGTCCGACAGCATCGGACGCTTGTCCTCGCGCTGCTCCACCGCGCGGCTGAGCTGCGACAGCGCCAGCACCGGCACGTTCATGTCCTTGGCCAGCGTCTTCAGGCCGCGCGAGATTTCGGAGATTTCCTGCACGCGGTTGTTCTCGGACGATTTGCCCGATCCGCTGAGCAACTGGAGATAGTCGACCACGACCAGGCCGATCTGGTTGTTGTGCCGCCGCTGCAACCGGCGGACGCGGGTGTGCAGCGCGGAGATCGACAGGCCGCCGGTATCGTCGATGAACAGCGGCAACTGCTCCAGTTCTGCCGCGGCGGCCGCCAGCTGCGCGAACTCGCTGCGGCTGATCTTGCCCATGCGCAGCGACTCGGAACTGATCCCGGACTGTTCGGCCAGGATACGCGTCGCCAGCTGGTCGGCCGACATTTCCAGGCTGAAGAAGGCGACCTTGGCGCCCACCGATTCGGCCGGCGGAATGCCGTCCTGCATGTCGCGCATCCAGCGGCGCGCGGCGTTGAACGCGATGTTGGTCGCCAGCGAGGTCTTGCCCATGCCCGGGCGGCCGGCAAGGATCATCAGATCCGAATGATGCATGCCGCCGATCTTGGCGTTGACCGAGTCGAGACCCGTGGTGATGCCCGAGACGTGCCCGCCGGAATTCAGCGCGCGTTCCGCCATCTTCACCGCGATCGTCGTCGCCTGCGCGAACGTCTTGGTCGCTCCCTCGGCCCCCCCGTCGGCCGCCACCTTGTACAGCTCGTTCTCCGCCAGCTCGATCTGCGCGCGCGGGTTCACCTCCTCCGACGTGTCCATCGCCCGGTCGACCAGCGTGCGGCCCACCTGCACCAGCGAACGCAGCATCGCCAGATCATAGATCTGCGTAGCGAACTGCCGCGCCCCGATCAGGCCGGCGCCCGATCCGGTAAGGCTCGCCAGATAGGCCGGGCCGCCCAGTTCCTTCATGCCCTCATCGGCGTCGAACATCGGGCGCAGCGTGACGGGCGTCGCCAGCATGTCGTTGCTGCGCAGCGTCTTGATCGCCGCAAAGATGCGGCCGTGGACCGGCTCGAAAAAGTGAATGGGCTCCAGCCGGTCGACCAGATCGTCCGCCAGCCGGTTGTCGATCATCATCGCGCCGAGCATCGCGGCCTCGGCCTCGACGTTGCGGGGGAGCTGCTGCGGTTCGGCAGCGGCGGCAGGGGTCGGGAATGCAAGGGTGGCCATATCCGCCCGTTAGACCCGGCAGCCCGCGCCACTCAAGCGAGATTGCGGCGAATGGCCGCGATTGCAGGCGGTCTGGATCGTGTCTATCGCAACAATCCATGATGGCGGACCCGCGGATCATCAGCGTCGATCTGGACGAGCACAGCCTGGGCTGGCGCTCGGCCGACATCGAGCAGGAGCGGCGGATCGCGATCTTCGACCTGATCGAGACCAATTACTTCGCGCCGCAGCGGCCACAGGCGGACGGCTATGCCGGTCCCTACCGGATCAAACTGGAATCCGAGGAAGGCCGCTTGGGCATCCATATGCACCGCGAGGACGGTACGCATATCGAAACCCTCGTCCTCGCCCTTGGCCGCTTCCGCCGCCCGATCCGCGACTATTTTGCGATTTGCGACAGCTATTTCCAGGCGATCCGGCAGGCGAGTGCACAGCAGATCGAGACGATCGACATGGCGAGGCGCGGTCTGCACAACGATGCGGCGGAAATGCTGATGGAACGGCTGGCCGGCAAGATCGAGGTGGATTTCGATACCGCGCGTCGCCTGTTTACTCTGCTCTGCGTCCTGCATATCCGCGGCTGATGCGTCTTCTCCTGCGATTCGGGGCTGCGCTGGCGGCACTCGGCGGGCTCGGGGTCGGCGGCTGGAGCTATGCGACCGGCTGGCATCCCCCGACCGAACGATATCCACTGCAAGGCATTGATCTGCCCGAAAACCCGCCGCCGGTGGAGTGGAAGACGCTGCGCGCGAACGGCGCGGACTTCGCCTATCTGGTCGCGACCTCGGGCGCGGATCGCCGTGATGCGGCGTTCGAGGCGAACTGGGCCGCACTGCCCGATGCCGGCATGCGGCGCGGGGCGGTGCACCTCTTCTCGCTATGCCAGGACGCACTGGCGCAGGCCAACGCCTTCAACACCTTCGTGCCTCGCGCCGGGGACGCTTTGCCCGCCGCGATCGACATCAGCTATCATGACGATTGCACCGCACGGCCCGAACGCGCCGAACTGGTGGAGGATCTGCAGCACTTTATCCAGCGGGTCGAGACGCATCTCGCCAAGCCGGTGCTGCTGCGCGTGTCAAAGGCCGTGGATGCGGATTACCAACTGTCCGGTGCGCTGCCGCGTCCGATCTGGGCGATGGGCAACATGCTGGAACCCGACTACGCCGCCCGCCCCTGGCGGATGTGGCGTGCCACCGACTTCCGCCGCATCGACGGCGTGGAAGGCCCCGTGAATTGGAACGTCGTCGCCCCATGACCCAAGCCGAAACGCTGATCGCCGCCGCCCGCGCCGCTGCCGTCCACGCGCATGCACCCTATTCGCGCTTCGCGGTGGGTGCCGCCTTGCTGATGAAGGACGGCAGCATCGTCACCGGTGCCAATGTCGAGAATGCCAGCTACGGCCTGTCACTCTGTGCCGAGACGGTGGCCGTTGCCACCGCCAGTGCGGCGGGCCGTATCCGGGAGGTGGTCGCCGTCGGGGTGATCGGGGGGGCGATGGACGGGACGGGCCGCGCGACCGGCACCACCCCGGTCAGCCCCTGTGGCCGTTGCCGCCAGGTCCTGAACGAAGCCGCGCAACTGGGCGGCGTCAACCTGCCCGTCCATTGCGGATCGGCAGAGGGCGATGCGATCCGCAGCTACCGCCTGTCCGAGCTGCTGCCCGACGCTTTCGGCCCGGCCGATCTGGGCATGGGGTGACGTAAGCCCCCCGCCCCCCTATCTCGTCACGATGAAGAAGCCGAAACAGGGCCTGCCCACCCGCGAACAGATCCTCGCCTTTATCGAGACATCCGACCAGCCCGCCGGCAAGCGGGAGATCGCGCGCGCCTTTGGCCTCGTCGCGCAGGACAAGATCGCGCTGAAGGCGCTGCTCAAGGACATGGGGGACGAGGGGCTGATCGACAGCGCCCCCGGCCGCGCCTTCCACCGCATGGGTGGACTGCCCCGCGTCACGGTGCTGCGCGTCGCCGATGTCGACGATGCCGGCACTATCTGGGCCGTTCCGGAGCGTTGGGAGGCCGAGGACGCGCCGCCGCCGCGCCTGAGGGTGCGCGAGCGCAAGCGGGGCAGCCTGGGGATCGGCGATCGGGTGCTGGCGCGGACCGAGCAGGACGAGCGGGGATGGACCGCGCATCCGATGAAGACGCTGCCGCGTGCGTCGGAGCAGGTGCTGGGCGTGCTGCGCGAGGAAGGCGGGCGGCTGTGGCTGACCGGCGTCGAGAAGAAGGAGCGGCGCGAGTTCCTCGTCGCCGACGCGGGCGATGCGGGTCCTGGCGACCTGGTGCTGGCCGAAAAGGCAGGGCGGCCGCCGCGCGTCACGGTGCGCGTGACCGAGCGGCTGGGCGATCCGTTCGCCCCGCGCAGCTTCTCGCTGATCGCGATCCACCGCCACGAGATCCCCGACCAATTCAAGCCCGAGACGCTGGAGGAAGCGACACGTGTCGCCGCACAGCCGCTGGGCGACGATCGCGAGGATCTGCGTGCGCTGCCCATCGTCGCGATCGACCCGGCGGATGCGCGCGACCATGACGATGCGGTCTGGGCCGCCCCCGACGACGACCCCGCCAATCCCGGCGGGTGGAAGGCGGTGGTCGCGATCGCCGATGTCAGCTTCTATGTACGCCCCGGCTCCGCGCTGGATCAGGACGCCCGGCGCCGCGGCAACTCGGTCTATTTCCCCGACCGCGTCGTGCCGATGCTGCCCGAAATCCTGTCCGCCGAGGTGTGTTCGCTGAAGGAAGGCGAGAACCGGGCCGCGCTCGCCTGCCACCTTCAGGTCGGCCGCGACGGCACGTTGAAGGGCTGGCGCTTCAGCCGTGCCGTTGTCCGCATCGCCGCCAACATCGCCTATGAGGATGCGCAGGCGGCGATCGACGGCACGGTGCCACATGCATTGACCGAGACGGCGCTGCGCCCGCTATGGGATTGCTGGGCAGCACTCGCCAAGGCGCGCGATGCACGCGAGCCGCTGGACCTCGATCTGCCGGAACGCCGCGTGGTGCTGGACGAAAAGGGCCGCATCCTGTCGGTCGCGCCGCGCGAGCGGCTGGATGCGCACCGCCTGATCGAGGATTACATGATCGCCGCCAATGTCGCGGCGGCCAAGGCGCTGGAAGCGCGCAAGGCGCCCGTCATGTACCGGGTCCACGAACCGCCCTCGCGCGAGAAGCTGGCGGCGCTGAAGGATTATCTGGAAACCTTCGACGTCGCCTTCACCCTTGGACAGGTGATCCGCCCGGCGACGTTCAACCGGGTGCTGGAGCGTGTCGGCGATGCCGATTTCCGCCCGCAGGTGATGGAACAGGTGCTGCGTACCCAGACCCAGGCCTATTATGCGCCGGCCAATCACGGCCATTTCGGCCTGTCGCTGGGCAGCTACGCGCATTTCACCTCGCCGATTCGCCGCTATGCCGATCTGGTCGTCCACCGCGCGCTGGTCGCCGCCTATGCGCTCGGTCCCGGCGGTGTGAAGCCCGATCCGGCCGAGATGGACCGCATCGGCGAGGGGATCAGCCGGCTGGAGCGCCGCGCGATGGAGGCCGAGCGCGAGACGATCGACCGCTATGTCGCGGCCTATCTGTCCGAGCATATCGGCAGCATCGTCGAGGTGCGGGTGACGGGCGTGCAGAATTACGGTCTGTTCGCCACGGTCGAGGGCATTGGCGGCGATGGCCTGCTGGCGGTTCGCGACCTGGGTGGCGAGTATTTTCGCTATGACGAGTCGGCCCGGACGCTGACCGGGGAGGATAGCGGCGACCAGTATACGCTGGGCCAGCGCCTGTCGCTGCGACTGGCGGAGGCCAATCCGGTATCCGGTGCGCTGCGCTTCGAACTGCCCGAAGGCGGCGGGGGCGGCGCGCCACCGGAACGCGACGGCAGGCGCGGGCGCGGCCATCCCCGCGTGCTGAAGCGGCGCGGACGCCCCGGCAATATCCGGCACAACGGGCGCCGGCGTTAATAGCCTCTTTGCCCCGGCGATGCTATCGGCAGGCCGGGGCATCGGGGGCGTGATGAGCAAGGCGAAACATTCGAGACGCAGGATCGTGCAGGCACTGGTCGGGGCCGGCGCGACGCTGCCGGCGCGAGCGGTCGCGCTGGATGGCGGGGCGGATGCGCGGATGCTGCGGCGCATGGTGCGTTTCGGCGCCGTGGTGGAGGCCAAGCCCGGCCTCTATTATCTCGACGCGCAGCGACTGGAAGGCTTTCGTGGCGCATTGCGGCGGCGAAGGGCCGCGCTCTGGGCGGCGCTGTCGGGCATGATCGGCACGATCATGACGGTGTTGCTGATGTCCGCGATTGCGGAATAGCCGCACCGGCGAAGGCCCGGAGGACAAGGCGTTTTCCGATAATCAAGCGCGGTCGCCCTCACCCTTCCGCGGCTGTGCCGCTCCCTCCAGCATCGGGTCGGTCATGCCCCCGGCATGACCTGAACAGTGCGGGGCACTGTTCACCCGATGCTCCCACCGGGAGAGGGAAAGACGCCGAAGGCGGCAAAGGGTCAGAGCAATCAGGCCCGAATTTCGCCGGGGCCGGTTTGCCGATCAGTAAGCGCGACCGATCAGGATGCGCTCCACCGCAGGCGCGCCGGTGAAGATGCACGGGCCGTCATCGCATCCCGTCTGACCCGCGGGCGCATTGCGGATCGTCAGCTTCAGCGCCTTCAGCCGCTCCACCACGGTATCGAGTGCGGCGCCGGTCGGCTTGGACCAGCGCACGTCGACCCAGCCGGGGTTCTTCGCCGCCTCGGCGAAATGCGCCTCGACGCCGGCCCAGTCGTCGATGGGGACGATATTCGCGCGCAGCTTCTCGACCGACTGGGCATGCAGCGTCGCCTGGATATCCTCCAGCATCGCCGCGGCATCGCCGACAAAGGCGTCGCGCGCGACGACCTGCGAGTCGAGCTTGCCATCCTCGCGGTACAGGCGATCGCGGCGGATGACCGAGACGTTGCCGCCGGCCACGTCGCGGCCACCGATCTCGATGACGATCGGCGCGCCCTTCTTCACCCAGCCCCAGCGCTTGGTCGCTGCCTTGGCAGGCCGTGCATCGACCATCGCGCGGATCGGCTCGCCCAGTGCGGACTGCTTCACCAGTTGCGCCTGCAATTCGCGGGCATAGTCGACGATCGCGGCATCCTCGGGCTGGTCGCGCAGCATCGGAACGATCACGACCTGCCACGGCGCGATCATCGGCGGCACGCGCAATCCGTCATCGTCGCCGTGCACCATGATGACCGCACCGATCATCCGGGTCGACACGCCCCAGCTCGTCGTGTTCGCCAGTTCCAGCTGCCCTTCGGCATTCTGGAAACGGATGTTCTGCGCGTGCGCGAAGTTGGTGCCCAGGAAGTGGCTGGTACCCGCCTGCAGCGCCTTGCCGTCCTGCATCATCGCCTCGATCGACCAGGTCTCGATCGCACCGGGGAAGCGTTCATTCTCCGGCTTCTCACCGGCGATGACATGGACGCCCAGGCAATCCTCCGCAAAGGAGCGGTAGACCTCCAGCATCTTCAGCGTCTCGCCCTTCGCTTCCTCGGCGGAGGCGTGGGCGGTATGCCCCTCCTGCCACAGAAATTCGGCGGTGCGCAGGAACATGCGGGTGCGCATTTCCCAGCGCACGACGTTCGCCCACTGGTTGATGAGCACGGGCAGGTCGCGCCACGACTGCACCCAACGCGAAAAGGCGGTGCCGATCACCGTTTCGGAGGTGGGGCGCACGACCAGCGGCTCCTCCAGCTTCGCCTCCGGATCGGGCATCAACCCGCCCTTGCCGTCCGGGATCAGGCGGTGGTGCGTGACGACCGCCATCTCCTTGGCGAAACCCTCGACATGCTCGGCCTCCTTTTCGAAATAGGAGAGCGGGATGAAGAGCGGGAAATAGCAATTCTCGTGCCCCGTCGCCTTGATCCGGTCGTCGAGCAGGCGCTGGATACGCTCCCAGATGCCATAGCCCCAGGGCCGGATGACCATGCAGCCGCGCACGCCTGAATCCTCGGCCATGTCGGCCTCGGTGATGACGGATTGATACCAGGCGGCGAAATCCTGCTCGCGGGTGACGGAAAGCGCGTGTTTCATGGGGGTGCCCCTATATCAACCGCGGTATTTCGCAACCGGGGTTCCTTCCTCCTGCCCCCACGGCTAGGGCACCGCCATGCCCGGCGATCGAGTTCTTGCTGGCATCGCATTGCGGTTGCTCGCCATCTTCTTCCTGTCCACCATGTCTGCGCTGGTAAAGCTGGCGGAAAGCCGCGGCGCGACGCTGTTCGAGACCATGTTCTGGCGACAGGCGTGCGCCCTGCCCGTTGTGCTCGCCTTCGTCGCGCGCGGCCCGGGCGGGCTGGGGTCGCTGCGCACCACGCGGCTGCGCGGGCATCTCGCGCGATCGATGGTCGGCGTCGTCGGCATGGTCTTCACCTTTGGCGCGGTGCTGCTGCTGCCGCTGGCGGAGGCGACGACCTTTCAGTTCACTGTGCCGATCTTCGCCACGATCCTGGGGGCGCTGGTGCTGCGCGAGCGGACCGGCATCCAGCGCTGGAGCGCGGTGCTGGTCGGCTTTGCCGGCGTGCTGGTGGTGGTGCAGCCGGGCAGCAACGATGTGCCGGTGGGCGGCGCGATCGTGGGGTTGCTCGCCGCATTGTTCGTCGCGCTGGTCGCGATCCTGCTGCGCCAGTTGCGCGACGAGCCATCGGGAACCACGGTCTTCTGGTTCTCGACGCTGACGCTGCCGCTGATCGCCATCCCCTATGCCTTCCATCTGAAGGCGCATGATCTGCTGACCTGGGCCAATCTCGCCGCGATCGGCATCGTCGGCGGCATGGGCCAGTTGGCGCTGACCGGCGCGGCGAAGATGGCGCCCGTCTCCAGCGTGGTGCCGATGGATTATTCGGGGCTGATCTGGGCGACGCTCTATGGCTGGCTGCTGTTCGGCATGTTGCCGACGCCGATGACCTGGGTGGGCGCGCCGATCATCATCGCCAGCGGCCTGTTTATCGTGTGGCGCGAGCAGCGTCTGGGCAAGCAGCAGACGGCCACGGCCGCGCCGGAGGATTGAGGGATCCCCGCGCCGCCGCCCACGAGGGACGGCGGCGCCGGCTCCTTATTCCGCGGCCTTGGCGAGCGTTTCCTTCCAGACCAGCACCGGCTTGCGGGCGGCCTGCGTCTCGTCGAGCCGGGCACGCGGCGCGAAGTGCGGCGCGGTCTTCAGCGAGGCGTCGCCCGCCTTGGCCCGCTCCGCCACCGAGCGCAGCGCGCCGATGAACTGGTCGAGCGCGGCCTTCGACTCGGTCTCGGTCGGCTCCACCAGCATCGCACCGTGCACCACCAGCGGGAAGTACATGGTCATCGGGTGGAAACCCTCGTCGATCAGCGCCTTGGCGATGTCGATCGTCGAAAAGCCGTCCGCCAGCCCTTCGTCGGAGAAGATCGCCTCATGCATGCACGGACCGCTGTTCGCGAAGGGCGCGTCCAGCGTGTTCTCCAGGCTGCGCAGCACGTAATTGGCGTTCAGCACCGCGTCCTCGGCGACCTGGCGCAGACCGTCCGCGCCGTGGCTGAGGATATAGGTCAGCGCGCGGGTGAACATGCCCATCTGGCCGTGGAAGGCGACCATGCGGCCGAAGCTGTCGGCATGATGCTCGTCCGCCGTCTCCTCCTCGACCAGGCGGAAGCCTTCGCCGGTCTTCTCGACAAAGGGCAGCGGGGCGAACGGGGTCAGCGCTTCGGAGAACACCACCGGCCCCGAACCCGGCCCGCCGCCACCATGCGGGGTGGAAAAGGTCTTGTGCAGGTTGATGTGCATCGCATCGACGCCGAGGTCGCCCGGGCGCACGCGCCCGACGATCGCGTTGAAGTTCGCCCCGTCGCAATAGACATAGCCGCCCGCGGCATGGACCGCGTCGGAAATGTCCTTCAGGTCGCGCTCGAATAGGCCGCAGGTGTTCGGGTTGGTGATCATCACGCCCGCCACGTCGGGGCCGAGGCGAGCCTTGAGCGCCTCGCTGTCGACCCGGCCATCGGCGGTCGCGGGAATATCCTCGACCTTGAAGCCCGCGAACGCCGCGGTCGCCGGATTGGTGCCGTGCGCCGATTCGGGAACCAGGATGACCTTGCGATGCCCCTCGCCCCGCTTCTCCAGCGCCGCCTTGATCGCCAATATGCCGCACAGTTCGCCATGTGCGCCCGCCTTGGGGCTCATCGCGACCGAGGTCATGCCGGTCAGCGTCACCAGCCAGTGGGCGAGCTGATGGATCACCTCCAGCGCGCCCTGCACCGTGTCGACCGGTGCCAGCGGGTGCACGTCGGAGAAGCCGGGCAGGCGCGCCATCTTCTCGTTCAGCCGCGGATTGTGCTTCATCGTGCACGATCCCAGCGGGAACAGGCCGAGATCGATCGCGTAGTTCTGGCGCGACAGGCGCGTATAATGGCGCACCGTTTCCGGCTCGGACAGGCCGGGCAGGCCGATCGCGGCGTCGCGCGTCAGGCCGCCGAGGCGGCTCGCCGCCTTGGGCGCGGGCACGATATCGACGCCCGTCGTGTCGGTGGACCCGATCTCGAAGATCAGCGCCTCTTCGAGCATCAGCGCCTTATTGCCGGTGAAGGTGGCAGGCGCGCCGCCGTCCTTGGCCTCGGGTGCGCTGGGCTTCCAGCCGCTCTGGTTGATCGTCATGCCAGCACCTCCTGCAGCGCGGTGGCCAGGGTTTCGATATCCTCCGCGGTCGTCGTCTCGGTGACCGCGATCACCAGGCCGTTCGCCAGCGCGTCTTCGCCCGGATACAGCCGGCCGAGCGACACGCCGGCCAGCACGCCGCGCTCCGCCAGCGTGCGGACCACGGGGCGCGCCTCGACCGGCAGCGTCACGGTGAATTCGTTGAAGAACGCATCGTTGACGAGCGACACGCCCGGCACCTGCGCCAGCCGCTCCGCCGCGTGTACCGCCAGGGCATGGTTGAGGCCGGCCAGATCGCGCAGCCCCTTCTCGCCCAGCAGCGTCATGTGGATCGAGAAGGCAAGCGCACACAGCCCCGAGTTGGTGCAGATGTTCGACGTCGCCTTTTCCCGGCGGATATGCTGCTCGCGCGTGGACAGCGTCAGCACGAAGCCGCGCTTGCCGTCCGCATCCACCGTCTCGCCGCACAGCCGCCCGGGCATCTGGCGGACATATTTGTCCTTGCACCCGAACAGCCCGACATAGGGTCCGCCGAATTGCAGGCCGACGCCCAGCGACTGGCCTTCGCCTACGACGATATCGGCGTCCATCTCGCCGGGCGAGCGGATCGCCCCCAGCGCGACGGGCTCGGTAACGACCGCGATCAGCAGCGCCTTGTTCGCATGGCACGCATCGGCCAGCGGCGTCAGGTCGGCGATGCGCCCCAGAATGTCCGGATACTGCACGACGACGCACGACGTATCGCCGTCGATCGCCGCGATCAGCGCGTCGATATCGGTCTCGGCGGTCAGCGTCGGCGCGGACGTTTCCAGCGCGTCGCCAGTATATTTCGCCATGGTCTTCGCGACCGAGACATAGTGCGGATGCAGCCCCGAGGACAGGATCGCCTTGCCGCGCTTGGTGATGCGGCGCGCCATGCCGATCGCCTCCCAGCAGGCGGTCGAGCCGTCATACATCGAGGCGTTGGCGACGTCGGTGCCGAGCAGGCGTGCGACCTGCGTCTGGAACTCGAACAGCATCTGCAACGTGCCCTGCGCGATTTCCGGCTGATAGGGCGTATAGGCGGTCAGGAACTCGCCGCGCTGGATCATGTGGTCGACGCTGGCGGGCACATGGTGCCGGTATGCACCGCAACCCAGGAAGAAGGGCACCTCGCCGGCCACCGTGTTCTTGCGGGCCAGCGCGGTCATGTGACGCTCGACCGCGAGTTCGGAGGCGTGGTTCGGCAGGCCCGCGATCGGGCCGGACAGGCGCGCGGCTTCGGGTACGTCGACGAACAGATCGTCGACCGAGGACGCGCCGATGACCGACAGCATCGCGCCGCGGTCGGTATCGGTAAGGGGCAGGTAGCGCATCGATGGACTCCTCCCCTCCCAAATGCGGGAGGGGTCGGGGGAGGGCATGGCGGCGGGGGTGGAAGGGCCTTGATCCCCCCTCCCCCGGCCCCTCCCGCAAGCGGGAGGGGGGATCAGGAATTACAGCTTGGCGACGAAGTCGGCGTAGGCGGATTCGTTCATCAGCGCGTCCAGCTCCGACGGATCGGACAGCGTGATCTTGAAGAACCATCCCTCGCCCTCGGGATCGCTGTTCACCAGCGCGGGCTCGTCGGCGAGCGCGGGATTGCCCTCGACCACCGTGCCGGAAACCGGCGCATACACGTCCGACGCGGCCTTGACCGACTCGACCGTCGCGGCCTCGTCACCCTTGGAGAGCGCACGGCCTTCCTCGGGCACGTCGACGAACACGATATCGCCCAGCGCACCCTGCGCATAGTCGCTGATCCCGACGATGCCGGTCTCGCCGTCGACGTCGATCCACTCATGATCCTGCGTGAAATAACGGCTCATCTTACTTGGCTCCTGCACGAACGTAGCGATGGGGGACGAAGGGCATCGCCGCGACGGTCGCGTCGTGCAGCTTGCCCCGCTGGATCAGCTTCACCGCCGTACCGGGCGCGGCCAGTTCGGCTGGAACATAGGCCATGGCGATCGGGGCACCCAGCGTCGGCGCGAACCCGCCGGAGGTGACGCGGCCGATCACCGATCCGTCCTCGGCCACCACGCTGGCCCCTTCGCGCACCGGCTGGCGGCCGGCAACGGTCAGGCCGACGCGGCGGACGGCCGCGCCGTTCTCGCGCTCGGCCAGGATACGCTGCGCCCCTGCGAAATCGGCGGCCTCGCGGCGACGCTTGGAAAGCGCAAAGCCCAGATCGGCCATCACCGGCGTCGTTTCCGGATCGAGGTCGTGGCCGTAAAGCGGCAGGCCCGCCTCAAGGCGTAGCGAGTCGCGGGCGCCAAGGCCGATCGGCTTCACCTCCGGCTCGGCGCACAGCGCATCGGCCAGCGCCGCGACCGCCTCGGCCGGCACCGAAATCTCGAATCCGTCCTCGCCGGTATAGCCCGAACGGCTGATCCACAGCGGCGTGCCGTTCCAGTCAAAGGCACCGGCGGTCATGAACACCAGCCGCTCGACACCCGGCACCAGACGCGCCAGCGCATCGACCGCCTTCGGCCCCTGCAGCGCCAGCAGCGCCTGTTCGTCGAGCAGGTTCAGCGTCGCATCGTCGGGCATCTGGTCGAGCAGATAGGCGATGTCGTCATATTTGGTCGCGCCGTTGACGACGATGTACAGTTCCTCGCCATCCTCGCCGGTGCGGCGCGTGACCATCAGGTCGTCGAGAATGCCGCCTTCTTCGTTCAGCAGCAGCGAATAGCGCATCTTCGACTCGCCCAGCCCGGTCAGGTCGCCCGGCAGCACGGTCTCCAGCGCCTGCACCACGCCTTCGCCGGTGAAGACCAGCTGGCCCATATGGCTGACGTCGAACAGGCCGGCGGACTGACGCGTCCACAGATGCTCGGCCATGATGCCTTCATACTGGATGGGCATTTCGTAGCCGGCAAAGGCGACCATGCGGCCGCCCTTTGCCCGATGCCAGCCGTCCAGCGGCAATGTCTGGATGATGTCGACGCCCTCGGGCGCGTCCTCGACGTTCAGGTCCTGCGTGTCGGTCACGGGCCGTCTCCAAAAGGGGCGATACGGCGCAGCCCCGATGGCGGCGCCCGATCCGATCCCCCTCTGTCACGGAACCTGAGAGCTTTCCCCCGGTTCTGCGACCGGAGTTACCCCTTCGGTGGCGACATGCCAATGACGGGCTGCCGCGCTTTCCAGAGTATCGATGGCCCGCGCGGTCCTTTGGCCTGAGAGATTCCGGGGTGGTTGCTCCTTCGGCGGCCTCGCACCGGCCTGAAAGGCCGAGAGGCGCTCTCCCGCGCGTACCCATGCCGGTTGCCCGACATCGACGCCGCCGCTCTGGCAACGGCGCCGATTCAAGTCAATCGCGTTTCGCCAAGAGGCTGTTTCTTTGAAAACGCGTCAAAGCACGTTTCGCCGGTGCCGGTCAGCGCGTCGCGTTGTAGCGCAACTGGTCGTCGGTAAGCTGGAAACCGACCAGCGCCTCGAACGAGGAACGCAGCACCGCCGCGCGCACCTCGGGCTGGGTCAGCGGATCGACGGCGGCATCCTCGTCGCCCGCCTTGCGCCGCCGGGTCAGCTTGTCGCGCACGTCCTGCGGAAGGGTGGCGGCGGCGCGCGACACGGTGGTCGTCGCCTGCCCGGCGACCGATCCGCGCGGCTGGCCTGCGTCGAAATGCACGTTCACCCGCCCGATCCGCTTGGCGACGACGTTGCTGCCGCCGCGCACCACGGTGATGAAATAGGGCAGCGTCACGTCACGCGCGCCATCGGTGGCGGTGCGCCGTGCATCCACCTGGAAGGTGACGGTGGTGACGATATCGTCGCCGACATCGGCGCAGGTGGAGCGGACGTTGGTCATGTTCGCCACCACGTCGATCGCGCCGGCGTCCCGCGCATTGGCGGAGGTGAACAGCGTCACGTCGCCGGTGCCGGCCGGCACGCCCACCACCGGGCAGGCGGAGCGCACCGCGGTGATGCCGCCCGAGGCGTCGATCTCCCCGGTACGGGCGCAGCCGCCAAGCACGAGCGCCAAGGCCGCAGAAACGAGGATCGATGCTTTCACGAGGGGAACGCCTAAGCTGTGGAACCGGGATGGGCCCTGATAACCGGCTTGGAGGCACGCAAGCAATGGCGTAGAGCGCTTGGCCATGACCGACACGATTTCCCAGGACACGGGCAAGCCGGCGCTGGCGCTGCTGATCGCTGCCCCGCGAGGCTTTTGCGCAGGCGTGGACCGCGCGATCCGCATCGTGGAACTCGCCATCGAGAAGCATGGCGCGCCCGTCTATGTCCGGCACGAAATCGTCCACAACAAGTTCGTGGTCGACAGCCTGAAGGCCAAGGGCGCGGTATTCGTGGAGGAGTTGCACGAGGTGCCGGACGGCGCGCACGTCGTCTTCTCCGCGCACGGGGTGCCCAAATCGGTGCCGGCCGACGCGCAAGGCCGTGGCCTCGACTATTTCGACGCGACCTGCCCGCTCGTCTCCAAGGTCCATCGTCAGGCCGAACGGCTGGTCGATCATGGCCGCCACATCGTGTTCATCGGCCATGCCGGCCATCCCGAAGTCATCGGCACCTTCGGGCAGGTGCCGCCGGGATCGATGTCGCTGATCGAGACGGTGGCAGATGCGGAGGTCTTTGCGCCTGCCGACCCAGCGAATCTCGCCTTCCTTACGCAGACGACGCTTTCGGTCGACGACACCGCCGCGGTCGTCGCGGTGCTGCAACGCCGTTTCCCGATGATCCAGGCGCCGCGTGGCGAGGATATCTGCTATGCCACCTCCAACCGGCAGGCGGCGGTAAAGGCGATCGCGGCATCCTGCGATGCGATGCTGGTGATCGGCGCACCCAATTCGTCCAACTCGGTACGCCTTGTCGAGGTCGCCGAGCGCGAGGGCACGCCCGCCATGCTGATCCAGCGCGCCAACGAGCTGGACTGGACCTTCCTCTACGGCGTCGGCACGCTTGGCATCACCGCCGGCGCCTCCGCCCCCGAACTGCTGGTCCGCGAACTGGTCGAACGCCTGTCGACCCGCTTCGACGTCACCGAGCAGGAGGTGGAGACGAACCGCGAGACGATCGCGTTCAAGCTGCCGCGCGCCCTCGACGCCGCCTGACTCCATGGCAGTCTATACGACGGTATCCGCCGAGGCGCTGACCGCGTTTCTGGCGAAGTTCGACCACGGCGCGCTCGTCTCCGCCAAGGGGATCGCCGAAGGGGTGGAGAATTCCAACTATCTGGTCGACACCACCACCGGCCGCTTCATCCTGACGCTGTACGAGAAGCGGGTTTCGGCCGACGACCTGCCCTTCTTCCTGGCGCTGCTCGACCATCTGGCCGATGACGGCAATCCGGTGCCCCGCGCCCTGCCCGATCGCAGCGGCGTGGCCATTCACGAGCTGGCGGGTCGTCCGGCCTGCCTGATCGAATTCCTGCCCGGCGTGTCGGTGACGCAGCCGACGCCGGTCCAGGCGCGCGCCGCCGGTGCCGCGATGGGGGCGATGCATGACAGCCTGTCGGGCTTCGCCGCGACGCGGCCCAACACGCTGGGCCCGGATGGCTGGCGCGACCTGCATGCGCGGTGCGGTGCTGATCTGGATGCGATCCATCCCGGCCTGTTCACCGATACGGCCGCCGCGCTGGAGACGGTGATCGCCCGCTGGCCGACCGCGTTGCCCGTCGCCGCGATCCATGGCGACCTGTTTCCCGACAATGTGCTGATGCTGGACGACCGGGTGACCGGGCTGATCGACTTTTATTTCGCCTGCACTGATATCCGCGCCTATGACCTGGCCGTCATGCACACCGCCTGGGCCTTTGACGGCACCGGTGCGCGCTTCGATGCGGATGTCGGCACGGCACTGGTCGAGGGCTATGCCAGCCGCTTCGCCCTGTCGGGTGCCGAGCGTGCCGCGTTGCCGGTGCTGGCACAGGGCGCCTGCCTGCGCTTCATGCTGACCCGCGCCTGGGACTGGCTGAACACGCCGGCCGATGCACTGGTGACGCGCAAGGACCCGCTCGCCTATTGGCGGCGCTATCAGGCCTATGCGGCGGGTGCGCTGTGAGCGAGGCAGCCCTGACCGCGGTCGAGATCGCCACGGACGGCGCGTGCAAGGGCAATCCCGGCCCCGGCGGCTGGGGCGCGCTGATCCGCTCCGGCACCCATGAAAAGGAATTGTCGGGCGGCGAGCCGAACACGACCAACAACCGCATGGAATTGATGGCGGCGATCGAGGCGCTGAACGCGCTGAAGCGCCCCTGCGCGGTGACGCTGTCCACCGACAGCCGCTACGTCATGGACGGCCTGACCAAGTGGATCCACGGCTGGAAGCGCAATGGCTGGCGCACCGCCGACAAGAAGCCGGTGAAGAACGCCGAGCTGTGGCAGGCGCTGGTCGCGGCGGCCGAACGGCACGAGATCAAGTGGCTGTGGGTGAAGGGCCATGCCGGCCACCCGGACAATGAACGCGCCGACAAGCTGGCCAGCGACGCCGCCAGGGCGATCGGCGGCCGCTAACCCCCGAACCGGCGGGCGGCGTAGCGGTCCGCATCCAGATCGTCCGGCACCGCGCCACCCATCAGCACCGCCGCCGCCAGCGCGGCGCCCGCAGGCGCGGTCTGGATGCCGAAGCCGCCCTGCCCCGCGCACCAGAAGAAGCCCGGCACGCCCGCATCGAAGCCATAGACCGGCAGGCGATCGGGCGCGAAGCTGCGCAACCCGGCCCAGCGCCGCTCCACCGCCTCGACCCGCCAGTCCACCGCCCCCTCCAACCGGTCGATCGCCACCGCCACATCCATATCCTCCGGCGCAGCATCGCACGGCTCGCTCGGTATCTCGTCATGCGGGCTCAGCCACAATCGTCCGACGGGCTCCGGCTTGAAGTAGAAGCCGCCGTTCACGTCCACCACATGCGGCAGGCCGGCGGGCACGGGCGGCGCGGTGCGCAATTGCACCATCGTCCGGCGATAGGGCGCGATGCCGATCGGCCGCGCACCGGCCACCCGTGCGACCTGGTCCGCCCAGGCGCCGGCCGCGTTCACCAGCACGCGCGCCGCATGGGTGCCGCCCGGCGTCTCGATCGTCCACACCCCGCCCCGACGTTCGGCACCGCGCACCGCCGCGTCGGTCGCCAGCGTGACACCCGCATGGCGTGCCTGCGCCAGATACAGGGCATGCAGCCCGCCCACATCGATATAGGCGCAGCTCGGCTCGATCACCCCCAGCGTCCAGTCGGGGCGAAGGCCCGGCACCCGCGTCGCCGGATCGACGCGGTGGAGTTCGACGCCGCTGCCCTCGAAGGACGCGAGGAACCGGTCGATCGCCGCGCCGTCCTGCGTGCGGCCGATATGCAGCGATCCCAGCGGCTGGAGGAAACCGCCCGCCTGCAGCGCCGGGCCGGACGCGGTGGTCAGCGGCTGGATGCCGGGTCCGCCATAGGTTTCCGACCAGAACGCCGCCGAGCGCCCGGTCGCATGACGGCCGGGCATATCCTCCGCCTCCAGCAGCAGCACACGCGCACCGCCGCCGATCGTCGCGGCCAGGCTGGCCCCCGCGATGCCCGCGCCCGCAATCGCGATGTCGTAGATCACGGTGCCACCCGATCGAGAAAACCGTCGATCGCGGCATAGGCGCGCGCACGGACGGGAGCGATCTCGCGCAGGATCTCATGCGCCGACTCAGGCCCGAAACGCACCACCTCGGCATGCGGCAGGCGGGTCGCGACGGCCGCCGCCATGCGCGCATCGACCAGCCGGTCGGCATCGGCCAGCACGAATTGCACCGGCGTCGTGATCGCCGACAGCCGCGGATCGGCGCGCAGCGCGGCGGTGGCGGCGAAAGCCTGCGCCACCCAGGACCAGCTCGGCGACCCCAGGCAGAGTTGCGGATTGTCCCGCCGCCAAGCCTGTTGCTCGGCGAAACAGGTGATGTCGTGGGTCAGCCGCTGCTGGCGTTGTCGCGCAGCGCGCGCACTCTCTCCGCGGCGCCATGCCGGGCGGCGCGGGTCGCCCCACCCCGCCATCCATGTCGCCAGCCGGTGGCCCAGCACCGCCCCCATCGGCGCACGCAGGCCCAGCATCGGCGCGACCAGCACCGCGGCATCGGGCGCGAATCGCCCCTCGGCCAGTGCGCGCAGGGTCAGGAACCCGCCCATCGAATGCCCCAGCACGGCGTGCCGGGCGCCCGGCCGGTGCCAATCCCGCCAGAAGGCGGCCAGATCGTCGACCAGTGTCCCGAAATCCTCGATATGCCCGGTATCATCCTCGGCAAGCCGCCCCGATCCGCCCTGCCCGCGCCAGTCGAACGCCGTGATGCTCCACCCTTGCGCGTGGAAATGTTCGAACGCGTCCAGATACTTTTCGAACATGTCCGCCCGGCCGGTCTGAAACAGCAAACGGCGGCGATCGTCGGCGGCCGGCCAGTCGAAGCGGCGATGGCGCCAACCGTCCGGCGCGGTCCATTCGCCGACGCGTGCGTTCGGATCGAGCTTTCGGCGGGGGGCAACCGGCATCATCCGCCCCGGTTACGTTTTCGAAAGCCCGCCCGTCTATACCCCTGATCCATGGGGTGGGATTTACCACGGGTCGCGCTGATCGCGCTTCTGGCGCTGCTGCTGCTGGCAGCGGGCATCCAGGATGCGCGTACGCGCGAGATCGGCAACGGCAAGAACGCCGCGATCGCACTGCTCGCGCCCTTGTGGTGGTGGGCATGCGGGCTGTCGCCCTGGCCCGACATGGCCGCGCAACTGGCGATCGGGCTCGGCCTGTTCATCGTGTTCGCGCTGGCCTTCCGCTTTGGCATGATGGGAGGCGGCGACGTCAAGATGATCGCCGCCTTGGGCCTGTGGCTGCCGGTGCAACCGCTGGTCCGGATGCTGGTGGTGATGGCGCTGGCGGGCGGCGTGGTGACGCTGCTGATGCTGATCGAACATCGCTGGCTGCGCCCGCGCGATACCGGCGGTCCGGTCGAGGTTCCGTACGGCGTGGCCATCGCCATTGCCGGCCTGCTCACCCTTCGCGAACCGATATTTAACCAGTTTCCGGGTACTTAAATCCTAATCCTCACGCGAACCCGTCGCGGCCACGCGTCCGAAAAGGCTCAAAGAGAATATGGACAGCCGTAAGATCATTCTGTTGGTGGGCGCGCTGGTGGTGGCCGCCGTCACCGCCTTCTTCGCCCGCACGCTGATCGCCGGCAGCGCCGCGCCACAGGCGACCGCAGCCGCCGCCGCGCCGGTGATCGACGGCCCCGAAGTGCTGGTCGCCACCCGCGCCCTGCCGGTGGGCACGATCCTTGACGCCAGCGCGCTGCGCTTCCAGCCCTGGCCCAAGGAGCTGGTCGACGGCGCCTATTACCTGAAGGCACAGACCGACCTGAAGGCGTTGCAGGGCACCGTCGTGCGCAACGCGATCACCGCCGGCCAGCCGGTCACGCAGGGCGCCCTGGTGAAGCCCGGCGACCGCGGCTTCCTGGCGGCGGCGCTCGGCCCCGGCATGCGTGCGGTCACCGTGCCGGTATCCGCGCAAGGGTCGGTCGCCGGCTTCGTCTTCCCCGGCGACCGCATCGATCTGGTGCTGACGCAGGAAGTGGCAGGCGGCGGCGATGGTCCCGCGCTGAAAGTGTCGGAAACCGTGATGCGCAACGTCCGCGTCCTCGCCACCGACCAGCGCACCGACAATCAGGTGGGCGAGGACGGCAAGACCGAGGTCCGCACCTTCTCCACCGTCACCGTCGAATCGACGCCCAAGATGGCCGAGCAGATCGCGGTCGCGCAGACGCTGGGCACCTTGTCGCTGTCGCTGCGCTCGATCGCGGACAATCCCGCCGAGCTGGAAGAGGCGATCGCCTCGGGCGCGGTGAAGGTGCCCGACGGCGCCGATCCGGCCGCCGAAAAGGCGATGATGCTGCGCGTCGCCAGCCAGCCACAGGCCGGCAGCAGCAGCTATGCCACCGGGGCGGACGTGTCGCGCTACCAGCGCAGCACCGTGCCCGGCCGCGCAGCCGGCCAGATGGGTGGCGACGCGCCGGCCGTCGGCGTGGGGGGCGGAACGGGCGGCGGCACCGTCGCCACCACCGGTATCCCGAGCGGCCCGGTCATCCGCGTCGCCCGCGGCAACAACGTGACCGCCGTGCCGGTCCTGGGGAAGTAATCCGATGCGTGCTTGCCTGAACGCCCCGATGTTGAGACCCGCGATGTTCGCGCTGGCGGCAACCCTGCCCGCTGTCGCACAGGCGCGCCCGGCCGACCCCGCTCCTGCTGCTGCGGCGGCCGGGAGTGGCGGCGCCGTCATGCAGGTGAACACCGGCCGTGGCCGGCTCATCACCCTGTCCCGGCCGATGAGCGACCTGTTCGTCGCCGACGACTCGATCGCGGACGTGCAGGTCCGCTCGCCTACCCAGCTCTATGTCTTCGGCAAGAAGCCGGGCGAGACGACGATCTCCGCCACCGCGCGCGGCGGCGCGGTCGTCTATGCGACCACGGTGCGTGTCGGCAACAATCTGGACTCGGTCGGGCAGATGCTGCGCCTGACCATGCCGGAGGCGAACATCGTCGCCACCCCGATGAACGGCCTGATCCTGCTGACCGGCACCGTCGCCGCGCCGGAGGACGCCGCGGAAGCGGAGCGGCTGGTACAGGGCTTTGTCGGCGATACCACCAAGGTGCTGTCGCGCCTGAAGACCGCGACGCCGCTACAGGTGAACCTGCAGGTGCGCATCGCGGAGGTCAGCCGCAGCTTCGTCAAGAATATCGGCGTGAACCTGCTCAACCGTCACAGCACCAGCGGCGGCCTGCTGTTCGGGATCGACTCGGGACGGACGACGGGATCGTCGATCGCGAACGCCACCAACGCGGCCGGCCAGATCACCGGAACCACCTATACCGTCGCCAGGGGCCCAGACCGCACCACCTTGGGTCTCGGCGGCCGTATTCTGGGCATGGACCTGCTCGCCGCAATCGACCTGGGCGAAACATTGGGCCAGGTGACGACGCTTGCCAATCCCAATCTGACCGCGCTGTCGGGCGAGACCGCAACCTTCCTGGCCGGCGGCGAGATCCCGATCCCGCTCGCCTCCGGCTTCGGCGCCGTGAACGTCGAGTTCAAGCAATATGGCGTCAGCCTCGCCTATACGCCGACGGTGCTGTCCGACGGGCGCATCTCGCTGCGCGTCCGGCCGGAGGTGTCGCAGCTTTCGTCCGCCGGTGCGGTGACGATCGGCGGTACCACCATCCCCGGCCTCACCACCCGCCGCGCCGAGACGACGCTGGAACTCGGCTCGGGCCAGAGCATGATGATCGGCGGGCTGCTGTCGAACAGCAACGACAACTCGGTCGACAAGACGCCGTGGCTCGGCGACCTGCCGCTGATCGGCAGCCTGTTCCGCTCGAACGCGTTCCGCCGCAGCGAAACCGAACTGGTCATCGTCATCACCCCCTATCTGGTGAAGCCGGTGAACAACCAGGCCGACATCGCGCTGCCCACCGACGGCGCGCGCACCCCGCGCGACATCGACCGGGTCATCAAGGGCGAGCTTGGCACCGGCGCCAGCGGCGAGCGCCGCCCGGTGCCGACCATGGCGCCGCCGCGCCAGTCCGCGCCCGCCATCGGCCTGTCCGCCCCCGCCACGGTGGCACCGCCCGCCGCCAAGCCTTCCAAGCCGGCCAAGGGCGTCCCCGCCCCCGGCTTTTCCAACTGATCGGTCCGGGATGCGACACGCCATGACCCACACCCTTACCCTGACATCCACGCTGGCCGCGGCGCTGCTGCTCGCCGGCTGCACCGGCACGCAGAATCGCGGCGTCGAATCGGTCCACCAGCCGGTGGTCGACCGCAGCGATTATGCGCTCGACCTGGGCGTGATCGGCGGACGGCTGGCGGCTGGCGAGGAAGAGCGGCTGGACGGCTGGGCGCGCACCCTGCGCCTGGGCTATGGCGACCATGTCGCGATCGACGATCCCGCGACCGAGGCGCCGGGCGCCCGCGCCGAGGTGGCCGAACTGGTCGCACGCTACGGCCTGCTGCTCGACGAGGCGGCAGCCTCCTCGCAGGCACCGGTCACGCCCGCCACGATCCGCGTCGTGGTCAGCCGGACGCGCGCGGCGGTGCCGGGCTGCCCCGACTGGTCGCGCGACAGCAGCCTGGACTGGAACCAGAACACCTCGTCCAACTATGGCTGCGCGACCAATGCCACGCTGGCCGCGATGGTCGCCAACCCCGCCGATCTGGTCCGGGGCCATGCCGGCCGTGAAACCGCGGACCCGGCGCAGGTCTTCAAGAGCATCGACCTGTATCGCAAGGCCGTGCCCACCGGCGGCGGCGGCACCACGGTGGGCAGTGCCGGCGGCGCTGGTGGCGGTGGCGGCGGTGCCAGCGCGGGGGGCAGCCGCTGATGAACGCTCCCTGGAAACCCGGCGCCATCACCGGGCGCGATCCCTTTGTCGCCTATGTCTGCGACGAGGCCACCGCCGATGCGGTGCGCCCGATCGTGACCGAACAGGGCTGGTCGCCGGACAAGGTGCACAAGGGCGGCCTGCGCAACGCGATCCAGTCGCTGTCCGTGTCGGCCAGCCCGCAGATCCTGCTGGTCGACCTGTCCGAATCAGGCGATCCGCTCAACGACATCAATGCCCTGGCCGAGGTGTGCGAGCCGGGCACAGTGGTGATCGCCGCCGGTCAGGTGAACGACGTCCGCCTCTACCGCGACCTGCTGGCCAGCGGCATCCAGGATTATCTGCTGAAGCCGTTGCACCGCGACATGCTGCGCGACGCCTTCGCCCATGCCCAGGCCCTGCTCAGCGCCCCCAAGCATGTCGAGGGGGGGAGCGAGCATCCGCATTGTGCGGTGGCGGTGATCGGCGCGCGCGGCGGGGTCGGCGCCTCCACCGTCGCCACGTCGCTCTCCTGGCTCCTCGCCGAGAAGGAAAAGCGCTCCACCGCGCTTCTCGACCTGGACGTGCATTTCGGCACCGGCGCGCTGGCGCTCGATCTGGAGCCGGGCCGCGGCCTGACCGATGCCATCGAAAATCCCAGCCGCATCGACGGCCTGTTCATCGAGCGCGCCATGGTGCGCGCCTCGGAAAAGCTCGCCGTGCTGTCGGCGGAGGCGCCGATCAACAGCCCGATCATCACCGACGGATCGGCCTTTCGCGCGCTGGAAGAGGAAATGCGCGGCGCCTTTGAATGCATGGTGATCGATCTGCCGCGCGGCATGCTGGTCCAGCATCCGCAACTGCTCGCCGACGTGCAGACCGTGGTGCTGGTCACCGAACTGACGCTGGCGGCGGCGCGCGACACCATCCGCCTGCTGTCCTGGCTGAAGGCGAACGCAACCCAGACGCAGGTCGTCGTGCTGGCCAACCGCATGCACCCCGCCGCGCAGGCGGAGATCAGTCGCAAGGACTTCGAAACCTCGATCGAGCGGCGCATCGACCATGTCATGCCCTTCGACCAAAAGCTGGCGGCGCAGGCGGCCAAGCTGGGCAAGACGCTGGCGGAGGCGGGCAAGGCGAGCAAGACCATCGCTCCGCTCGCCGAGATCGCGGGCAATCTATGCTTTGCGGCGGCGGAAAGCGCCGCGCCGGGCACGGCCAAGGGGATGAAGGGCGGCCGCGGGCCATCGCTGATGGCGCGGTTCGACTTCAAGGGCCTGATGGCCAAGCGCCCGCCGCGCAAATGATCCGTTCCTGCCCCCAGTCCCGGTTCCCTGGTGGAGCGCCGCGATGACCGACATGCTGCCTTTCATCATGGTCATGGTCGGCATGGCGATCGTCCTGGCGATGATCGTGATGGCCTTTGCCGGCCCCTCCCCGGCCCGCGCGCAGGCGCGCCGCATGGCGCAGCTGCGCGAGCGGCATTCGGAGGTGGCGGTGATCTCCTCCACCCAGATGCGCCGCATCACCAATGCGCGCGACACGCGGATGGACGAGGCGTTCGGCCGCATCCTGCCCAACCCCGCGCTCCTCGCCAAGCGGCTGGCGATGACGGGCAAGGACTGGACGGTGGGCCAATATGGCATGGTCAATGCCGGCGTGACGCTCGCCATCGCGGTGTTGATGCTGGTGGAGGGGATGCCCTTCCTGCTGGCGCTGTTCGCCGCGATCTTCATCGGCGTGGGCATTCCGCATTTCGTCATCGGCAAGCTGATCCAGCGCCGGGTCGGCCAGTTCACCGCCAAGTTTCCCGACGCGATCGAGCTGCTGGTCCGCGGCCTGCGCTCGGGGCTTCCCATCACCGAGACGATGAGCGTCGTCGCGCAGGAGGTCGAGGGCCCGGTGGGGGAGGAATTCCGCACCATCACCGACAAGATGAAGATCGGCCGCTCGATGGACGTGGCGCTTCAGGAAACCGCCGACCGGCTCGGCACGCCCGAGTTCCAGTTCTTCGTCATCACCATCGCCATCCAGCGCGAGACCGGCGGCAACCTGGCCGAAACCCTGTCCAATCTCGCCGACGTGCTGCGCAAGCGCGCGCAGATGAAGCTGAAGATCCGGGCGATGTCGTCGGAATCCAAGGCATCGGCCTATATCGTCGGCTCGCTGCCGTTCATCGTCTTCGGCCTGATCTTCATGGTCAATTCGGCCTATCTGATGAACTTCTTCACCGACGAGCGGCTGATGATCGCGGGGCTTGGCGGCCTGCTGTGGATGGGCATCGGCGTCTTCATCATGGCCAAGATGGTCAGCTTCGAGATCTGAGGGACGATCATGGCCCCCACCACCCCCACCATCCTGGGCATCGACGTGCTCTGGGTCGCGACGATCCTGTCGGGCGTCGCCGCCTTTGCGGTGATGGTCGCGATCTACGCGGTCACCACCTCGCGCGATCCGATGACCAAGCGCGTCAAGGCGCTGAACGACCGGCGCGAACAGTTGAAGGCGGGCATCACCGCCTCCACCAAGCGCCGCGCCAAGCTCGTCCAGCGCAACGACACCGCCGACCGGATGCGCGCCGTGCTGCAATCCCTGTCGGTGTTGCAGGAGGAACAGGTCAAGGCCGCGCAGATCAAGCTGCTGCAGGCCGGCATCCGTTCCAAGGAATGGGCCGTCGCCGTCATCTTCGGCCGGCTGGTCATGCCCATCGTGTTCGGTGGCCTCGCCCTGCTCTGGGTGTACGGCACCGAAGGCTTTGCCGACTGGTCGCCCTTGAAGAAATACATGCTGGTCGCCGGCACCTTCATCCTGTCGTACAAGGCGCCCGACCTGTTCCTGAAGAACAAGATCACCAAGCGGTCCGATGCGATCCGCAAAGGCCTGCCCGACGCGCTCGACCTGCTGGTGATCTGTGCGGAGGCGGGCCTGACCGTCGATGCTGCCTTTCACCGCGTCGCGCGCGAGCTTGGCCGCGCCTATCCCGAACTGGGCGAGGAATTCTCGCTGACCGCGATCGAGCTCGGCTTCCTGACCGACCGGCGTCAGGCGTTCGAGAATCTGGCGATGCGCGTCGATCTGGATGCGGTGAAGGGCGTGGTCACCACCATGATCCAGACCGAGAAATACGGCACGCCGCTGGCCTCCGCGCTGCGCGTGCTCTCCGCCGAGTTTCGCAACGAGCGGATGATGCGCGCCGAGGAAAAGGCCGCCCGCCTGCCGGCGATCATGACGGTGCCGCTGATCCTGTTCATCCTGCCGACGCTGTTCGTCGTCATCCTCGGGCCGGCCGCCTGTTCGATCAAGGACTCGCTGATCAGCGGAAGCTGAAACCGACGCGCGTCCGGGTCGTTGACCACCCGTAACAGGAGGTTGGCGATGCTGTTTTCGACACCCACGCAATATGCGGTGCTGGCACTGCTCTTCGTCGGCGGCTGGCTGCTGGGGCTGGCCAGCCATCCCGGCGGCCGCAAATGGCGCGAACGCTACACCGCAGAGCGCGATGCCCATGCCACGGTCCGCAAGGAACACGACGCCCGCCTCGACGCGGCCAACGCACGCATCGCGGAACTGGAGCGGGAGAATAACCGCCTCGCCCATGCCGCGCCCGCGGCAACGGCGGCACCGATAGCGCCGGCGGCCGGCGCCCCCATCTCCACCGCGCACGTACCGCCCCGCCCCGTCGCCGCCAGCGCAGCCCGCCCGGCCTTTGGCGGAGAACGCCGCGGCTGGTTCGATTTCGGCGACCGCACCCGCCGCTAGTCCCCCCTCGCCCCTCCGGGGAGCATCAGGTAAACAGCGCCCCGCGCTGTTTAGTCCATGCCGGGGGCATGGACGACCTGATGCTGGAGGGGCCCACCGCGCAAGCGGTGGGAGGGTGAGGGGCCGCCAAGCAGCGCTGCACTGCTGGTATACCCCTCACCCTTCCCACTGCCTTTGGCAGCGGGCCCCTTCCCTCTCCCCGGAGGGGAGAGGGAGATCAGCCCTACTTCTGCAACGCCGCCTGCGCCGCCGCCAGGCGCGCGATCGGCACCCGGTACGGGCTGGCCGAAACGTAATCGAGCCCCACCTGCTCGCAGAACGCGATCGACGCCGGATCGCCACCATGTTCGCCGCAGATACCCAGCTTGATGTCGCCGCGCGTCGCCCGGCCACGTTCGGCGGCCAGGCTGACCAGTTCGCCCACGCCCTCCACGTCCAAGCTGACGAACGGGTCCTTGGCGTAGATGCCCTGCTCGACATAGGTGCTGAGGAAGCGCGCGGCATCGTCGCGGCTGACGCCCAGCGTCGTCTGAGTCAGGTCGTTGGTCCCGAACGAGAAGAACTCGCCCACCTCGGCGATTTCACCCGCCTTCAGCGCGGCGCGCGGCAGCTCGATCATTGTGCCGACCAGATAGTCGACCTCGCGCCCCCGCTCGGCAAAGACCAGCTTGGCCGCCTTGTCGACCACCGCCTTCATCAATTCCAGCTCGCGCCGCGTCGCGACCAGGGGGATCATCACCTCCGGGATCGGCGCCTCTCCGGACTTCTCGGCCACGTCGATCGCCGCCTCGAAAATCGCCCGCGCCTGCATCTCGTAGATTTCCGGATAGGTCACGCCCAGCCGGCAACCGCGATGCCCCAGCATCGGATTGAACTCGTGCAGTTCGTTCGCGCGGCGCTTCAGCGTATCGATGTCCAGCCCGGCGGCCTGCGCCACCTCCGCGAACTCGGCTTCCTCATGCGGCAGGAACTCGTGCAGCGGCGGATCGAGCAGGCGGACGGTGACCGGCAGGCCCGCCATCACCTCGAAGATCGCGGTGAAATCGCTGCGCTGTTCGGGCAGCAGCCGGTCCAGCGCGACCCGCCGCCCCTGCTCGTCCGATGCCAGGATCATCTGGCGCACCGCGGTGATGCGGTCTGCCTCGAAGAACATGTGCTCGGTGCGGCACAGCCCGACGCCCTCCGCGCCGAACTCGCGCGCGGTCTTGCAGTCGAGCGGCGTTTCCGCGTTCGCGCGCACCTTCAGGCGGCGAACCGCGTCGGCCCATTCCATCAGCGTGCCGAAATCGCCGGCCAGTTCGGGCTGCACGGTCGCGACCTCGCCCACCATCACCTCGCCGCTGGCGCCGTCGATGGTCAGCGTGTCGCCCTCGCGCACTTCACGGCCGGCGCAGCGCAGCACCTTGTCCTTGGCCGAGATCGCCAGCGATCCTGCGCCGGACACGCATGGCCGCCCCATGCCGCGCGCCACCACCGCGGCGTGGCTGGTCATGCCGCCCCGCGCGGTCAGGATGCCCTTGGCGGCATGCATGCCGTGGATATCCTCCGGGCTGGTCTCGACGCGGACCAGGATCACCGACTCGCCCGCCGCCGCGCGCTTTTCCGCCGTGTCGGCGTCGAACACCACCTTGCCCGATGCCGCGCCCGGCGATGCCGGCAGCCCCTTGGTCAGCACGTCGCGCTTCGCCTCGGGGTCCAGCGTCGGGTGCAGCAACTGGTCGAGGGCCGCCGGGTCGACGCGGGCGATCGCCTCCTCGCGGGTGATCAGCCCTTCGTTCGCCATGTCGACCGCGATCTTCAGCGCCGCCTTGGCGGTGCGCTTGCCCGACCGGGTCTGGAGCATCCACAGCTTGGCCTGCTCCACCGTGAACTCGATGTCCTGCATGTCCCGGTAATGGGTTTCGAGCTGGTCGAACACCGCGGCCAGTTCGCGGTAGACCTCCGGCATCGCTTCTTCCATCGATGCGGGCTTGGCGCCGGCTTCCTCGCGCGCGGCCTTGGTCAGATATTGCGGCGTGCGGATGCCCGCCACCACGTCCTCGCCCTGCGCGTTGATCAGGAACTCGCCATAATAGGCGCGGTCGCCCTTGGACGGATCGCGCGTGAACGCCACGCCCGTCGCCGAGGTGTCGCCCATGTTGCCGAACACCATCGCCTGCACGTTGACCGCGGTACCCCAATTGGCGGGGATGTCGTTCAGCCGGCGATAGACCTTGGCACGTTCCGACTGCCACGAACCGAACACCGCGCCGACCGCACCCCACAACTGATCGTGCACGTCCTGTGGGAAGGGCTTGCCCCACTGCTCCTCGACCAGCGCCTTGTACTGCGCGACCAGCGCCTTCCAGTCGGCGGCGCTCATTTCGGTATCGAGGGTGAAGCCGTTATCTTCCTTGGCGATCTCTAGCGCTTCCTCGAACGCGCCATGATCCAGTTCCAGCACCACATCGGCATACATCTGGATGAAGCGGCGATAGCTGTCCCACGCGAACCGCTCATCATCCGCCGCCTTCGCCAGACCCTCGACGGTGTCGTCGTTCAAGCCGAGGTTCAGCACCGTGTCCATCATGCCCGGCATCGACACCCGCGCACCCGACCGCACCGACACGAGCAGCGGGTTGGCCGGATCGCCAAAGCGCTTCTCGGTCACCGCCTCGATATGCGCGATCCCCGCCGCAACCTCGTCACGAAGCTCCTGCGGAAACTGCTCGCCTTCCTCGTAATAGCGCGTGCACATCTCGGTCGAGATGGTGAACCCCGGCGGCACCGGCAGGCCGATCGACGCCATTTCGGCCAGATTGGCGCCCTTGCCGCCCAGCAGGTTCTTGTCCCCCTTGCCGCCATCCGAAACACCGCCGCCGAACCTGTAGACGTAGGTCATTGTCTTTCCCCTGTTTCGTTTCGTGGTCGCCCAAGAGGGGGCGTATCAGCCTTCAATCCGTGAGAAGTCGGCAACATTGTGCACCGCGGCACGCACCCGCGCCAGCAGGTTCAGGCGAGCCGCCCGGCGCGCAGGATCGGCGTCGTTGACCGTCACCTGGTCGAAGAACGCATCGATCGGCGCACGCAAGGTGGCAAGGGCCGCCATCGCCCCCTCGAAATCCTCCCGCGCCACCGCCTCGCCGGCGCGCGGCTCGGCGGCATCGAGCGCGGCGATCAGGTCGCCCTCGGCCTGTTCGGGTGCGTAGGACAGCGCGGTCGCCTCGACACCGGTCACACCTTCCTTCTTCAGGATGTTGGCCGCGCGCTTGTACCCGGCCAGCAGGTTCGCGCCGTCCTCCGTCCCGACAAACGCCTGCAACGCCTGCACGCGGGCGAGCAGCCGGACCAGATCGTCCTCACCGCCCAGCGCGAACACCGCATCGATCAGGTCATGCCGCACGCCCGCCTCGCGCTGCTGCACCTTCAGGCGGTCGGCGAAGAAGTCGAGCACATCCCGGCTCACCGCGCTCGCCAAGCGAAAACGAAGTCCGTTGTCGAGGATCAGCGCGATCACGCCCAGGGCCGAACGGCGAAGCGCGAACGGATCCTTGGAACCGCTGGGCTTCAGATCGGCACCGAAGAAGCCGGTGATGCTGTCCAGCTTGTCCGCAAGGCTGACCGCCACCGTCACCGGTGCGGTCGGCACGTCGTCGCCCTGCCCGACCGGCTTGTAATGGTCGCGCACCGCCTCGGCGACGCGGGCGTCCTCGCCCTGTGCGGCGGCGTAATAGCCGCCCATCAGGCCCTGCAATTCCGGAAACTCGCCGACCATGCCGGTGACGAGATCGGCCTTGGCAAGCCGCGCCGCACGCTCGGCCAGCGCCGCCAACTGCTCCCTCCCCCCTGCGGGGAGAGAGGGCGTTTCGGCACCCACAATGCCCTCTTCCACCAGCCAGCGCGCGAGCTTCGCCACCCGCTCCACCTTGTCGGCGACGGTGCCCAGCTTCTCGTGGAAAACGATCTTTTCCAGCTTCTCCGCCTGCTCGGCAAGCGGCGTCTTCAGATCCGTTTCGTAGAAGAACCGCGCATCCGACAGGCGCGCGGCGAGCACCTTGCGGTTGCCCTCGACGATCTTGGCGCCGCCGTCGCTCGCCTCGATATTGGCGGTGCAGACGAACGCATTGGCCAGCTTGCCCGCGCCGTCACGACAGACGAAATATTTCTGGTTCACCCGCGCGGTGAGCTGGATCACCTCGGGCGGCACGTCGAGGAACGCCTCGTCGAAGCGGCCGAGCAGCGGCACCGGCCATTCGGTCAGGCCAGCATTTTCGGCCACCAGTCCCTCATCCTCGACCAGTTCCAGCCCGGCGTCGCGCGCCAGCGCCGCGGCACGGCTGCGGATCAGCGCCGCCCGCTCGTCCTGATCGACCAGCACATGCGCCGCGCGCAGTTGCTCGACATAGCCGTCCGACCCGGTCAGCGTGATCGCCGCCGGCGCATGAAAGCGGTGGCCGCGCGTCTCGGCGCCGCTGACAATCCCGGCGATCTCGACCGGCACCACCTGTTCGCCGAACAGCGCGACCAGCCCGTGGAGCGGCCGCACCCAGCGCAGCGACTCGGTGGATTGCGAGGCATCGCCCCAGCGCATCGACTTGGGCCATGGAAAGGCGCGGATGATCGCCGGGATCGCCTCGGCCAGCACCTCCGCGGTCGCGCGGCCCGGCTTCTCGGTGATCGCGAACAGCACGCCGTCGCGCTCCACCAGTTGCTCGCGCGTCAGCCCGGTCTTGCGCAGGAAGCCCTCCAGCGCCTGCGGCGGCGCCGCGGCACGCGGCCCCTTCACCTCCTCCGACACCGCCTCCGTCGCATCGGGCAGCCCCTTCGCGATCAGCGCCAGCCGGCGCGGCGTGGCGTAGGTGATCGTCTCGCCCGCGCTCAAGCCGGCCTTGGCCAGTTCGGCGGCGAACAGGCGGGCGAGATCCTCGCGCGCCTTGGCCTGCATGCGGGCGGGAATTTCCTCGGAGCGAAGTTCGAGAAGAAAGTCGCTCATGCCGCCCACCCGTTCTTCTCCATCCATGCGCCGCACGCGCCCTTCGCCAGATCGCGGACCCGCCCGATATAGGCCTGCCGTTCCGCCACCGAGATCACGCCGCGCGCTTGCAGCAGGTTGAAGGTGTGGCTGGCTTTGATCGCCTGTTCGTATGCCGGGATCGGCAAACCGCGCGCTAGGCTGTTCTCGCACTCGGCCGCCGCCTTGCGAAAGGCGTCGAACAGCGTGTCGGTGTCCGCCACCTCGAAGTTCCACGTGCTCATCTGGCGCTCATTCTCCAGGAAGACGTCACCGTAGGTCACGCCCGCATCGTTGAACGCCAGGTCGTACACATTGTCGACGTCCTGGATGTACATCGCCAGACGCTCCAGCCCATAGGTCAGCTCGCCCGCCACCGGCTTCATGTCGAAACCGCCCATCTGCTGGAAATAGGTGAACTGCGTCACCTCCATGCCGTCGCACCAGACTTCCCAGCCTAGCCCCCAGGCGCCCAGCGTCGGGCTTTCCCAGTCATCCTCGACGAAGCGGATATCGTGCTTGCCCATGTCCACGCCGATCGCGGCCAGACTGCCCAGATACAGGTCCTGCAGATCGCTCGGGCTCGGCTTCAGGATCACCTGATACTGGTAATAATGCTGCAACCGATTGGGGTTCTCGCCATAGCGGCCATCGGTCGGCCGGCGGCACGGCTGGACAAAGGCGGCGTTCCACGCATCCGGCCCCAGCGCGCGCAGCGTGGTGGCGGGATGAAACGTGCCGGCGCCCATCTCCATGTCATAGGGTTGCAGGATCACGCATCCGCGGTCGCTCCAATAGTCATGGAGGGTAAGGATCATGCGCTGGAAGGATAGAGGCTGGGTCACGAGCGTGGCTTTGGCGGATGGGTCCACAAGGGTCAAGCGAGTGGCACCGCGCGCGCGGAAGGGCTAGATACCGCTGCCACGACCCACCCGAGGAGACCCGGTTTGCTACTGCGTTCGTTCCGCGCGACCCTGACCTCGATCGCCCTGCTGCTCGCGCTGCCGGCCTGCGCACAGTCCAGTCCCACCCAAGCCAAAGCCGCCAACGACGCCGATCCGGCGCTGTGGATGGTCAAGGATGCGGACACCACCGTTTATCTGTTCGGCACCATCCATGTGCTGAAGCCCGGCCTGTCCTGGTTCGACGAGGCGGTGAAGACGGCGTTCGATAAATCCGGCGAGCTGGTGCTGGAGATGGTGCAGCCCGATCCCGCCGCCATGCAGCAGATCGTCGCCACCACCGGCATCAACCCCACCGGCCCCACGCTGACCGAGCAACTGCCCGAGGCCAAGCGTCCCGCCTATCTGAAGGCGCTGACCGAGGCGGGCCTGCCTTCCGCCGCGTTCGACCGGATGAAGCCCTGGCTGGCCGCGGTCAGCCTGTCGCTGATGCCGATTCAGAAGCTCGGCTATGACGCGTCGAACGGCCCGGAAACCGTGCTGGCAAGCGCCGCCAAGTCCGCGAACAAGCCGGTGATCGGCCTGGAAACCGCCGAACAGCAGATCGGCTATTTCAACGGCCTGTCGCAGCCGGCCCAGATGCAGTTCCTGGTGTCCACCGTCGATGAACTGCCCGAAGCGGGCAAGACGATGGCGACGATGGTCGACAACTGGTCGCATGGTGACCCGGAGGCCCTCGCCAAGACGATGAACGAAAGCCTGAAGGACTCGCCCGAGGTCGCAAAGGTGCTGCTCACCGAGCGCAATGCACGCTGGGCGAAGTGGATCGCGAACCGCATGAACAAGCCCGGCACCGTCTTCGTCGCGGTCGGTGCCGGGCACCTCGCCGGGCCCGACAGCGTCCAGGCGCAACTGGCCAGGGCAGGCGTGAAGGCGGAACGCGTCGCCTATTGAGGCCCCGCGATTGCCAGCGCGCGTGGTTTCGGCTATGCGCGCCGGCTTCCGGCCATGGTCATCCCTGGAGGCGTGGGCGGAAAAGCACATCCATTCGTTTTCGGAGCATATCGCATGAGCGACACCATTACGCTCGCAGCCGAGACGCGTGACCGGGCTGGCAAGGGAGCCTCCCGTTCGCTGCGCCGTGAAGGCCGCGTCCCCGCCGTGATCTACGGCCAGAACAAGGAGCCTGCCGGCATCCATCTCGAAGAGAAGGAACTGGTCAAGGCTCTCATGACCGGTCACTTCTTCAACTCGGTCGTGATGCTGAACGGCGAGCGTACCCTGCCCAAGGACGTCGCGTTCCACCCGGTCACCGACCGTCCGCTGCACGTCGACTTCCTGCGTATCGGCGAGCATTCGACCGTCACCGTCGCGGTGCCGGTGGTGTTCACCGACGAGGACGAGTCGCGCGGCCTGAAGCAGGGCGGCGTGCTCAACATCACCCGTCACGAGGTCGAGCTGGTCGTCGACGCCGCCAACATCCCGGCGGAACTGACCATCTCGCTCAAGGGTCGCGAGATCGGCGATTCGATCCACATCTCCGACGTGGCGCTGCCCAAGGGCGCGCAGCCGGCGATCGAGGATCGCGACTTCGCGATCGCCACGATCGTGCCGCCGACGGTTCCGACCGCCGCCGACGAGGCCGCGGATGCCGATGCCGGTGCCGCTGGCGACGATACGGCCGAGGGCTGATCGTCCCGGTCCCTCCGGGGGTCGCCGACGGAAAGGGGGGCAGGTGGCGGCAACGCCCCTGCCCCTTTTTCGTTCTACCCGTTTGTCTAGAGTAGCCGTCGAGTAGCAGCAAAGCTGCGTATCGAGACGGCGTATCGAGAGACAGGTTGGCGCTCGGAACGGTACCTCGATACGAGTTCTCGATACGTCCCTGCGGGACTACTCGATCTCTACTCGGCACGAACGGGGGAGAAATGGCGTCATCTCAGGCGACCGCCCACCAACCAAGGAGATCGCAGCGTGCAAATCTGGGTCGGACTCGGCAATCCGGGGCCGCAATATGCGATGCACCGGCACAATATCGGCTTCATGATGCTGGACGCGATGGCCGAGATCCACGGCTTCGGCGCGGTCAAGAAGCAGTTCCAGGGCTGGACGCAGGAAGGCCGCATCGGCACGCACAAGGTGCTGCTGCTGAAGCCTGCCACCTTCATGAACGAAAGCGGCCGCTCGGTGGGCGAGGCGCTGCGCTTCTATAAACTCGGGCCCGACGCGCTTACCGTCTTTCATGACGAACTCGATCTCGCCCCCTTCAAGGTGAAGGTGAAGACCGGCGGCGGGACCGCGGGCCATAACGGCCTGCGCTCGATCGACCAGCATCTCGGACCCGATTTCCGCCGCGTCCGCCTCGGCATCGGCCATCCCGGCCACAAGGACCGGGTGACCGGCTACGTCCTCGGCAACTATGCCAAGACCGAGATCGAGCCGCTGTCTGACCTGCTCGGCGCCGTCTCGGCGGAGGCCGGCTGGCTGGCGGATGGCGACGACACCCGTTTCATGAACGATGTCGCGCTTAGGATGGGTCAGGCATGAGCACTCCCGGGACGATACGCCGCCTGTTCGCCTCGCTGCTCTATGAGGGCCGGATCGACGATGCCGATCTGATGGCAGATCTGGAGGATAGCTGCCTCGCTCTTGCCAAGGACGACCGCGCCGGGCGCCGCTGGTCGAAGGAGCATGGCTATCGCGGCTATACCAGCTATGCCTCGCTGAACGACCTGCCGGTCCGCGATCCGGTGTTCGCGGACCTGAAGAAGAAGCTCGACCGCCACGTCGCGGCCTTTGCGCAGGAATGTGCCTTCGATCTCGGCGGGCGCAAGCTGAAGCTGGACAGCCTGTGGGTCAACGTCCTGAAGCCGGGCGGGCATCATTCCGCGCACATCCACCCGCACAGCGTCGTCTCGGGCACGCTTTATGTCGCGATGCCGCCGGGTTCGGGCGCGTTGAAGCTGGAGGATCCGCGCCTGCCCATGCTGATGGCCGCCCCGCCGCGCCGCCCGGACGCACCCGACGATCTCGCCACCTTTGCCACTGCGCAGCCGGAGCCCGGCACGGTCCTGCTCTGGGAAAGCTGGCTGCGCCACGAGGTCGTGTCCAACGCCGCCAGAGGCGAGCGGATCAGCGTCAGCTTCAACTACAGGTAGTTACGCAGGCGAAAAGGTTCCATCGATTCGGCGTTGATATGCCACGTTTCGTCGCGGCCTACTCGTCTCCTTAGCATCTGGCATGATTAACGGGCGCCACGCATGGCGCCCTGCCGTGCGGACCAGCGCAGAGAAATCGCACGACATGTTGGAAGCCGTTGTTTTCACCTATGGAATGCTCGCCAGTTTCGTCCTGTCGGGCGCGACTCGCAATGCCAAGGCGCGCCGCGCCAATCCGCGTATGCTGCAATATGTCGGTTATGTGCTGATGAGCTTCTCCGCCGCGCTCGGCATCATGCTGCTCGGCTATGCAGCGATGATGAGCCTGTCCGGCTAAGCATTGAGGTGAGGCGCCGGCGTCGCTAGAGCGGCGCTTTCGCCTCTCTCCACAGGAACGACGCATGGGTTTCCGCTGCGGCATCGTGGGCCTGCCGAATGTCGGCAAGTCCACCCTCTTCAACGCGCTTACCGAGACGGCCGCTGCGCAGGCCGCCAATTATCCCTTCTGCACGATCGAACCGAATGTCGGCAACGTCGCGGTTCCCGATCCGCGTCTCTACACGCTGGCCGAGATCGCCGGCTCGGCCAAGATCATCGAAACGCAGCTCGCCTTTGTCGACATCGCCGGGCTGGTTCGCGGTGCGTCCAAGGGTGAAGGGCTCGGCAATCAGTTTCTCGGCAACATCCGCGAGGTGGACGCGATCGTCCATGTGCTGCGCTGTTTCGAGGATGGCGACGTCACCCATGTCGAGGGCAAGGTCGATCCCATCGCCGACGCCGAGACGGTCGAGACCGAGCTGATGCTCGCCGATCTCGAAAGCCTGGAGAAGCGCGTCCCCAATCTCGTCAAGAAGGGACAGCAGGGCGACAAGGAGGCCAAGATCGGCGCCGCCGTGCTCGGCCAGGCGCTGGAGCTGCTCCGCGACGGCAAGCCCGCCCGCCTGACCCAGCCCAAGGATGCCGAGGAGGAGCGCGTCTTCGCCCAGGCGCAACTGCTCACCGCCAAGCCCGTTCTTTACGTCTGCAATGTCGAGGAAGCGAACGCGGCGAACGGCAATGCCCATTCGCAGGCCGTCTTTGCGAAGGCCGCGGCAGAAGGCGCGCAGGCCGTCGTCGTCTCCGCCGCGATCGAGGCCGATATCGCCACCATGCCGCCCGAGGATCGCCCCGAATTTCTCGGCGAGCTCGGCCTGTCGGAAACCGGTCTCGCCCGCGTCATCCGCGCCGGCTACACGCTGCTCAACCTGCTGACCTTCTTCACCGTCGGTCCCAAGGAAGCGCGCGCCTGGACCGTCCATGCCGGCGCCAAGGCGCCGCAGGCGGCAGGCGAGATCCACACCGATTTCGAACGCGGCTTCATTCGTGCCGAAACCATCGCCTTTGACGACTATGTCGCCTGCAAGGGCGAGGCGGGCGCCCGCGACGCTGGCAAGCTGCGCCAGGAAGGTAAGGAATATGTCGTCCATGACGGCGACGTGATGCTCTTCCGCTTCAACGTCTGACGAACCTCTCCTCTCCGAGAAGAGGGGCGTTGGCGCGCCCCCTACATCTGCTGTTCTGCCTAACCCCCTCTCCCCTCCGGGGAGAGGGAGGGGCCCGCTGCCGCGAGGCAGTGGGAGGGTGAGGGGCCGCCCAGCAGTGCAACGCTGCGTACCCTGCTCCCTCTCCCCTCCGCCCAGCAACGCAACGCTGCCAGGCAACCCCGCTTCCGCCTGTCACATTTCCCCGCTACGCGCTTGCGCCATCATGCGGAAAATCCTCCCCCTTCTCGCCAGCCTCGCCCTCGGCGCCTGCGCCTACCCGGCACACCCGCCCGCCCTCGCGTCGGTGACGCAGCCTGCCCCGCCCCCCGCGGCGAACGAACAGCGCAGCCCCGTCACCATCCTCGTCTCCATCGACGGCTTCCGCCCGGATTATCTGAACCGCGGCGTCACCCCTCACCTCTCCGACCTGGCCAGAACCGGCGTGTCCGCATCGATGCGCCCGTCCTTCCCGTCCAAGACCTTTCCCAATCACTGGACGCTCGTTACCGGCATGGTTCCCGATCGCCACGGTATCGTCGCCAACGGCTTTACCGATCCCGCGCGGCTGACCGAACCCTTCACCATGGCCTCGGACGATCCTTTCTGGTGGAACGCCGCCGAGCCGATCTGGGTCACCGCCGAGAAGGCCGGCATCCGCACCGCGACGATGTTCTGGCCTGGCTCCAACGTCGCCTGGGGCGGCACGGCGGCGCAAGCATGGCCGCATCGCATCACCGGCGGCACCCGCCCGACCGATTGGCAGCAATTCAACCAGCAAGTGAACGACCGCCAGCGCGTCGACGCCGTGATCGACTGGCTGCGTCGCCCGGCCGAAACCCGCCCACGCCTGCTCACGCTCTATTTCGACGAGGTCGATACCGCCGGCCACCAGAACGGCCCCGATGCGGCCGAAACGACCCAGGCGATCGCCGCCGTCGATCGGGCGATCGGCCAGCTGGTCGAGGGGCTGGCCCGCCTGAACCAGCCCGCCAACCTCGTCATCGTCGCGGATCACGGCATGGCCGCGACCAGCAGCACGCGCACGATCGCGCTCGATACGCTTCTTGACCCGGCCGATTACGTCCTGAACGACAGCGGCCCCTACGCCACCTTCACGCCTGCGCCGGGCCATGAGGCGGCGCTTGCCGCCCGCCTGCTCGCCCGGCATCCCCATATGCAGTGCTGGCGCAAGGAGGCGATGCCGGCCCGCTTCCGCTATGGCCGCAACCGCCGGATCCCGCCCTTCCTGTGCCTCGCCGAGACCGGCTGGACGATCAGCGCCAAGGCGCCCGATCGCCCCACCAGTGGCGGCACGCACGGCTATGACCCGGCCGATCCGACCATGGCGGCACTGTTCATCGCCCACGGCCCCGCCTTCATCCCCGGACGACGCCTCGCCCCCTTCGACAACCCGGCGGTCGCCCCCCTCCTGCGCGACCTCATCGGCCTGCCCCCCGGCCAGGGACTCGACGGAACCGACGCCCCGTTCCAAAAGGTGTTGCGGCAATAAGCGAGGGAGGTGTGGATGCAGTATTTCGAGGACATCGCGGTCGGCGACCGCGCCAGCTTCGGTCGTTACCCCGTCCAGCGCGACGAGGTGATCGCCTTTGCCGAAAAATATGATCCGCAACCCTTCCACCTGTCGGACGAGGCCGCCGCCAAAACCCATTTCGGGCGGCTGGCCGCCAGCGGCTGGCACAGCTGCGCGATGATGATGGCGATGATCGTCGAACATGGCAGGGACCATCGCCAGGCCGGGCTCGGCTCCCCCGGCCTTGACGAGCTTCGCTGGCTGAAGCCCGTTTATCCCGGCGACACGCTACGCTGCGAAAGCGAGGTGCTGGCGGCCCGCGCCTCCGAGAGCCGCCCTGCCATCGGGCTGCTCAAGACGCGGGTGACGGTGTTCAATCAGGACGATATTGCTGTGCTGTCCTGCATGTCCAACATCATGATCGCCCGCCGCCCGGACTAATCGGCTCAGCGGCGGCCCCGCCAGTTACGGCCACGATCCCCGCGATAGCCGCCGCGATTCACCGCACGGTTCTCGCGGCGCAATTCGCGGCGATCCTGCCGCACGTCGCTGCGATATTCGCGCCGGGCATCGCGGCGTCCCTGCTGGAACTGATCGCGCGTGATCAGCCCGTTACGATAGGCCTGACGATTCTGCCGCAGGTCGCCGCGATAGTCGCGGCGTTCGCGGCGGACGTCGCGGCCGAAATCGGCCCAGTTGTCGCGAATGGCATCGTTGCGGAACCCGCGGCGCTGGCCCTGCCAGTAATTGCGCTGACGATCGTTCCAGCGGAACGGCCGGCGGTCGCGATCATAGACGTAGATGCCGGTGCCCGGATAATAGAAGTCGTTGTACCAGCCATAATAGGACGGCACGTAACCGCCGCCGAAGCCGCCGCCATAGGGATAGGCGTCGTAATAGCCCCGGCCATACCCCAGCGACGTGCCGCCATAGCCATAGCCGTCGGCACAGCCCGACAATGCCGCCACGAACCCCATGGCCAGACCGGCCAAGCCCAGACGCTTCAACACCATCGAACCTCTCCCGAACACGAGGATGCGGCCAGGATACGCGCCGCCTATGGCGATGCAACTCGGCGCACTTCGATGTTGTTCCGGAAAGCCCGCGTCTACCCTCGCGCGATCGCGACCAGCGCGTCGATCACGCTGCTCCCGGCCAGTGGTCCGAACAACAGCATCAACAGGTTGAAGCCGATGACCCAGGTCAACACCTTCTCCTCGCGCCGGCTGATACGGCGCGGCGGCGGCGCCGGGGGCCAGGGCGGTGGTGGCGGCTGATCGCGAAAATCGACGAACATGGGGCAACTCCCGGCGGCCAGTCCTCTGCCCGCTGCGGGATCAACGCATCGTCGCGCGCGTCAGTGCCCGGGAAATGCGATCAGCGACGCCACCGCCACGCCGTCCGCCCGCAGCGCATCGGCCCCGCCCAGATCGGGCAGGTCGACCAGGAACTGCGCCTGCACCAACTCGGCCCCTGCCTTGGCCAGCAACCGCACCGCCGCCCGCGCCGTCCCCCCGGTCGCGATCAGATCATCGACCAGCAGCACCCGTGCACCCGGCGCACAGGCATCGGCATGGATCGCGATCCGATCCTGTCCATATTCCAGTGCATAATCCTCGGCGATCGTCGCCCCGGGCAGCTTGCCGTCCTTGCGGATCAGCAGCACGCCGGCGCGCAAAGGCGCCGCCAGCGCCGCGGCAAACAGGAAGCCGCGCGCCTCGATCCCCGCGACGAGGTCGATCGGCCCCGGCACCGCCGCGGCCATGCGGGCGATCGCGGTGGCAAAGCCATCGGCATCGAGCAGCAGCGTGGTGATGTCGCGAAACTGGATGCCGGGCTTCGGAAAATCCGGGATCGTGCGGATCAGCGCCTTCAGGTCGTCATTCTGGGCCATGTCCGCGCCCGTGGCAAAGCCGGCCGGGTCTGTCGAGCGCGAATATGCCAGACCGGGCCCGTTATGCCATCACGCACGGGCTTTGGGGCGGGGCACAGCGGCCCCGCCCGCTCAATGCTTCACGTCGCGCCAGACATTCTGATACGCGCCCCAGGCGAGGACGCAGAAGATCGCGATAAAGATCATCGCCGCGAAACCCGCCGCATGGCGCTTTTCCAGATTCGGCTCGGCCGTCCAGGTCAGGAAGGCGGCGACGTCCTTGGCCATCTGGTCGCGGGTCGCGGCGGTGCCGTCGCTATACTGGACCTGTCCGTCGCTGGTGATCGGCGGCGGCATCGCGATGTTCAGGTTCGCGAAGTACGGGTTGTAGTGCAGCCCTTCCGGCGTCTTCACGTCCGGGAATTCACGCAGTAGCGCGGCCGGCTGCGGCCGATAGGCATCGGGCCCGACCAGCGAGTAGATATAGTTGCCGCCGTCATGCCGCGCCTTGGCCATCAGCGACAGGTCGGGCGGCAGCGCATTGTTGTTCGCGGCGCGCGCGGCGACCTCGTTGGCAAAGGGCGAGGGGAAGCGATCGGACGGGATGTTCTTGCGCGTCGTCGCCTCGCCCGTCTCCGGATTGATCGTCGGCTGCTCGATCACCCACTGGTTGGCGATCGCCTTCACCTCGGGCTCGTTATAGCCCAGGGCCGCCAGGTCGCGGAACGCGACGAGGCGCAGCGAGTGGCAGGCGGCGCACACTTCCTTGTAGACCTGGAAACCGCGCTGCAACTGGCGCCGGTCGAACCTGCCGAAAATGCCGTCGGATGCCAGATGCGCCTCGCGCGGATGCAGGTGGAACTCCTCCTCCGCGGTCGGGGCGGGCGGCTCCGAGATCAGGCCGGAGACGCTGCCCCACAGCGCGATGGCGAGCACCAGCGTGAATGCGGCGCCGACCAGGAATGCGATCGTACGAACCATGATGTTGTCGGTCCCCTCTCCGGTTCGTGTCTTACGCGAGCGCGGTCTTGGCCGGGCTCGTGCCGCCATGCTTGGCCAGCACCGCCTCGGTGATCGAGTTGGGCAGCGGGCGCGGACGCTCCGACCGTGCGATCAGCGGCAGGATCACCAGGAAGTGCAGGAAATAATAGCCTGCGGTGATCTGGCTGAGGATGATGAAGAACGGCGTCGCCGGAGATCCCCCGCACCAGCCGAGCAGCAGCACGTCCACCACCAGGATCCAGAACGCGATCCGCGCCTTGGGCCGGAAGTTGTTCGACCGCACCGGCGACGAGTCGAGCCAGGGCAGGAAGAACAGCAACAGGATCGACCCGAACATCGCCAGCACGCCCCACAGCTTGGCCGGCAGGATGAAGTCGGCGGTGAAGGCGCGCAGGATCGCGTAGAATGGCCAGAAATACCATTCGGGCACGATATGCGCGGGCGTGGAAAGCGGGTTGGCCGGGATGTAATTGTCCGGATGGCCCAGATAGTTGGGGAAGAAGAACAGCAGGAAGGCGAACAGCGCCAGGAAGATGCCCAGTCCGAACCCGTCCTTGGCGGTGTAATAGGGGTGAAACGGCACCGTGTCCTGCTCGCCCTTCACGTCCACGCCGGTGGGGTTGCCCGAACCCGGGATGTGCAGCGCCCAGATGTGCAGGATGATGACGCCCGCGATCACGAAGGGCAGCAGATAGTGGAGCGAGAAGAAGCGGTTCAGCGCGGCATTGTCCGGCGCGTAGCCGCCGAGCAGCCAGATGCGGATGGTATCGCCGACCACCGGGATCGCCGAGAAGAAGCCGGTGATCACCTGCGCGCCCCAGAAGCTCATCTGCCCCCAGGGAAGGACGTAGCCCATGAAGGCGGTCGCCATCATCAGCAGGAAGATGGTCACGCCGAGCAGCCACACCATCTCGCGCGGCGCCTTGTATGATCCGTAATACAACCCGCGGAAGATGTGGATGTAGACGACGATGAAGAACATCGACGCGCCGTTGGCGTGCGCATAGCGCAGGAACCAGCCGGCATTCACGTCGCGCATGATGCTTTCGACCGAATCGAACGCCACCGCGCCGTTGGCGGCATAATGCATCGCCAGCACGACGCCCGTCACGATCTGGATCGCGAGCGCGGCGCCGGCAAGGACGCCGAAATTCCAGAAATAGTTCAGGTTGCGTGGCACCGGATAGCCGGCACCCACCGCGTTGTAGACGAGCCGCGGCACCGGCAGCTTCTCGTCCAGCCAGCGCATCAGCGGCTGCTTCGGCTCGTAATGCTTCGCCCAGGGAAAGCTCATCTGCCGCTCCTCAGCCGACCGTCACGACGGTGTCGGACGTGAATGCATAATCGGGCACCACCAGGTTGGTCGGTGCCGGGCCTTTGCGGATTCGCGCCGCGGTGTCGTAGGCCGATCCATGGCATGGGCAGAAATAGCCCCCGAACGGCCCCTTGTTCTCGCCCTCGCCGGCGCCCAGCGGCACGCAGCCCAGATGGGTGCAAACGCCCAGCGTGATCAGCCAGTTCTTCTTGCCCTCTTTGGTCCGCTCGGCCAGCGTCTGCGGATCGCGCAGCTCGGCCAGCGGCACCGCATCCGCCGCAGCGATCTCCGCCGGGGTCAGGTTGCGCACGAACAGCGGCTGCTTGCGGAAACTGGTCTTGATCGCCTGGCCCGGTGCGATCTTGGACAGGTCGATCTCGGTCGTCGACGCGGCCAGCACGTCGGCGGACGGGTTCATCTGGTTGATCAGCGGCAACACGATCGCCACCGCGCCGACGCCCGCAAAGGACACGGCCGCGATATTGATGAAATCGCGGCGGCGGGGATCATGCACCTCTTCGTGGAACGGCTCCGGCGCCTCGCCCGGTGGTATTACGTTGTCCGCTACCGCCATTCCCGATCCCTCAACCCGTTTGCATCTCGTCCGTCCGGCGGCCTGTCGCCACCGTCGACGCCCCTCCGTCCCCGCGGGAGGCACAAGGAGTGTTAGCCGCGCCCGCCCCGTTTTGCCAACTGCCAATTTCCCATGCGCGCTTTCCGCGGTGAATTCCGCTAGGGACGCGCCCATGCGGATCGCCCTTTTCGAACCCGATATCGCCGGCAATGTCGGCACCATCCTGCGCACCGCCGCCTGTTTCGGCGTCGGCGTCGACTTGATCGAGCCGATGGGCTTCGCCTATTCGGACCGCGCCCTCGCCCGCGCCGGCATGGACTATGCCCGCGCCGCGCAGGTGGCACGCCATGCCGACTGGGATGCCTTTCGGGCGGCGACCCCCGCACGGATCGTCCTGGCCACCACCGCCGGCGCCGTACCCCTGCCCGACATGCGCTTCACCGCCGACGACGTCATCCTGCTCGGCTCGGAAAGCGCAGGGGTGCCGCCGCATGTCCATGCGGCCGTGGACGCGCGCGTCCGCATTCCGATGCGCCCCGGCTTCCGCTCGCTCAACGTCGCCGCCTCCGCCGCGATCCTGCTGGCCGAGGCGCGGCGCCAGAGCGGGTGGGACAGGATGACCGATTGACCCCCGCCGCCCCGCCACCGATGACCCCCATGATGACTGCTATGATGAAGACCCGCCCGCTCGACCTGTCGCTCGATGCCGAACAGGACGCCGCCCGCATCTGGTTCGAATCCCTGCGTGATCGCATCTGCGCCGCGTTCGAGGCGATCGAGCGCGAGGCCGGCTCCGACGCCGCCTTCGACTATGTCGCATGGGACCGGCAGGACCCGTCGGGCACCCCCGGCGGCGGCGGCGTGCGCGGCGTGATGAAGGGCCGCGTCTTTGAAAAGGTCGGCGTCAACGTCTCCACCGTCGGTGGCACCTTCGAGGGCGAGTTCGGCAAGACGATCCACGGCGCAGGCGACGATCCCCGTTTCGTCGCCACCGGCATCAGCCTGGTCGCGCACATGGCCAACCCGCATGTGCCTGCGGTGCACATGAACACCCGCTTCCTGACCACCACGAAGCGCTGGTTCGGCGGCGGCGCCGACCTCAATCCGCCCTTGCCGGTGGCCGGGGACACCGCCGATTTCCACGCCGTGCTGCAGGCCGCCTGCGACGCGCATGATCCGGCGCATTATCCGCGCTTCAAGGCTTGGGCGGACGAGTATTTCTATATCCCCCACCGCCAGGTCCACCGCGGCGTCGGCGGCATCTTCTACGATCATCTGGAGGGCGCGTTCGACGCCAATTTCGCCTTCACCCGCGCGGTGGGCGAGGCGTTTCTGGACGTCTACCCCCGCATCGTCCGCCGCCGCATGCACGATGCCTTCACGCCCGAACATCTCGCCGAGCAGCGCCGCTGGCGCGGGCGTTATGCCGAGTTCAACCTCGTCTATGATCGCGGCACGCTGTTCGGGTTGAAGACCGGCGGCAATATCGATGCGATCCTGATGAGCCTGCCGCCGGTCGCCGAATGGGACTGACGCGGATCGCCGACGATCAACTCGCCACGATCGTCACCACGCTGGAGATGCGCGAGCGGCCCCGCCCGCGCCCCCTGCCCGATTCGCCGCTGCGGCTGGTGCCGTGGAACAGGCCCGATCCCGCCAAGTACCGCGCCCTGTTCGCGCGTGTGGGCGCGCCGTGGCTGTGGTTCTCCCGCCTTGCGATGGACGACGCGGCGCTGACCGCGATCATCCATGACCCCGGCATCGCCGTCTTCGCCGCCACCGACGCGCGCGGGATCGAGGTCGGCTTTCTGGAACTCGATCACCGCCATGCGAGCACGTGCGAGATCGGCTATTTCGGCCTGATCCCCGAACTGGCGGGGGCCGGCCATGGCCGCTGGCTGATGGCGCACGCGCTGATGCGCGCCTGGACGCCGGGCGTCACGCGGGTATGGGTCCATACCTGCACGCTCGACCATCCGAGCGCGCTCAACTTCTACCGTGCGCAGGGCTTCACCGCGACCGGCCGCACGATCGAGACCTTTCCCGATCCGCGCGTGCTCGGCCTGTTACCCCTGGATGCCGCGCCTCAGATTCCCCTGCTCGCCAGCCGGCGATAGGCGACCACCGCGATCAGCGCCTGTGCCACGGCGGTCGCCGCAACGACCGCCGCCGCACACGCCTCCACCACCGCCACGCCGATCGGATTGCCGCCGCCCTGCCCGCTCAGCCAGTCGCCCAGCCACAGGAACGGCTGCCCCGCCAGAAACCCGCCAAGATACGTCACCGACGCCAACCCCATCAGCCCCAGTCCCGCCCCCCGGCTCATCCTGAAACTGCGTTGGAGCGCACCCGCGGCCGACATCCGCCCCTCCGCGACCAGCGCCGGCCCGGTGACCAGCAGACGCCCGGCGACATACAGGCCCGGCACGATCCACAGCAGCATGCCCGCCCCCGTCGGCAGCGATACCAGCACCATCGCCAACAGGAAGCGCGGCCACAGCCGCGCCGCCCGGGCCAGTGCCTGGCCTACGGTCTGTTGCGGCGCCAGATACAGCAGCAGGATCGCGGCCGTGCCCAGAAAGCCGATCGCATAGGCGAGCAGATACCAGCCGCCATGCGCTGCGCCCCAATCGCTCAGCGCCTGCATCCACGCATCGGTCCGCGCGGCGCCTGCTTCCGCGCCGCTCTCGGGCATCGGCGGTTCGGGCACCAGCAGCGCCAGCGCGAATGCCGGCAGGAAATGAAACACGCCCGCGATGCGCAGCAACAGGTCCCGGTCACGCCGGAACAGGGCCCACGCGTCGCGCAACACGGCGACGGGATCGATGGTCATCAGAATGCCGGAGGCACGTCCTTCTGCAAATCAACGGTCGCGGGCGCCACGACGCCGGCGGTGGCGACATAGAGCCGCGCCACGAAGACATAGGCGATGGTCAGCAACACGGCGTTCACCGCCGCACCCGCGATCCCGGACAGTGCGACCGCGACGCCGCTGGACCCCAGCAGCAACCGGGCGACGACGCCCACTACGCCTTGCGCCGCAAGTAGCACCACCAAAAAAACGATGCCGAACAATATCATGACGCCAACCAGCTTCAGCGTCAGCCCCCGCGTCAATTGAATCGAACGGCGAATCGCGCCCAATCCCAGCCGCTCGTTCAGGACCACGGTATAGACCAGCATCAGCCGCGCACTGGCCCAGATCGCGAGTATTCCCAGGGCCAGCCCATAGAGCGCGATGAACGCCGCCGCACCGCCGGAGAGCCGGGGGATCGCCATCGTGTTGCCCTGCGTCGCGGCGGCCGCGGCGAAATCGAAGCCTCCCGCGATCAACGCGGCGAAGATGGGAACGAACAGCACCATGGCGATCACCGCGATCATCAGGGCGATGCCCAGCACGGGCAACAGGCGTGCCCAGCCCTGCCGGCTGGCATCGGCCCGCGTCGTCGCAGGGTGCGTCGCGACCGCCATCACCGCCATCTGCCCCCAGATCATCAGCACCGCCGCGGCCAGTGCGATCAGCGCGGTCAGCCCGCCGTGCAGCACATTGTTCTGGTCCACCACCAGCCCGACCAGCGTCTGGACGACGGACGGCAGGAAGAAGCCCAGCACCGCGATCGGCATCAACACGCCCGTGCGACCGCCCAGAACCTGCGTGGTGCTGTCCCAAATCGCACCGATCTTCACCGTCATGCCGTCCCCCGCTCTGGCCCTTGCCCTGGCGCCGTACGCTAGCGCACGCCGCTTGCTTTGACCATCGGCGTCGCGCCGACCGCGGCTGCCCGCATCTTGCATGTCGGGCCGGGTGCGCGCACAGACGCGGGCGTGACCGACATTTCCGATATCGAATGGCGGGTCAGCGGCGGCCTGATCCCCTACCCGCAAGGATTGGCCGAGATGGAGGCGCGCGCCGCGGCGGTGCATGACGGCTCTGCGCGCGAACTCGTCTGGCTGCTCGAACATCCGCCCGTCTATACCGCCGGGACCAGCGCCGATCCGGCCGAGCTGGTCGATCCGCGCTTCCCCGTCTTCGATACGGGGCGGGGCGGCCGCTACACCTATCACGGCCCCGGCCAGCGCACCGGCTATCTGGTGCTGGACCTCAACCGGCGCGGACGCGACGTGCGCGCCTTCGTCCATGCGCTGGAGGACTGGCTGATCGCTGCGTTGCGCGAGCTGGGTGTCGAGGCCTACAGCGTGTGCGGCCGGGTCGGCATCTGGACCCGCGACGGCGGGACCGAGGCCAAGATCGGCGCGATCGGGGTACGGGTAAAGCGCTGGGTGACGCTGCACGGCTTTGCCGTCAACATATCACCTGATCTCAATCACTTCGGCGGCATCGTGCCATGCGGCCTGCCTGATTATCCGGTGACCAGCCTGGCGGCGCTGGGTCGCGAGGGTTCGATGGCAACCTTTGATCGCGCCCTTGCGTTGACATTCCCGGCCTTCCTTGAAACTCTCGCTTTGGCCCGACAAAAGCAGGCTTGAGGGCCAGTCGGTATCCGGGTAATGTCCACCGAGATTTGGGTATTAAGGCCATCAAGCCGTTCCAAATCCTCTATCTAGGGAGCTTCCAATGCGTGCAATCATCTCCAAGGTCCTGACCGGCTCGCTCATCGCCGGCGCAGCACTGGCCGTTTCCGCTTGCGGCGGCTCGAACGAAGCCACGACCGAGAACACCATGGTCACCGACATGAACGCGACCGAGGGCATGGACACCATGACCGACAACATGACTGCCGTCGACGGCACCATGAACGGTGGCATGATGGCCAACGACACCATGGGCAACGACATGATGATGTCGAACGACACCATGATGATGTCGAACACCACCACCAACGCGATGTAATCATCGCCACGGGCCTTCGGGCCTTGGTGTGAAAAGGGCCGTCCGGGCGACCGGGCGGCCCTTTTGCCGTCTGGCGCACCGCCATCGGCCGTCAAATTCCCCTGCGTGCGCCATTATCCTTGCGCAACGATCGGCCATTCCCGCCGCTCCCCGCCTCATCCTTCGGAATCGCACGGTATTCCGCCGATTTCTATTGGGTCGCTTGGCGAAAAGCGGTATATTTTGCGGCGCTGAGGAGCACTCCGGGGGAAGGATCGGATCAAGATGATTGTGTTGCGTACCGCGCTCGCGCTCGGCGCGGCGTCGATGGGTTTGGCGGTGGCGGCGCCGGCTTCGGCGCAGTTCTTTTTGCAGTCGCGCGATTTTTCGGGCGCGCCGGTGCAGGGGGACGAGCCGGGGATTATCGGCCAGCCGCTTCCCGGGGCCACGCCGACCGAGCTTCGCGCCGGCCTGACCTGGACGATGCGCGCCGCGCTCAACGTGGCGGCCTTGCAGTGCCAGTTCGAACCGACGCTGGCCTCCGTCGCCAACTACAACGCATTGCTGGGCGACCATTCGGAGGAGTTGAAGAATACCTTCACCACCCTCGACAAGTATTTCCGCCGCAATGCCAAGACGGTGAAGGAAGGACAGATGGCGCTCGACCAGTTCGGCACGCGCACCTATTCCAGCTTCGCCACCGTGTCCGCCCAATATGGCTTCTGCCAGACCGCGGCCTCGATCGCGCGCGAAGCGGTGTTCGCGCCGCGCGGCGCGTTCGGCGATATCGCGTCGCGTCGCATGCGCGAGCTGCGCAACAGCCTGACGCCGTGGGGCGAACAGCGCTTCGCGCGCTATATCGGCCGCGACTATACCACCATGCCGCGCCTGGACCCGATCTGCTGGAACAAGAAGGCGGAATGGGTCACCAAGAAGTGCGGCCTGCAGAACTGGCCACCCGCCGGCGGCACCGGCCTCGCCGCGCGTCGATAACCGATCGTGAAAAGGGCCGGGGGCATCGCTCCCGGCCTTTTTGATTCAGCGCAGGCCGAGCAGCTTGTGCGTCTGCAACGACAGCCGCCAGCGCGGCCGCGCCAGCACCATGTCGACGCAGGCCTCGCGATTGGCGTCGGCACGTGGATCGTCCAGCGGCTGGAGCAGATGATGGGTGAACGCCCAATCCTCCAGCGCTGCCGGGTCCAGCCCTGCCTGTGGCCATACCAGCTTCAATTCGTCGCCCGCGCGCTGCACCACCACGCTGCCCGCCTTGGGGCTGATGCACACCCAGTCGATACCGGCATGCGCCGCGATGGTCCCGTTCGACTCGATCGCGATCGTGAAGCCTGCGCCATGCAGCGCATCGACCAGCGCATCGTCGATCTGGAGCATCGGCTCGCCCCCGGTCAGCACCACGAAGCGGTTGGCGACACCCTCGCCCCAGAAGCCCGCGACCGCGGCCACCAGCGCGCCGGCATCGGCGAACTTGCCGCCGCCCAGACCATCGGTGCCGACGAAATCGGTGTCGCAGAAGCGGCACACTGCGGTCGCCCGGTCCTGCTCGCGTCCCGACCACAGGTTGCACCCGGCGAAGCGCACGAACACCGCCCGGCGGCCGGCATGCACGCCCTCCCCCTGCAGGGTCAGGAACATTTCCTTGACGGCGTAGCTCATCGGCTCAGCCCTGCGGGCTTACCGCATAGGCGGTGGGATCGGCGATGCCCGCATCCGCAAAGCCCTTGGAGCGCAACCGGCAACTGTCGCACGCGCCGCAATGCAGGTCGCCCGGCGCCGGGTCGTAGCAGGACCAGCTCATTCCCAGGTCCAGCCCCAGCCGCGTGCCCTCGCGCACGATATCGGCCTTGGTCATATGTTGCAGCGGCGCCTGAATCTTGAACGGCTCGCCTTCCACGCCCGCCTTGGTGGCAAGCTCGGCGAGGCGCTCGAACCCGGCGATGAATTCGGGCCGGCAGTCGGGATAGCCGGAATAATCGAGTGCGTTGACGCCGATGAACAGGTCGCGCGCGCCCGCCGCCTCCGCCCAGCCCAGCGCCAGGCTCAGAAAGATCGTGTTGCGCGCCGGCACATAGGTGACCGGAATGCCCGGTTGCACGCCGTCCTTGGGCACCGCGATATCGGCGGTCAGGGCCGATCCGCCGAACGCGGACAGGTCCAGCGGCAGCACGATGTGCCGCTCGGCGCCCAGCGCGCGCGCGATGCGCGCGGCCGCCGCCAGTTCGACCTGGTGCCGCTGGTTATAATCGACCGACAGCGCCAGCAGGCGGTATCCCGCCGCGCGTGCCAGGGCTGCGGAAATCATCGAGTCCAGCCCGCCCGATACGAGCGCGACCGCAAGGGGTGCAGTTGATGTCATGATCCGCCCGCCGCTACGCCTGTTGGGCCATGCTTGCAACGAAAAGAAGGGCCGCACCGGCAGGGTGCGGCCCCAGAGAACCAGGCTCGAAGAACCCGATCAAGGGAGAAAGCGTGCTGAAAAACTTCAGGCACGCCAGCGCGTTAGCACGGCATTGGTGAAGGCGGAGTTAAGGTACGCTTTCGCACATACCCTTCCGCCCGATCAGGCGGGTTCCTCCACCGGCACCGGAAACTTCGTCGCGCAGAAGGCGCAATCGACGTGGATCATCCCGTCGGCATCCGCCATCTCGCGCCGTTCCTCCACCGAGAAGCGCGCGATCACGCCGGCGATATAGTCCGCCGTGCACCGGCATCCGCGCACGATCGGGGTCGAGGCCAGGACGCGCACGTCCTTTTCCTCGTTGAACAACCGCCAGATCAGCGTTTCCAGCGACACGCCCGCATCGGTCAGCTCGTCCGCGCCGATCGTGGTGCCCAGCGCCACCACATGGTCCCATTCGGGATGGTCCAGCCGGACGTGCAGCCGCTCGCGCCCCACCTCGCCCTCGGGCAGGTGCTGGAGGAACAGGCCGCCCGCCACCGTCCGCCCGTCCGCGTCCTTGGAGACACCGATGCGCACCAGGCTGGGGATCTGTTCGGACTGAACGAAATAGGCCTCCGCCGCATCGGCCAGCCGTGCGCCGTCGAGCGGCACGATGCCCTGATACCGCTCGCCCGTCGTCGCCAGGTCGAAGGTGATCGCCAGATAGCCCTGCCCGAAGAGCGCGAACAGCGTCGGCTCCGCCGGCAGTTCCGCCAGCCGCTCGGCATCATACTGGATATAGCCGCGCAACTCGCCGCCCCGGTAATCGCAGACCAGCAACTGCACCACGCCGGTGTCGCTGCGCGTCTGGATCGTCAACTGCCCGTCGACATCCTTCAGCGTCGCGCCGATCAGCGCGGTCAGCGTCAGCGCCTCGGTCAGCAACGCCTCGATCGCAGGGGGATAGGCATGGGCCGACAGGATCGTGTCCAGCACCGGCCCCAGCCGCACGACGCGGCCACGCGCGTGGCGTTCCGGGATGGTGAAGCCCAGCGTGCGGTCGAAATCGGGAAGCGTCGTGTCGTGCATCGGTCGGTCCTTGGCGCCGCGTCCATCCCCCCGCCGGTCGCAACCGGCGCGGCAGGCACGCGCACGCATGAAGGGGGGAAAAGTCTCGCCCCTAGATGGGACGCGCCCCCCGCCCCCGCAAGTTCAGCCGATCTGGCCCATACACCAGCGCAGCACCGCCTTTTGCGCGTGCAGCCGGTTCTCCGCCTCTGCCCAGATCAGCGACTGCGGACCATCGATCACGTCCGCGGTCACTTCCTCGCCGCGGTGCGCGGGCAGGCAGTGCAGGAACTTCGCATCGGCCTTGGCGAACGCCATCAGCTCGGGCGTAACCTGATAGGGCGCAAGCGCCGCCAGCTTCGCCTCGGCATGCGCCTGCCCCATCGAGATCCAGGTGTCGGTGACGACGATGTCCGCACCCTCGACCGCCTCGCGCGGGTCGAGCACCACGCGCGCGCGCCCCGACGCCGCGGTGATCGCGGCCTCGTGCGGCGCATATTCTGGCGGGCACGCCGCCACCACGTCGAAGCCGAGCAGCCCGCCCGCCTCCACGATCGAAGCGAGCACGTTGTTGCCGTCGCCCAGCCACGCGACCTTCATGCCCGACAGCGTCTTGCCCGCCTCCTGGATGGTCAGCAGGTCCGCCATGATCTGGCAGGGATGCGACGCATCGGTCAGCCCGTTGATCACCGGAACGGTCGCATAATGCGCCATCTCCTCGACCTTGGCATGGTCGTCGGTGCGGATCATGATCGCATCGGTATAGCCCGACAGGATGCGCGCGGTATCCGCGATCGACTCGCCCCGGCCCAGCTGCATGGTGCCGGCATCCATCACGATGGAGGTGCCGCCGAGCTGGCGGATCGCCATGTCGAAGCTGACGCGGGTGCGCGTCGAGTTCTTTTCGAACACCATCGCCAGCACATGGCCGGCCAGCGGCGCATCGGCATCGGCGCGCCCCTTGGTGAAGCCGGCGCGCGCCGCCTTGCGCGCCGCCGCATCGGCCAGCATGGCGACGACGCCATCGGTCCCCGCATCGGCGAGGTTCAGGAAGTGACGGAGGCTCATCGGATCAACTCCTTTTCGCCCCGGCCACGATCCGGGGCGAAACAATCATCATCAATCGTCGGCAACGGGCACATAGACCCGCGCGGCGTCGGACAGCTTGGTGGCGAACTCGGCGACATGGCTTTCGTCGATCACCAGCGGCGGCAGGATGCGCACCACATTCTCGCCGGCCGATACCAGCAACAGGTTATGCTCGTCGCGGCAATGCGCGACGAAGCGGCGGCTGTCGCTCTTCATCTTCAGGCCGAGCATCAGGCCATGGCCGCGCACTTCCTCGAACAGATGATCGTGATTGGGGATCATCTGCTCCAGCGTGGCGCGCAGCCGCTGGCCCATCGCCTCGACCTGCTCCAGGAAGCCCGGCTCCTGCAACACGTCCAGCACCGCCTCGCCTGCCGCCATGGCCAGCGGATTGCCGCCATAGGTGGAGCCGTGCGTGCCCGCGACCATGCCCTTGGCCGCTTCCTCGGTGGCAAGGCACGCGCCCAGCGGAAAGCCGCCGCCAATGCCCTTGGCCACCGCCATGATATCGGGCGTTACGCCGTACAGTTCATGGGCGAAGAACTTGCCGGTGCGGCCATAACCGCACTGCACCTCGTCCAGCACCAGCAACAGGCCGTGCTTGTCGCACGCCTCGCGCAGGCCGCGCAGGAACTCCGGGCTGGCGGGGCGCAGGCCGCCCTCGCCCTGGATCGGCTCCACCAGGAAGCCCGCGGTGTTGTCATCGATCAGCGCCAGCGCCGCGTCCAGATCGTCGAACGGGGCATAGGCGAAGCCCGGCAGCAGCGGCTCGAACCCGTCGCGCATCTTGGCCTGGTTGGTGGCGGAAATTGCCCCCAGCGTCCGGCCATGGAACGCGTTGTTGAAGGTGATCAGCGTGTGCCGCTCGGGATTGCCATTGGCATAGTGATAGCGGCGCGCGGTCTTGATCGCGCATTCCACCGCTTCCGCGCCCGAATTGGTGAAGAACACCGTATCGGCAAAGGTCGCATCCACCAGCCGCTGCGCCAGATGCTCGCCCTGCGGGCTGCCATACAGGTTCGACACGTGCATCAGCGTCGCCGCCTGATCGGCGATCGCCTTGACCAGCTTGGGATGGCCGTGGCCCAGCGCGTTCACCGCGATGCCGCTGGCGAAATCGAGGAACTGCTGCCCGTCCTCGCCATACAGGTACACGCCCTCGCCTCGGACCGGACGCACCCCGCACCGTGGGTAGACGGGCATCAGGGCGGTGATGGTCACGGGCGTGCTCCTTCAAACAGCAAGGGCGACCCGTGGTGGGCCGCCCGGAGCGGTGTGTTAGCGGAGATGGGATAGGGGAATCAACACCGCTACGAGGTGGCGGGCGTCGTGGCCGATGCCTGCTGCTGCGGCAGGCTGATATCGATCACCTCCACGCGGCGCTGCGACGAGCGGACGGGGATGCGGCTGCGCAAGGAATCGCGGCTCCGGCCGAAGGGCACGAAGTCCGCCACGAAACTGTATCGCTCCACCCGTGCCAGGCCATCTGCCGGAATCGAGGCCGGGGCATAACGTCGATCACGCAAGCCGCGCGTCGCGATCTCCACCCAGCGCGGATCCACCTGCTCGGCGCTGCGCAGCGTCTCCACTTCGGTCACGCGGCCGTCGGGCGCGATGTGGAACGCGACATCGGCCCAAAGCGGCGTATCGTTCGCCACGGTGCCGAACACCGCGTCCTGCATGTCGATGGGTGGATTATAGACCAGCACCGGGCCCTGTGCCGTGGGATCGGGTTCGATCTCGCGCAGCGCGGCCTGCACCACCGCATCGCGCTCGCGCTTGGGCGCCAGTTGCGCGCGCAGCACCCGCACGCCGTTGCGATAGGGCAGGAAAGCGGGCTCCTGCCGCGCCAGGATCGCATCCGCCGCACGCCGGGCGCTGGGCACATAGGATTTCACCATCGTCGCGATCACGCCGAGCAGCACCGCGGATCGTAACATCGCCTGCCCCTCTATATCGGGCATCCCCGACGCTTTGGCGCTCCTCGCCACCCAGGCATAATGATCCAGCGCGGCGAACGGGCGGCCTTCGCGGGCGAAGGCCTCGCCCACGCGCAGCCGTTCCATGAAGATACGCGGATCGTTCTCGGTCAGTCCCTTTTTCAGCGCATCGACCGCATCGATCGCTCCGATCCGCGCCGGGTCCGGAAGTCCGTTGACATTGGACAACAACGCCGTCGCGCGGTGCAGGTCCGCCACGTCGACAGGAAATTGCGCGGCATGGCGTGCGTTGCGTTTGCGCGCTTTCAACAGGGTCGCGCGGCTGCGTCGGTAATCGCCCGCAATGAACTGCGTCTCGGCCAGTGCCAGCGATCGCTGGATTTCCTCGGGCGGCGGGCACTGCCGGGCGATACACGCCGCCAGATCGTCGCGCAGCTTGGACAGTCGTTCACCCGTCACGACGATGCTGGGCGGGGCCGGCAGGGACTGCGGTGCAGATGAAGGTGGCGGAGCAGCGGTGGCCTGTGCGGCCCAGAACAGCGCAAGCATCATCATGTCGTGGCCCCTCCCGTGGCCGTCGGCCCACCTCCCCGGCGACCGACGCCGAATGGGCGCAAGCATCAGGCCATGAAGGGCCCGTCCGATCAAGCCCCTACTGCATTGTTTTCAGGCTTTCTTCGGTTCGTCTCCAGCAGTTGTCGCGTAGCGGCAAGGCCGCATATCGAGCCGGCGTATCGAGAGACAGGCTGCCCCACTCCCGGCCCCCTCGCGTAACCGTCGAGCAGCCGCGAACCTGGATACCCAGCCGCTGTACCGAAAAACAGGTTCCTCCCCTCCCCGTTCGTCTCGAGTAAGCGTCGAGTAGCAGCAAAGCTGCGTATCGAGATGCTGTATCGAGAGACAGGTGGCGCGAAAGCGATACCCGACGCCCCCCCTCAGGACGCTGAAGCCGACCCCTTCGCCGCATCCAGCCGCGCCTGAAGCAAATTGCGGCAATCGCGATTGAACCGCTCCGCCTTGGCCGCAAAAAAGCCCGCCGATCCGACCGCATAGGCCGATACCGCCACCGTGACCCAGGGCACCGCACGCCCGGCGACACCCGCCGCCTTGGCACCCTTGGCCACTCGCGCCGCCCCCGGCAGGCCCTTAGTCACCAGATGCCGCCCCGTCTTCATCAGCGTGCCGGCGCGCCTGGCGTCGGCAACGATCTCCATCCCCTTCATCACGCCCGCGGACTTGCGTGCCATGTCCGCCAGCTTGCCCGCGCCCTCATGCAGGTCGATCCCCGCGGTCGGGCGCAGCCGCGCGCGGTCCTCTTCCGATAGGCCATAGGCGTCGGCGATCTGCCCGATCAGCGCGTCCAGGCTTTCGCGTCCCACGGTGAACGCCTTGATACCCGCCGATCCCGTCTTCTTCGCGATCAGCCAGCGATTGGCCTTGTAGATGCGGTCCAGATCCTTGTCCGTCATGCGTCGATCACCTCTTCGTCCAGCCGGGCCGCATTCTCCTGGATGAAGGCGAAGCGGTGCGCGGGATTGTTGCCCATCAGCCGGTCGACCAGATCCTTCACCCCCGCCCGCTCCTCATATTCCTGCGGCAGGGTGATGCGGATCATGCTGCGCTTGGCCGGGTCCATCGTCGTTTCGCGCAACTGCTGCGGGTTCATCTCGCCCAGCCCCTTGAAGCGGGCGACCTCCACCTTCTTGCCGCGAAACGCGGTCCGCTCCAGTTGCGCGCGGTGCGCATCGTCGCGCGCGTAGAGCGACTTCGCGCCCGCGGTCAGCCGGTACAGCGGCGGCTGCGCCAGATACAGGTGCCCGCGCCGCACCAGATCGGGCATTTCCTGGAAGAAGAAGGTCATCAGCAGCGTCGCGATATGCGCGCCGTCGACGTCGGCGTCGGTCATGATGACCACGCGGTCGTAGCGGAGCTGCGTCGGGTCGCAATCCTTGCGCGTGCCGCATCCCAGCGCCTGGATCAGGTCGGCGATCTCCTGGTTCTGCAATATCTTGGTGCTGGTGGCGGACGCGACGTTCAGGATCTTGCCGCGGATCGGCAGGATCGCCTGGCTCTTGCGGTCGCGCGCCTGCTTGGCCGATCCGCCGGCCGAATCGCCCTCGACGATGAACAGTTCGGTGCCCTGCGGGCTGTCCGCCGAACAGTCGGTCAGCTTGCCGGGCAGGCGCAGCTTCCTTGCGCTGGTCGCCGTCTTGCGCTTGACCTCGCGCTCCTGCTTGCGGCGCAGGCGCTCGTCCATCTTCTCCAGCACATAGCCGAGCAGCGCCTTGCCGCGCTCCATGTTGTTGCTGAGATAATGGTCGAAATGGTCGCGCACCGCCTTCTCGACCAGCCCGGCCGCCTCCGCACTGGTCAGCCGGTCCTTGGTCTGGCTCTGAAATTGCGGATCGCGGATGAAGACCGACAGCATCACCTCGGAGCCGACCATCACGTCGTCCGCGGTCAGCTCCTTGGCCTTTTTCTGTCCCACCAGATCGCCGAACGCGCGCAAGCCGCGGACCAGCGCCTGGCGCAGTCCCTGCTCGTGCGTGCCGCCATCGGGCGTCGGGATGGTGTTGCAATACCAGCTATAGCTGCCGTCGCTCCACAGCGGCCAGGCCACCGCCCATTCGACGCGCCCCGCCTCGCCCGGAAAATCCTGGTTGCCGCTGAAGAAATCGGCGGTGGCGCATTCGCGGCTTCCCACCTGCTCCTTCAGATGGTCCGCCAGACCGCCGGGGAACTGGAACACCGCATCCGCCGGCGTATCGTCGGCGATCAGCTCGGGCGCGCAGTGCCAGCGTATCTCGACACCGGCGAACAGATACGCCTTGGACCGTACCAGCTTGTGCAGCCGCGCCGGCTTGAAGTGCAGCTCGGGCCCGAAGATCTCGGTGTCGGGGGTGAAGGCGACGCTGGTGCCGCGCCGGTTGGGCGCTGCGCCGACGCTCTCCAGCGGGCCCAGCGTCACTCCGCGCGAAAAGCGCTGGCGATACAGTTGCCGCTCGCGCGCCACCTCCACCACCGTGTCCGACGACAGCGCGTTCACCACCGACACGCCCACGCCGTGCAGGCCGCCCGAAGTGGCGTATGCCTTGCCGGTGAACTTGCCGCCCGAATGCAATGTCGACAAAATCACCTCCAGTGCCGACTTGTCGGGAAACTTGGGGTGCGGGTCGACGGGAATTCCGCGGCCATTGTCGACAATGGTAAGTCGGTTGCCCGGCTCCAGTTTTACCTCGATCCGCGTCGCATGGCCGGCCACCGCCTCGTCCATCGCATTGTCCAGCACCTCGGCCGCCAGATGATGCAACGCCCGCTCATCCGTCCCGCCAATATACATACCCGGCCGCCGCCGCACCGGCTCCAGCCCCTCCAGCACCTCGATCGACGAGGCATCATAGGCGGGGGCCGGGCGGGCCGAACCCGCAAAGAGATCTTCGGACATAACGAGAACTATAGGGTGCGATGCGCCCGAGTACCAGCGTCGCCCTTGCCCATCTTAGGTGTGGCATAGCCGCAACAGATTAATTTGAATTAGGTAGGTTCCGGATAAAACCCAGCAAAACGAACGTTCCGCCGCCCGAGTATCATGAAACCGGGAGACACCATGCGCATCGCTTTCACCGTGGCCACCGCCGCCCTGACGCTGGTCGCAGCGCCTGCCTTCGCACAGGACAGCTACAACCAGGGCGCCGAGACGACCGCCGATGCCCCCTTCGCCGGCGTCTATGTCGGCGGTAGCTTCGGCTATGACGTCCAGCCGAACGACCAGGGTTCGCGCCTGCTGTTCGATCGCAATCTGGACGGCCGCTTCGGTGACACGGTAACGCTGCCCACCGGCGCCAACGCCTTCTCGCCCGGCTTCTGCAAGGGCGCGGCGCGCAGCACCCTGTCGCCGCAGAACGCCGCCACCGGTTGCCGCAACGACAAGAACGGCATCGCCTATTACGCCCGCGTCGGTGCGGACCATCAGGTCGGCAACATCGTGTACGGCGTCGTCGGCGAGTTCGGCAAGGCCGAGATCAACGACAGCGTCAGCGGCTTCTCCACCACGCCCGCCAACTATGTCATGACCCGCGAGCTGGATTGGGAAGCCTCGATCCGCGGCCGCGTCGGCTATGCGGTCGATACCACGCTGTTCTACGGCACCTTCGGCCCCGGCTATGCCCGCATCGACCGCAGCTTCACCACCTCCAACACCGCCAATGCCTTTGCCCTGTCGGGTGATCGCAACCAGTTCGGCTTCCTCGGCGGCGGCGGCATCGAGCAGAAGCTCGGCCGCAACTTCTCGGTCGGCCTGGAATATATGTACCATCAGTATCAGGACGACGACGCGCGCGTCCGCGTGACCCAGGGTACGGCACCGGCGACCAACCCGTTCGTGCTGGCCCCCAACACCAGCGGCACCGACATTCGTCGTTCGGACGACAAGTTCCGCTGGCACTCGATCCGCGCGACGGCGGCGTTCAGGTTCTAAGGCGCAGGCGTGGGTGCCAGTCGGCACCCACGCCGAAGCCCGGACGGCGGCACACCGTGCCGACCGACGACGCGGCTTCGCCGCGGCGGGACCCGCAAAGAAAAACACCCGCCCGGAGCGATCCCGGCGGGTGTTTTCGCGTCTGCAATGGGCCCGTCATGGGCAAAAGCCCATGACGTCGGACGCGGCGATAGCCGCGCCGGCCGGGCGGACCACGGGTGCGCGAGCCGCCTTGGCGGCTCTTACCGGACCCGCGGGCCGCCGAACGGCAACGGCGGCGGCGGACGGCGATCACGCCGCGGCAACTGCGCCTGATAGGCATGCCCGCAATGCTGCACGCAATATGGGAAGCCCGGATTCACCTTCTGCCCGCAGAAATGGAAATCCGGCTCGCCCGGATGACCGAGCGGCCATTTGCAGATGCGGTCGTTCAGGTCGAGCAGCGTGGTCTTGCCCGCCATGTCGGCATTCGGCTTGGCCGGTACCAGGCGGCGCGGCGGCGCCGGGGTGGATGGCGGCTGCTGTTCACCGGGCGACTGGCGCACGAAGCCACCGGGGCCGACCGAACGCAACACCGGCTGCGGATCGCGCACCGGCTCCGGCGCCGGGGCGGTCTCGCGGACCGGCTCGGGTGCCGCCTCGCGCACCACCTCGCGGACCGGCGCCGGCTCGGCTGGTGCAGGCGGGGGCGGTGGTGCGGGCTCGGGCGGCGCGGCGGCGACCGGCTGCTCCTTCACCTCGGGCTCGTTCGGCTTCACCGGCGAGGGGCGCGCCTGCAGACCCAGCCGGTGCGCCTTGCCGATCACCGCATTGCGGCTGACCCCGCCCAGCGCCTCGGCGATCTGGCTGGCGGTCTGGCCCGCTTCCCACATCGTCTTGAGCGTCTCGATCCGCTCGTCCGTCCACGACATCAACACATTCCCTGCATTTTACCGCGCCTGCATCACGCCACCGGTTGCGGGCGACCCCGGCAGCGGTTACGCGCTTTGCCGATGAGCAGCCAGCCCCCAATCGGCGAAATCCAATCGGCGGTACAGCACGCCCCCGGCGTGCCCGTCATCCGGAACATCAACTGGGGGGGCCTTCGTACCCTCTATATCAAGGAGGTGCGCCGGTTCTTCAAGGTGCAGCTCCAGACGATCTGGGCACCGGCGGTCACCACGCTTCTGTACCTGATCATCTTCACCACCGCGCTCGGCGGCCGTCATGCGGTGCCGGTCGCGGGGCAACAGGTTCCCTTTGGCGACTTCATCGCACCCGGCCTGATCGTCATGGGAATGATGAACAACGCCTTCGCCAATGCCAGCTTCTCGCTGCTGGTCGGCAAGATCCAGGGCACCATCGTCGATTATCTCATGCCGCCCTTGTCCACCGCCGAACTGCTTGCTGCGCTCGTCGGTGGCGCGGTGACGCGCGCGGTGCTGGTCGGCCTGACCGTATGGCTCGCCATGGCGATCTGGCCGGGCGTCCATGTCACGCCCCACGCCTTTTTCGCCGTTATCTGGTTCGGATTGCTCGGTTCGGCCTTTCTGGCACTGCTCGGCGTGCTGACCTCGATCTGGGCGGAAAAGTTCGACCATGCCGCCGCGGTGACCAACTTCGTCGTGCTACCTTTGTCGCTGCTGTCGGGCACCTTCTATTCGGTCGACTCGCTCGCCCCCACCTTCCGCGCGATCAGCCACGCCAACCCGTTCTTCTACATCATCTCGGGCTTCCGCTACGGCTTCCTCGGCCTGGCCGATTCGCCGGTGACGATGGGCGGCATCGTCATGCTGGCCGCCGACATCGCCATGGCGGTGCTGTGCTACACGCTCCTGCGCAAGGGCTGGAAGCTGAAGAATTGAAGCGGCGGGGCGCTTCCGCCCCGCCCCCGTTCAGGCGGTTTGAGGAGAGCCGCCCGTCAGGTCATTCGCCAGCCGCATATTGTAGCTTCGTGCCATGCCCGGCACCAAGAACAGGTCCACGAAAAGCCAAACCCAGGCGATGCCGAGCAAAACCAAACCGACACCGGCAATCAGCGTGATCCAGCCAAGGACATTCAGCGCCAGCATTCCGGCGCCCGAACCTATCCGGCCGAGATAAAAGCGGTGGGCGCCAAATCCGCCCAGAAAGATCAGCAGGATATAAGCAACGCCCGCGGACTTCCTGCTGGCGTCGTACATCAATTGCGAGCGCGCCACATGCGCCCGGTCCATATCCGACATCGAAACCCTCCCTGTTCCTCGGAAAAAGGGAGAAGAGCCGAAAACCTCTTACGATACAATTAGGATCGGCGCGATCACCGCAGAATGATGCGTTGCCGTCCCCTAGCCCCCCAACGCCTCCACCAGCGTCTTCACCTTCTGCTGCCGCCACTGCGGCAACGGCGCGACCAGCCAATAACCCTGTCGCGAGGGCAGCGCCTCTCCCACCTGCACCAGCCGCCCGGAGGCAAGATCGCGCGCGGCCAACAGATGCGGCACCACCGCCCGGCCCAGTCCGGCTGCGGCGGCATCGATCGCCAGTCCGGCGTCCGTCACCCGGATCAACGGCACGCCCTCGTCGGGGCTGCCCGGCCAGCCGATCAGCGCGGCGCCGGCGTTGCCGGGTGCCACCACCACGACCATGCCGTCCGATTCCAGCGCCTCGCCTTCATGCCCGCCGGGCCCGTCGCCCCAGCGGATCGCCAGGTCCAGGTTCGCTTCGGTGAAATCCAGCCCCTCGTCCGCCGCGATCAGGGTGAAGCGCAGGTCGCCGTCTCCGCCCGCAATCTCGGCCAGACGCGGCATCAGCCACTTTTCGGTCACGTCGCGCGGCGCTGCGATGGTCAGCGACTTGGACGATTGCCCCGCCTGCATGGCGCGCACCGCTTCCTCGAATTGCAGGAAACCGGCGCGGAGAGGGGCAAGCCCCGCCTCCGCCTCGGGCGTCAGTTCCAGCCCGCGGGTCGTGCGCCGGAACAGCACCACGCCCAGCGTATCCTCCAGCGCGCGGATCTGCTGGCCCACCGCCGCGGGCGTCACCGCCAGTTCGTCCGCGGCGCGCGTGAAGCTCAGGTGCCGTGCCGCTGCGTCCAGCACGCGCAGACCGTTCAGCGGCAGGTGCGTCCGCTTCAAGACGCCACCGCCGGTGCCAGCAGGGTGAAGCGCGGGATCGCCACGTCGAAGGTGACGCCGTCCGCGCCGATCATCCGGTACGTGCCCTGCATCGCCCCCGACGGGGTGGCGAGCGGACAACCGGATACATAGTCGAAGCTCGCGCCCGGCTCGATCAGCGGCTGCTCGCCCACCACGCCCTCGCCCTCCACCGAATGGCGCGCGCCGCGCCCGTCGGTGATGACCCAGTGGCGGGTCAGCAGCTGCACCGCCGCCGCGCCGTCATTCTCCAGGCGGATATGATAGGCCCAGAACCAGCGCCCACGCGCCGGCTCGGATTGTTCGGGCAGATAGCTGACCGACACGCGCACGGTAACGCCCGCGGTGGTGGCCGCATGCGGGAACAACGCCTTCACTGCGCCCTCGGTCAAGGCCATCAGCGTCTCCCCCGCACGCCGCCGCGCATCGTCACAGGCCCGCCTGCCGCAGCGCCTGGTCCAGGTCGTCGATCAGGTCGTCGGCATCTTCCAGCCCGACGTTCAGCCGCAGCATACCCTCGGATATGCCCATCTCCAACCGCTTGTCCTCGGCGACCCCGGCATGGGTGGTGGAGGCCGGATGCGTCATCAGCGACCGCGAATCGCCGATGTTGTTCGAGATGTCGATCAGTTGCAGCCCGTCGAGCAGCGCATGCGCCTGGCTGCGCCCGCCATCCAGTTCGATCGCGAAGATCGCGCCTGCCGCCTTCATCTGGCGCATCGCCAGTTCGTGCTGCGGGTGGCTGGGCAGGCCGGGGTGCAGCACACGCGGCACGCGGCCCTCCAGGAAACGGCCGACCTTCAGCGCGCTTTCCGACTGGCGGTGGATGCGCAGGTCCAGCGTCTCCAGCCCCTTCAGCACGACCCAGGCGTTGAACGCGGACAGGGTCGGCCCGGTGTTGCGGGTGAAGGGCAGCAGGGTGTTGGTGATGAAATCCTCGGTCCCGCACACGGCGCCCGCCAGCACGCGTCCCTGCCCGTCCATCATCTTGGTCGCCGAATAGGCGGTGACGTCCGCGCCGAAATCCATCGGGCGTTGCAGCGCGGGCGTGGCAAAGGCGTTGTCCACCACGGTCACGATCCCGCGCTCGCGCGCAATGGCGCAGATCGCCGCCAGATCGGCGATGTCCATCGTCGGATTGGCCGGCGTTTCGAAGAAGAAGACCTTGGTCTCGGGCTTCACCGCGTCCAGGAAGGCCTGCGGATCGCGTGCATCGACCACGGTCGTGCCGATGCCGAACTTGGGCAGCAGCGTGTCGGTCAGCCAGCGGCACGATCCGAACGCGGCACGGCCGCCGACCAGATGGTCGCCCGCCTGCAACTGGCTGAGCAACACCGCGGTCATCGCGGCCATGCCCGATGTCATGGTGCGGCACGCCTCGGCGCCTTCCAGCAGGGCGATGCGTTCTTCCAGCATCTGCACCGTCGGGTTCTGCAGGCGGGAATAGGTCATCCCCTCCTGCTCGCCGGCGAACCGCGCCGCCGCGTCGCCCGCACAATCATAGGCGTAGCCGGAGGTGAGGAAGATCGCCTCGGAGGTTTCGCCATATTCCGACCGCGCGGTGCCCCCGCGCACGGCCTGCGTCGCGGGACGCCAGCCGGCGGTGATCGAACGGTCCTGACCAGTCTTGCGCTTCATGATTGCAGCCTTTGCCGGGGCCGGCGGTCATCGGCAAGCCCCGTTGCGGCCTTCCCAACCGCCATGTGGCACGCCACCATGGCGCACGATGCATGTCCCCGCCCCACTTCGTCGCCCCCTGCCCGTCGCGCTGCTGCTGATGGCGGCGGCGCAGGCGCTGTTCACCTGGCGGCTGACCATTCCGCATCGCCTCGTCTTTGACGAGGTGCATTACGTGCCCGCCGCGCGCACCCTGCTGGCGCTGGCCGGGCACACCAATATCGAGCATCCCCTGCTCGGCAAGACGCTGATCGCACTCGGCATTCTGCTTTTCGGCGACGGTCCCGCCGGCTGGCGCGCGTTGTCGACGCTGGCGGGCACGGCGACGGTGGGCGGGGTGTTCTGGATCCTGTGGCTGACCACCCGGCGGCTGCGGCCCGCGATCCTCGGCACCCTGCTCGCGCTGTTCAACTTCACCCTGCTCGTCCAGGCGCGCATCGCCATGCTCGACGGCTTCATGGCCGCCTTTGTGGTGCTGGCCGTCGCCGCCATGCTGTGGGCGATGCGCGGGCCGCATGCCACCGCCCGCTGGACGCTGGGCGCCGTTCTGCTCGGGCTGGCCGCGGGGACGAAATGGACCGCGATCCCCTATGTCGGCTATGCCGCGCTCGCCATCGCGATCCTCCGGCACCGCGACCCGGCGCGCTGGCCCGGCCTGTCGGTCGTGCGCGCCTGGCTCATCCTCGGCCTTGTCGGCGGCGTCACCTATCTCGCCACCTTTGCGCCCGCCTTTTTCTACTCGGACAATCCGCTGAGCATAGCCACGCTGCTCCCCTTCCAGCTCGACATCTATCACCAGCAGACCCAGGTCCTGTCGGCGCACACCTATCAGTCGGACTGGTGGAGCTGGCCGCTGATGCTGCGCCCGATCTGGTATTTCTACGACGTCGCAGACGGCGCACAGCGCGGCATCCTGATGGTCGGCAATCCGGTGGTGATGTGGGGTGGCTTGGTGGCGGTCGCCGCCTGCCTCTGGGGGGCGGTGCGCCGCCGCAATGTCCGGCTGGGCGGCGTCGCCGCACTGTGGCTGGGCAGTTACCTGATCTGGGCAATCATTCCGAAATCCCTCGGCTTTTTCTACTATTACTATCTGCCCAGCCTGTGGTTGCCGATCGTGATCGCGGTGGCCGCCGATCACTGGCGCCGTGCTTTGCGCGAATGGGACGAGACCCTCCTGATCGCTGCCGCCACGCTGTTCCTTTGGTTCTATCCGATCCTCTCCGCCGCTCCGCTCGCACAGCCCGACTCGTTCCGTCGCTGGACCCTTTTGCCCGGTTGGAACTGAGCCGCGGCGAATCGCCTTTGTGCATACATCGGCATAGCGGTATGCAGTTTTCCGCCAGCACCTTTCAGACGCTTGTGGCAAAATCCATGATTTCGAATGATTTATGCCCGCTGCGCGAAAGTAATCTGACTGCTGGCATGTGGTCATCATGCGTGGGATAGTAGGACAAGATGTAGCGAACCGGACCGTCAGCCATGCCTTTCCGCCTGGAAGCCGAACGACTCACCTTGATCGAACTGGAGCAGCAGGACATCCTGCATGCGATCGACGCCGCTCTGGACGCCCTGCGCTATTTCGAGGGACCGGTGATGTCCGACCTGGGACGGTTCGACGATCCGTTGCGCGCCAACCGGCAACTCATCGCCGCCCGCCAGGCGCTCGCCGAAGCCTCCGAAGCCCTGCACCGAACCTATCCGGAGCTTGCCGCCGCGCCCCGGTGAGACGCCCTCAATACCGTCCCCAGACGAACCGGGACGACAGCGCGTAATTCCACACCGCGCCGATCAGCACCCCGACCAGTGCGGAGGCCGCCCATTCGCTGCTGCGCACGTCATGCAGGAAGGCGGCGACGCCGACATTGGCAACCGCCCCCACCGAACACACCACGCAGAACGACACCCATCCGTCGACCAGCGCGCGCACCCCCTTCAACCGCCGGTCGCGATAGGTCAGTGCGTTGTTCAGAAAGAAGTTGAACGTCATCGCCACCACCGTGGCGAGGATCTGCGCCAGCAGGAAGCTGGCCCCCGCCCCCAGGAATACCAGGCTGAGCGTCGCCATGTGCACGCCCACCCCCAGCACCCCGATCGCCGAGAACATCGCAAAGCGCACCGGCACGAACCGCCCGAACATGCGGTCGTACAGCGCGATCAGATATTCCATCGCGACGACGTGATCGAGCTTCGACTCGCCCTCGGTCCGCACCCGGAAGGTATAGGGCATCTCGACAAAGGCCAGCGGCCGCGGCGCCGCGGTCATGATGTCGAGCAGGATCTTGAAGCCGATCGCCGACAATTCGGGCACCACGGCCCGCGCCACCGTGCTGCGGATCATGAAGAAGCCGCTCATCGGATCGGACAGGTCGGCCTTCAGCACGCGGCGCGACAGCCGGGTCGCCAGCGCCGATTTCGCCACCCGGTCGCGGTCCCATTCGCCGGTGCCGCCACCGGCCACGAAACGCGACCCCACCACCAGGTCCAGCGCCTCGTCCCGCTGCAACCGGTCCAGCATCGCGGGCAGCAGCGTCTCGTCATGCTGGAGGTCGCCGTCGATCACCGCGACGAAGGGGGCCGCGGTCGCGCACATCCCCTCGATACAGGCGGAGGACAGGCTACGCCGGCCGATACGCTGGATCACCCGCACGCGTGCGTCCACCCGGCCCAGTTCGCGCGCCGCCTCCGCCGTGCCGTCCGGGCTGTCGTCGTCGACGAAGATCGCCTCCCACCGCCGCCCCGCCAGAGCCTGGGTCAGCCGCGCGATCAGCACGGGCACGTTCGCCCGCTCGTTGAACGTCGGGATGACGACCGCAAGCTCCAGCAGGTCGGCCATTACAGGTGGGCCAGCACCGCGTCCGTCATCGCCTCCGTCGACAGCGTCCCGCCCAGGTCGGCGGTACGCGCGCCGCCGCGGATCGCATCCGCCACCGCCGCGTCGATCCGGTCGGCCGCGGCCGCCTGCCCCAGCGAGTGGCGCAGCATCATCGCGGCGGACAGGATCGCCGCGCACGGATTGGCCTTGCCCCGCCCGGCGATATCGGGTGCCGAGCCATGGATCGGCTCGTACAGCCCCTTGCCGGTCGCGCCCAGCGCGGCGGACGGCAGCATCCCGATCGATCCTGCGCACATCGATGCCTGGTCGGACAGGATATCGCCGAACAGGTTGCCGGTCACGATCACGTCGAACTGGCCGGGATTGCGCACCAGCTGCATCGCGGCATTGTCGACATACATGTGCGACAGCGTGACATCGGGATAGTCGCGCGCCACCTCCAGCACCACGTCGCGCCACAATTGCGAGGTTTCCAGCACATTGGCCTTGTCGACCGAGGTCAGCTTGCCGCGCCGCTTGCGCGCCGTCTCGAATCCGACCCGCGCAATCCGCGCCACCTCCGCCTCGTCATAGCGCATCAGGTCATGCCCCTCGCGCAGACCCTCCGCATTCCGGCCCTGCCCCTTGGCGCCGAAATAGACGTCGCCGGTCAGTTCGCGCACGATCACCATGTCGATCGCACTCGCCACCTCGGGACGCAGCGCGGAGGCATCCTCCAGCCCGGCGAACAGCCGCGCCGGACGCAGATTGGCGAACAGCCCGAAATGCTTGCGCAGGCCCAATATCGCCTGTTCCGGCCGGAACGCCCGCTCCAGCATGTCGAAGCGCGGATCGCCCACCGCGCCGAACAACAGCGCGTCGGCGCGTTCGGCCACCGCGATCGTCTCGGGCGGCAGGGGATGGTCCGCCGCCTCGTACCCGGCGCCACCGACCGCCGCTTCCTCGAAGGAAAGCCCCAGGTTCAGCGTTTCCAGCACGCGCCGCGCGGCGGCCGTCACCTCCGGACCGATGCCATCGCCTGCGAGTACCGCGATCGTCGCCATCCTGAACCCCTTCGCTTGTCGTCTGGATGCGCGGCCTCTTGCCGGCCGCGCCGCCGTCACGCAACCGCCCTTTTCAACCGCTCCACCAGCCGCTCGCGCGCGGCCAGCACGTCGCTGCGCGGCCCCGGCAGCAGGTCGCGTGCCAGGAAATGCCCGGTGATCCGCAATCCATCAAAGATGTCGGGCCACTCCGCCGCCCCCCCTTCGCGCAGGAAATCGGGCAGGGGCAGCAGCTTGGCCTCATAGCCCCGCGCGGCACCGCGTGCCACCGCCGCGCCGCTGCGCGGGCTGACATAGCCCAGATCCTCCGTCGCCCGGCTGACGGTGCAGGCGGACAGGTCCAGCCCGAAGCCCAGTTCGGCCAGCAACAGCAGCTCATAGCGCACCAGCCCCGTCGCCCATCCCCGCGCAGAGGGGGCCACCGCGATCGCGCCCAGCACGCCGTCCAGCGCGTCATAGACTCGCGGATAGGGCTGTGCCTCCGGCAGCGCCGCCGCGGTCAGCGCAGTCAGCCATTCCAGCGCGCTCGCCGCCAGCGGCTCGCCGTGCAGCGTCGCGCGCGTATCCACCAGTTCCACGGTTAGCGCCGGCAGTTGCTCGGCGGTGCGCGCCCGCCATTCACCCGATATCGTGTTCGCCGGCTGCAGGATCGGCCGCAACGTCCGCGACCGGCCGCCCCGGACATAACCGGCCTGCACCCCGTCGCTGCGGGTGAGCGCGCGCACGATCGCGCCATGCTCGCCATGTGCGCGGATCGACAGGATAATGGCGGGCCCCGCGATGCGCATGCGGGTTCAGCGTCTAAGGGTTCGCATCCGCCCGCGCAACGGTGACGCCGCCAGGCTCCGGCGCGCCAGCGCGACGCCGCCCTCGAACCCGCCCAGCGCCGCCAGCACGACCCGGTTGGCGATGGTCGGGCGCAGCATCAGCAGGTCCAGACATTCGGTGCCACCGGTCGCGAACTGCCGCTTGTGCTGCCCCTCGCCTTCCAGAAAGTCGAACCAGGCGAAGCGGTCGCCGAACAGATCGGCCAGCGCCTCCGCCATCAGCACCGTGCCCGGCGACCGGTCAGCAAAATCGGGATCATGCCCGACATGATCGTAACGGAGCGCCCGCCCCTGCCCGGTACAGCATAAATAGGCAATCGGGCGTTCCCCGACGCACATCGCCCAGGCACGCACCCGGTCTTCGCGCGCGGCCTGCACGATTCCCCGCCGGAACGCGGCATCGTCGGACAGTGCCGCATCCAGTCCATGGCGCGCCTGATAGGTGCGCGCCGCCAGCGGGATCGCCAGGTCCAGGAACGCGCCGACCTCGGCCGCGCTGCGATATGCGCGCACCGTCCCGCCCAGCCGCTTCGTCTTGCGACGCAAGCCCGACCGCGCCTGACCCGACAGCCCGGCCATCCACGCCTCATGTCCGCGGGCAAGGTCGACATGATGGCGGGTATAACGCTGGCGCACCGCGGTCAGCGGCCACGCCCCTGTCAGCGCGTCCAGATGCGCGGCGGGCAGCGACGTGACCAGATACCCGTCCGCCGCCCCGATCGGCGGCAGTACGGGAACCGCTCCCGAAAGCACCGCCTCCAGCCCGAGTGGAAGACGTTCCAAACGGCGGGACACACCGGCCAGGGTCCGCGCGCCGACCTGGAATTTCAGCCTTACCCGCGCCGCGGTCACGCCCGCCGCTCTTCCACAAGGTTCGACCAAAGCTGTTCGGCCTGCCGCCAGCGGGTCCGCAGGCTGTCAGGGCCGAGGACCGCGTCCTCCTGCCCCAGCCGCAACGCCGGCATCTCGGCGAAATGCCGGGTCGGCAGCACCGACGCCATCTGGTGCAGCATTTCGCACAGCGCGTCGAACCGGCGGACATGCACCGCATTGGCACGGGTGGCGGACCGGTTGGCCAGTTCGAAACTGTGGCTGACGATCGTCACCGCGGCGTGGCCGGATGCGGCGGCATGTTCCAGCGCGTCGCAGCTTTCCTCGGTCGACAGCGCGCAGATCTGAAAGGTTCGCAAATGTCCCGGCCGGTCCTCGATCACCGTTACCGGCACCTCGATGATGCCCGGTGTCCCCGACGGCCATGTGACGGGCGCCACCTGCCGTGCGGGCAGGGTGATGCGGCTATGCTTCGGCTCCGCCCCGTTATGGCTGCTGTCATAGGTGAAGCCCAGCGCCGCCAGCGCCGCCAGCGTGTCGTCATTGGCGGCATAGCTGCCCGCGCGGAACGCGACCGGGCGCGGCGCGCCCGCCGCCATCAGCAACTCGGTCGCCCGGGCCAGCACCACCTGCTGCTCGTCGCGATCATATTCGTAGAGCTGGAACCGGTCATGCGCGGCACCGCGATCATCGACCCGCGCCTGCTGCCAGTGCGGGTGGCAGTGCAACTGCACCTCCTGCCCCGCTTCCAGCACCGCCTCCACCATCCGCCGGACTGGATCGATGCCGAAGATGTCCGCCGGCATCGGATCGATGAAAAAGGTCGCCTTCAAACCATGACGACGCAACACATCGAGTTGATAGCTCAATCCGACGCCCACCGGCTCGATGAAACGGTCATAGATCGCCTTCATGTTCAATCCGGCGCGGTGATGGCGCCAGGCGAACTCGGTATCCACGGTCAGGAAGACAGGCGTCACCATGCTCCTGTGCGTAACACAGGATAATGAACATTTCGCTTCCGGGTTTTTACTATCGCTCAACGTGCATGGTAGAAGTCGTAGACCTGCTGCGCAACGCCGGCCGACACGCCGGGCGCGCGCTTCAGGTCTTCCAGGCTGGCATTGCGCACCGCGCGACCGGTGCCGAAATGCATCAACAGCGCCTTCTTGCGCGCCGGGCCGATGCCGGGCACCTCGTCCAGCGGGCTCGCGCCCATCGCCTTGGCGCGCTTCTCGCGGTGCGCGCCGATGACGAAGCGGTGCACCTCGTCGCGCAATCGCTGGAGGTAGAACAGCACCGGCGCGTTCACCGGCAACTGGAACTCGCGACCATCCATCATGTGGAATACCTCGCGCCCGTCGCGGCCGTGGTGCGGCCCCTTGGCGACGCCCACCAGACAGACATCCTCGATGCCCAGATCCTCCAGCACCGCCTTGGCGGCGTTCAGCTGTCCGCGACCGCCGTCGATCAGCACCAGGTCGGGCCAGGTGCCGTCGTCGCGGTCGGGCGCTTCCTCCAGCTGCCGGGCGAAGCGGCGACGGAACACTTCGCGCATCATCGCGAAATCGTCGTTGGTGGCGGCTTCGTTGCCCTTGATGTTGAATTTGCGATACTGACCTTTACGGAACCCCTCGGGCCCCGCGACCACCATCGCGCCCAGTGCGTTGCTGCCCTGGATGTGGCTGTTGTCATAGATTTCGATGCGGTCGGGCGGCTCGGGCAGGTCGAACAACTCCGCGACTTCGCGCAACAATTTGGCCTGGGTCGTACTCTCCGCCAGACGCCGCTCCAACGCCTCCACCGCATTGCGCTTCGCCTGGTCCATCAACCGCCGCCGGTCCCCCCGCTGCGGCACCGCGATCGACACCCGGTACCCCGCACGCTCGCCCAGCGCCTCGCTCAGCAGCGGCCCCTCGGCAAGATCCCGGTCGAGGAGGATCGACTTGGCCGGCGGCACTTCCTCGTAGAATTGCGTCAGGAAGCTCGTCATCACCTCGTCTTCGGGCACATCGGTGGTGTGCGCGGGGAAGAAGCTGCGATGCCCCCAATTCTGTCCGCCGCGGATGAAGAAGGCCTGGATGCCGATCACCCCGTCCTTGCACGCCAGCGCGAAGATGTCGGCATCGCCCACCCCTTCCGCGTTGATCGCCTGCGTGCCCTGGATGAAGGTCAGCGCCTTCAACCGGTCGCGCAGCACCGCAGCCAGTTCGAAATCCATGTTCTCCGCCGCGGCCTGCATCTGCGCGCCCAGCTTGGCCTGCACCTGCGTCGATTTGCCGCCCAGGAAGCTCTTCGCGTCCGCCACCAGCTCGCCATAGCCGGCGGCGTCGATCCGCCCCACGCACGGCGCCGAGCAGCGCTTGATCTGGTAGAGCAGGCACGGTCGGTCGCGCGTCTTGAAGAAGCTGTCGGTGCAGCTGCGCAGCAGGAACAGCTTTTGCAGTGCGTTCAGCGTGTTGTTGACCGATCCTGCGCTGGCGAAGGGGCCGTAGTAATTGCCCACCGCCCGCCTGGCGCCGCGATGCTTCTGCACCCGCGGGAAATCATGGTCCGACCGCAACAGGATGAAGGGGAAGCTTTTATCGTCGCGCAGCAGCACGTTATAGGCGGGGCGGTAATGCTTGATCAGCTGCGCCTCCAGCAGCAGCGCCTCCGCCTCGTTGTTCGTCGTGACGATGGTCATCGACCGGGTGAGCGACACCATGCGCTGCAACCGCTTGGGTAGCCGGTCGACCTGGGTATAGTTCGCCACCCGGTTCTTCAGCGCCCGCGCCTTGCCGACATACAGCACGTCGCCGCGCGCATCCTGCATCCGGTACACGCCCGCACGCAGCGGCAGCGTCGCCAGCACGTTGCGGATCGCCGCCACCCCCACCGCCAGATCGGGCGTATCGGCGCCGCGGATGGAGAAGGTGGACTTTTCTTCGTTGAAGCGGTCGACGGTTTTCTCGGACATCGCCCAGGGATTTAGGAGCGCTCACCCCGCCCCGCCAGCCCGTCGCCTCAGCCGAAGCGGAAATTGACCGGCCTGGCGAGCGCGGCATTGCCGTCGAACGCATGCGCCTTGAAAGGCCCGTCGCGCCCGACCCAGTGGCAGAACAGATGCGCCGACCACGCATTGGGGTTGGGCGTGATGCGCCCATGCCGCCGATGCACCCCGCGGTAGAGCACCGCATCCCCCGGCTCCATCGCCAGGCTGGCATAAGGCCGCCCGGCAAAGTCCGCGGTCACCTCCGGCCTAGGATCGACCAGCGCCTCGGTCCCCACCTCCAGCGGCCACGCCTCGCCGTCGCTATAGTCGAGCGTCAGCGACAGGCTGTGTTCGCACGAGGGCCGATCCGAATGCACCCGGCACACATCGCCGTCGCGGTAGATGCGGAAATAATCATAGGTCGGCAGCAACGCGGCCCCCACCAGCGTCTCGATCGTCGGGGTCAGCGCCCAGAGAAAGCCGAGCAGCGGTGGATAATGATAGCCGTACAGCTCCACCGCCGGCCGCGCGAGCAGCGGCGATTCGCGGGCGATCGACTCCAGCCGCCCGCCCGCGCCCTCGATCTCGCCCTTCATCTGGTTGAGCAGCGCGTTGCACACGGTCCGCGGGATCAACCCGCGGACAAGCGCGTAACCATCACGCTGATAATCGCCGACAATCTCCATAGCGGATGGCTATCGCGCCGCGCTCTGGCCGACAAGTCAGGCAGAGGCGAAGAACTTCGTCCCCATCACCCCGATCACGGTGAGCGCCATGAAGGCCACCTGCACGCCATTGAGCTGATCGCCGAAGATCACCGCGCCGCCGATCACCACGCCGACCGCGCCCAGCCCGGTCCAGATCGCATAGGCGGTGCCCGCGGGAAGCCCGCGCATCGCCAGCGCCAGCAGACCCATGTTCACGAAGCTGAGCGTGATCGGCACCGCCGATGCCTGCCATGTCGCCACCGTCGCTGCCCATTTCAGGCTGAGCGCCCAGCAGATTTCGGAAAACACCGCGATACCCAGAATGACCCACGCCATCGGATTGCTCCTTTGCAACGGGCTCGTGTCTGACACGCCCGGCGCCGGAAACCCGAAAGAGGCGGCGGGCAAAAAAGAAAAAGAGGGGCAGCGCCAGCGGCACGCCCCTCTCATACCCCTCGCGATGGAGGGGGTGATCCGTCGATCAGTTCGGCCGACCCAGCCCCGCAATCGTGCGATCCACCATCGCACGGTCGGCGGCGGCACCGTGATGCTCGGCGATCAGCAGACCGGCGGCACGGGCGGCGGCTTCGGCGGCGCGGGCGCGCACCTCGGCCAGGGCCTGACGCTCGGCCGCGGCGATCTTGTCCTCGGCCATCTTGGCGCGGCGGTCCATCAGCTGTTCGGCATCGACCTTGGCCTTGGCCAGGATCTGGTTCGCCTCCGCCTGGGCATGGGCCCGCATCGTCTCAGCATCGGCATGCGCCGACTTCGCCTTGGCCTCATATTCGGCCTTCAGCGCCTCGGCTTCCTTGCGGAGCTTGGCCGCCTCGTCGAGTTGCGTGCGGATCGCGGCGATGCGCGTGTCGAGGGTGCGGCCGATCATGGCCGGCACCTTCTTCACGATCATGCCGATCAGCACGACCAGCGCGGCGATCCCCACCCAGCCGGTGGAATCGAACCCGAACGCGGTCGGGCTGGCGACGTGCTCGGCGCCACCCGGCTCGGTGGTGGAGCCGTGCAGCCCCTCGCCACCGCGTACCGCCTGCGGCTGCAGCCCCTCGGCCGACGCGGCGCCGGACAGGTTCTCCGCCACCAGCGCGCTGCCATTTGCATTAGCCATGCGCCGTCACCTTCCGCACCGCATCCGCCGCCGCGTCCTGGCCCACCTGGGCTCCGGACAGCTTGGCGACCAGATCGCGCGCCGCATCGGCGGCCACGCCCTGAAGATTGGCCAGCGCTTCCGCCTTGGCGTTCGCGATGGCAAGGTCATGATGCCCCAGCCGCTCGGCCAGGTCGGCATCCGCCGCCTTGACCTGCGCCTCGAAGGCCTGTGCCGCACGCTGCTTGGCGGCGGTGGTTTCGGCCTGCGCCGCGCTGCGCGCCGCGTCCATTTCGAGCCGCCACGCCTCTTCGACCGTATCGGCCTGTGCCCGCGCAGCCTCGGCCGCGGCGAGATCGCCGGCGATACGGGCTTCACGGTTGTCGACGGTCGCCTGGATCTTGGGCACCATTCCGCGGCCGACCACGAAGTACAGCAGGCCGAAGGTAATCAGGAGCCAGAAGATCTGCGACGCGTAGGTCGCTGCGATCTGAGCAATCTGTGGCATGGGGTCCTCGTGGCCATGTCCACCGGGCGACCAGCATGGCCGCCCGGCGCAACGACGATATTAGGCGACGAACACCAGGATGATCATCGTCACGAAGGCGAGCAGGCCGAGAAGCTCGGCACCGGCGAAGCCGATGAACAGACGGCCCTGCTGGCTGTCGGCCGCACCCGGGTTGCGCAGTGCGCCTTCCAGGAACTTGGCGAACACGTTGCCCACGCCCAGCGAGGCGAGGCCCATGCCGATCGCGGCCAGACCGGCACCCAGCATCTTTGCGGCTTCTGCGTCCATTTCAATCACTCCAGTTCAAACACGTTCAGGTATAAAGTCGAAAGGGTCACGCCGTCGGGCGCCTGCCGATCAGTGCAGGTTCACCGCGTCGTTCAGGTACACGCTGGTCAACAGCGCGAACACATAGGCCTGGATCGCCGCCACCAGCAGTTCCAGCAGCGTGATGCCGATCATCAGCAGGAAGCTGGGCACGGTGATGAGCGCGGCATAGGCCGGACCCAGGTTGATGCCGTTGATGACGAACGCCGCCAGCACCTTCAGCAGGATGTGCCCCGCGGTCATCGCGACGAACAGTCGCAGACCCAGCGAGAAGGGGCGCACCAGGAAGCTCATCAGCTCCACGACGAAGATCAGCGGGATCATCAGCGCGGGCGTGCCGTGCGGCACGAACAGCGCAAAGAAGTGGAAGCCGTGGCGGCCAAAGCCGACGATCAGCACGATCGCGAACGAGATCAGCGCCAGGACGCCGGTCACGGTCAGGTGGCTGGTCACGGTGAAGGGATGCACGCCCGGCACCACGCCGAACGGCATCAGGCCGATGACGTTGGCGAACAGGATGAACATGAACAGCGAGAAGACATACGGCAGGAAGCGCTTGCCCTCCGGCCCGATGTTCGACGTCAGCATGCCGTTGACGAAGCCGGTGAAGCCCTCCACCGCGGCCTGCCAGCGGCCGGGCACCAGATCGCGCTTCATGCCGCCGATCATGAACACCCACAAAGCGACCAGCGTCACCACCATCCACAATGCGGAATTGGTGAAGGACAGGTCGTATCCGCCGACGATCCACTTCTGGCCGAACACCGGTTCGATCAGGAACTGGTGCATCGGATCGATCTTGCTACCCGATTCTGCCGCCACGCCCGTTTCCCACATACGAAGAACGCCCGGTTATTCCGGGCGCTCGCCTGATATCCGAATAATCTGCCTGAACGCGACGGCTATCCCGAGGAACAGCATCACGATCAGCCCCCAGGGCGCGGTGCCGAACCAGCGGTCGATAAGCCAGCCGATCAGCGCGCTGCCGACAAGACTTCCGATCAGCGCGGAGATGATGCGGCTACCCTGGGCATAACCCTTGTCGGTATCGACCTTCACCCCCTGCCGCGACGCTTCGCGGGCCCTGGCATCCCGTAGCCGCTCGTCGAGCGCGGAAAGCCGCGGGTCCTCCGCGCCGTGGAAATCCTGTCCGGGTTCGTTCTCCGCCACGCGCCCACCTCGCCTTTTGAACCTGTCAGCCGGAAGGAAAGCGCACGAACGGCGAGCGACCCCGCCAAGGCGCCGTCCGTTTAGAAAGCGTGGCCCCCCAAGTCAACCGGCTGGCCGCACTAGTGTCACAATCGAGTGCCGGGGCTTATGCTCCCTCGCCCCACCGGGGAGAGGGAAGGGGCCCGCGGCCGTCAGGCCATGGGAAGGGTGAGGGGCAGACCAGCAGTGCTGCACTGCTTGGCGTCCCCTCACCCTCCCTCCCCCCGGTGAGGCGAGGGAAAATGCCGCCTCGCAAGTGCTATCCGACTGCCACCCCCATCAAACGCAGCGCGAATCCCGCTCCGGCGCCGCGCCGGTGCGCGTCTTCCACACCCCGTCCGGCCCCTTGTACTTCTCGCCCGCATCGGTCTGGGCGATCAGGTTGCACCCGCTGGTGAACGCCATCTGCTCGACGGTGGCGCCACTGGCTTGCGCCTTCTGGGTATAGGCGGATTTCCGCTGGATATTGATGTTGTTGACCAACGCGCGCAGTTCCGGCGTCGCGGCGCCGACGATGCCGATATAGCCGTCGGGCTGCTCGCCCACTTGGCCCGCCGAGCGCGCCGCCGCATAGGCGGGGTCGCGCTGCGCCCAGGCCGCCGCCGAAAGGCCGCCGATCGCCGCCGTGGCGACCATCATGTTCAACACGAAGCTGCGCATCTTAGAAAATCCCCGGGTTCTGCTGGATCAGCGACTTCGCCTCATTGTCCAGGCGATACACCACTTCCTGCGTCACGTTGATGTTGAGGTTGATCTCGATCGGCTTGTCGGGCGCCGAGATGTTCACGCATCCCCCCGGCGCCATGCCGACCAGCGCGATCGTTATCGCCCCAGCCATCTTCCCCAAGATCGGTGTCCTCTTGTCCATCGTCAATCCCGTCTCGTTTTTGGCACGGTTCCGCTTGCCGGCGGCTGAATGACCCCGCCCGTCGGGGCGGTGCCGGCGGGCGGCGCCGCGCGCTTGTTCTGTTCCTCGATCAGGCTCTGGAGGTTGCGCTGCACCAGTCGCTTGGGGTCCCAGAAGGACTGGGCGGAATCGAGCAGCCCGCGAAACGGCGCCTTGATCCGGATGTTGAACACGAAGGGCAGGCGCTGGAGCCGCCGGATCAGGAAGTTCGACTTGGCCCCCTTGCCCTGGCTCACCCCGGTGAAGCGCACATCGGTCACCATCTCGCCGGCCAGCGGCCCGTTCATCGTCACCCCCAGCGTGCGATAGCGCAGCGAGCGCAGCGCACCGAACGCCAGATTGCCCCACAACCCCAGATCCTTCTGGCTGAGATCGCCGACATAGGCGAGGGTGCCGCCGCCTTCGCGCACCATCAGCGATCCCTGCTCGATCCGTCCGCCCCTGTCGTCGAACACCATCGGCAACTCGCCATCGAACACGCCGGTCGCATTCAGATTCTCGAAGTCGAATTGTTGCAGGAACTGGTCGGCCGCCGCGCCGCGCACGTGAAAGGTCATCCGCCGCTCGGCCGGCTGCGAAAAGTCGAGCAGCGTCGGGTCCAGCGTCAGCGATCCGCCGGCAAAGGGCCATGCGCCGCCCTCCACCTTCACCCGCGTATCGCGCAGCGTCCGGTAACGGATCACGCCATCGGTCACCGCGATGCCGGGGTTGATCGACTTGATCGTGGCCACCTGATCCGGTGCGCTTTCCAGCGCCAGCAGGTCGGTGAAGCGGATCGTCCCGGTGATCCCCTTCACCGGTCCGAACGCCGCGGCCAGGTCGGTGCCGTCGGTGGCGAACGTTCCCGTCGAGGTGACGCCGTCCGCGCCCCACGCGATATGCCCGTCGCCGCGAACCGTGCCCCGCACATCGGCGATCACACCATAGGTCAGCATGGTGAGCAGCGTGGGCTGGAAGGTCTCGGTAAAGGTCAATCCGGGCACGCGCAGGTCCGCCGCACCCGTCCCGCTCGACAATCGGTGATCGATGGTGACATCGGCGACCTTCACCGTCTGCGACGGCTCGTACAGCGTTCCCGCGGCATGGATGCCGCCGTTCACCAGCGACAGCGTCACGTCGCGTGCCGCCATGCGCTGGAAGCGCGCCGTCTCGGCCGCATCATCCACGTCCAGCACACCGTTCAGGGTCAGCGCGCCGCCCGCCAGCCGCCATGTTCCGCGCGCGCCGTTCAGCAGCAGCGGCACATTGGCGATCTGCCCGCCGGCGCCGGCAAAGAAGCCGCTCACCGCTCCGCCCTCGATCCGGCCCTCCAGCCGCCCGATATCCAACCGCGTCACCCGCTCCGCGCTGCCCAGTCGCGCCGCGACATCGCTCAGCACGAAGCCGCGGTCGGACAGGCGCAGCGTCGCATCCTGCGCCGCCAGCGTCACCGGCGTGCCGCCCAGCCGCCCGGCCAGCCGCACCGTCGCCACCCGCGCGCCGCCGCTCACCCGCGTGCCATCGACCCGCACCACCGCCCCGTCCACCGGACACAGCCTGAGCGCCACGCCCGACAGCACCAGTCGCGACACCGCCACCCGGTCCGCCGCCACCGGCGCGCAACCGGGATTGACGATCAATTGCCGCCGCCCGTCCCAGCGCGCCTCTACCGGCACCACCAGTCGCTCGATCCGCCCGTCGCCCAGCGGCCCCGACAGGGTCGCGCGCGTCTCGATCCGGGTCGCACCGTCCAGCGCCGCCGAAAAGCGCATCCGGTCCAGCGCCAGCATCGCGCCGCCCGCCCGGTACGGGGCCAGTGTGGCGGTGCCGCGCACCGGTGCGCCGACGCGCGCCTGGGCCAGCGTCGCCGTCACCTGCGGCATCCCGCCGCCCGCCATCGCCAGCCGCGTGTCGATGCGCGCACCGTCCGCACGCCAGTGCAGCCCGCTCCCGCCCGCCAATGCCACGCGTGCCCCGCTCCGCGACGCCAACGTCAGCCGCGCCACCTCGACCGCCGTCTGCTCCCCCCCTCGCGCCCGCACGTCCGCCTCCACGGCGAACCCCGCCCCCGCCGCCTGCACCGCCCGCGCCAGCGCCGACGCCAGCGGCGCCACCGGCGTCCCCTGCCCGCCCGACACCATGCCCGCCACGTCCGCCATCACCCCCGGCGCCACCACGCCCCCACCCAGCCGCACCCGCCCCTCGAACCGCGGCACATCCCCCACACCATACCGACCGGAAACCGATAGCGCCCGTGCCGTACCCTGGCCCACCGCCAGGCGTTCGGCGGCCAGATCGACCTGGCCGGATGTTTTGGCGACACTCCCGGCAAAGCTGATCGTGCCGCGCATCGCAGCCGCGCGTGCAAGGGGATGGCGGAACGCATCCGTCATCAACCGCGCCTGCCCCCGCCAGCGATCCATCGCCGCGCCAAGATTGACCGACACGTCCGCCGCCACCTGCTTCCAGCGCGCATCACCGCACCGCGCATCACCGACACGGAAGACGCCGGAAATGGCAGGCTTGGCGTCAACGATGCGCAGATGCAGCGGCGTTGCAACTTGCGAAAACGTGCAGGCGCCGAATTGCAGCCTGGGCGCGATGGCGGCAATCCGCCCGGCAAAGCCGTCGTTCAGCCGCCCCCGACCGCGCACCGCGATGCCAACCGGCCCTGCCGGCGTTTCCAGTCGGATACGGCCATCCTGCACGTCGACGAACAGGTCCGGCAGGGAAAACGGTTTCCCCGAAGGCGGTGGCATCAGGCGGTCCAGGCTGCCCAGGGAAACACGCCCGTCCTTCAGCCTCCCCCTGATCCTCACCCCCCCCGCCAGAACACCCACCACCTCTGGTCCCGAGGGTGTGATCCGCGTCTGGGTTTCAAGCCAATCCGCCACCAGATCGGGATTTCGCGGATCACCGAAGACGACATTGGCCAGCCGTTGCCCGCCAAACCCCAACGCCTCGAAATCATAGCGTGCCCGTACGCCCCGGCGAGCCAGTTCGCGGTCGAGCATTCTGGTCGCCAGCGGCATGCGAAACAACCACAGGCCGACCATTCCCGCAACGAGTAGGACAGCCAGTCCCAGGATCAGCCGATATCGCTTCTGCATGCGGCGGGGAGGCGGCGGCGTCTGATCCTCCTCGCTCGCCCCGCTCACGCCTGCCCTTCCCTTGCCAATCGTTTTTGCTCTCTACCTTGGGGGGTGGTGGGGTGGCAATTGGGTTGGGGCGGGGATAGTCTGATGGGATGGAGGGGGGAGGCGATCATGCAGGGCATCGGGCACGGTTGCGGCAACGGTTGCTGGGAGGGGCCGGACTGCTGGATCACGAGCTGATCGAATATCTGCTCGCCACCGCCATTCCCCGCCGCGATACCAAGCCCTTAGCCAAGAATCTGCTGCGCGAGTTCGGGGGCATCGGCGGCGTGCTGACCGCCGATGCGGACGCCTTGTTGAAGCAGGACGGAATGGGCGAAACCGCGGTCGCCGCGCTGAAGATCGCTCAGGCCTGCGCGTTGCGACTGGTGCAGACTCACGCCGAATCGCGACCGATCTTGTCCAACTGGCAGGCGCTTCTCGACTATCTGCACGCCGACATGGCGCATCACGGCGTGGAGCGATTCCGGGTGCTGCACCTCAACACCAAGAACATGCTGATCCGCGACGAGGTGATGAGCAAGGGATCGATCGACCAGGCCGCGGTCCATGTCCGCGAGGTCATCCGCCGCGCGATCGACCTGAACTCCAGCGCGCTGATCCTGGTTCACAACCATCCGAGCGGCGACCCCTCGCCCAGCAGCGCCGACATCGAAGTGACGCGCAACATCGCGGAGGCCGGACGCAGGCTGGGCATAACGGTGCACGACCACCTGATCATCGGGGCACGCGGGCATGTCAGCCTGCGCTCGCAAGGCTTGATATGAAAAGGGCCGCCGCCCCGTGACAAGGGGGGCGGCGGCCCGGTCGATCAGCCCTGGCCGGCGGTGAGGAAGCCCGTCACCTCGGACTTGCTGAGCGACTTGCTCTTGTCGGTGTCCGCCTGGGCGAAGGCGGTGCCCACCCACTTCTTGGTATCCGCCGATTCGGCCTTGGCGGACGGATCGGTCTGCGCCTTCAGGGCGACCATCCATTCGGAGAATTCGGCCTTGCTCAGCGAGCCGTTGCCGTCCTTGTCATAGGTCGCCCACTGGCTGTCCACGACCTGCGCGACCTGACTGGCGGTCGCCGGCTGCGCCGCGGCCGCTTCGGCAGGAGCGGCCTGTGCCGGATCAGCGCCGGCAGGTGCCGCCGCCGGTGCCGCAGTCTGCGCCGCACTCGGCGAAGTCTGCGCCGGTGCCGCAGTCGTTTGCGCAAGCGCAGGAGCAGCAACGGTCATGGCGGTTGCGAGCATAGCGTACTTCAACATCTCGTCTCTCCATTATCATGGTCGGATCGATAAACTGGTAGGATCACGATCGTGATCTTGGGTGAAGCTTGCATCAACCAAGCGTCGATTGTCCATATAGGGGCCGATCCGGTTTATTTGAAGAGGTCGCCCTGCCCTGCTAACGGCTCGGCACACCGTGCTTCCGGAGAGCGGAGCGGGGTGAACCGTGCCGTTCCCGAGACCGAGGTGTTCCATGATTCCGCGCTATTCCCGCCCCCAAATGACTGCGATCTGGGACCCGCAGGCCCGATTCCGCATCTGGTTCGAGATCGAGGCGCACGCCACCGACGCGCTGGCCGCCCTGGGCGTCGTGCCCAAGCAAGCAGCCGAGCGCATCTGGGAAGCCGACAAGGCCGCCGGCGACTTCGACATTGCGCGCATCGATGCGATCGAGGCCGAGACCAAGCATGACGTGATCGCGTTCCTGACCCATGTGTCCGAGCGTACCGGGCCGGAAGCACGCTTCCTGCACCAGGGCATGACCTCGTCCGACGTGCTCGACACCTGCCTGGCGGTGCAGTTGAAGCGTGCCGCCGACATTCTGATCGACGATCTGGACCAGTTGCTCGTCGTGCTGAAGCGCCGCGCCGAGGAGCACAAGCTGACGCCGACGATCGGACGCAGCCACGGCATCCATGCCGAACCCGTCACCTTCGGCCTGAAGCTGGCACAGGCCTATGCCGAGTTCGCCCGCAACCGCACCCGCCTGATCGCCGCGCGCGACGATGTCGCGACCTGCGCGATTTCGGGCGCGGTGGGCACCTTCGCCAATATCGACCCTTCGGTCGAGGCCCATGTCGCAGAAAAGCTCGGCCTGTCGGTCGAGCCGGTATCGACGCAGGTGATCCCCCGCGACCGGCACGCGATGTTCTTTGCCACGCTGGGCGTGATCGCCAGTTCGATCGAGCGGCTGGCCACCGAAGTGCGGCATTTGCAGCGCACCGAAGTGCTGGAAGCGGAGGAATATTTCTCGCCCGGCCAGAAGGGCTCCTCGGCGATGCCGCACAAGCGCAATCCGGTACTGACCGAGAACCTGACCGGTCTTGCACGCATGGTGCGCGGCTATGTCACCCCGGCGCTGGAGAATGTCGCGCTGTGGCATGAACGCGACATCAGCCACTCCTCGGTGGAGCGCTATATCGGCCCGGACGCCACGATCACGCTCGATTTCGCACTGGCCCGGCTGACCGGAGTGATCGACAAGCTGGTGGTGTATCCGGCGCGCATGCAGAAGAATCTCGACCGCATGGGCGGGCTGGTCCACTCGCAACGCGTCCTGCTGGCGCTGACCCAGGCCGGTGTCAGCCGCGAGGATTCCTATCGCCTGGTCCAGCGCAACGCGATGAAGGTGTGGGAATCGGACGGCGAACTGTCGCTGCTCGATCTGCTGAAGGCGGATAGCGAGGTGACGGCGGCATTGCCCGTGGCGGAGATCGAGGCGAAGTTCGATCTCGATTATCACCTCAAGCATGTCGACACGATCTTCGCGCGCGTTTTCGGCTGAGGAACCTGCGTAAGCGACTGTAAAAGCAGGATGTTCCGGGCCGGCACGGCAGTTGCAATAATTGCAATTAAATTTGCTTAACTTGCAATTGCGGCAATCGCTTCGGCAGTGCAAAAAGACTGTGCCTTTCAGGCATCCTCTCCTAAAAACTTTTCGGCCGCTCTCTGAGCGGCCTTTTTTTTGGTCTGCGTTTCGCGTAGGCATCCGCCATCGCGTCGCCAAACAACGACAAAGACGATTTTCGGGAGAGAATGCCGCCGGAAAAACCGGCACGGTGGCGCGATATACGGGGGTCGAGCAGCGGCGGCTGCTCCCCCCGTTTCAACATCAGCATTTCCGGTGCATCGCTGCTGACAGGGTAGCGGTGTTCACGCGCCGCGACGGTCAGGTGGTCGCACGGAGGACGCAGGGCACCGTGCACCGCAGGCTCTTCCTGATCACCAACGACGCTTGTCGGCTGGTCAAGAAATGGGAGACGTCGAACAACAGGCTCTCTCCGCGTCTCCGCGTGAGCGTTCTTCCTTCGCGTCTTCGCGTCTTCGCGTGAAATTCCTTTTGCGGGACGTAAGCCGTCGGCCCAATCGGTGGAGGCCGTTTAGGGTTCTGCCCGCGCCAGGGTGCAAGGAAGGGGATTTCACGCGAAGACGCGAAGACGCGAAGATGTTTCGGACATCGGAAAGTCGCGCCCTCATCACTGGTGATGCTGGTCTTCCGATCGATCAGGAGGGAATGGCAATTGCCTGCCCGATGCCAAATAGCACCTGCGGCGAATCGGCCGGCACCGGGGGGATGGGGAAAGGCGGCTCCCGGGTGCTCCGCTCAGCTATGTTAGGGAGGTAGCCGAGCGGAGCGACACACCAGATGGGAGAATCGTGTGCCTTGGTCCCGCTGGGGGGCGGGACGCGCCTCTGATGGCGCGTCCACTTGCGCCTGAACAGTGCAAAAATGGAAACTCAGCCATCACGGACGGAAATTATCGGTCATTTCCGGTGGGATGAAGCGGGAAAGCCGACAGAAAAACCGTCAACGATCCCGCTTTCCGTAGCGTCACTCGCCCGCAAACACGTTTTTCAGCTTGGTGAAGAAACCCTGGCTTTCGGGGCATTCCTCACCGGTTTCCGTTTCCCGGAACAGCTCCAGCAACTCGCGCTGGCGCGTCGACAGCTTGGTCGGCGTCTCTACCTCGATCTGCACGACCAGATCGCCCTGCCCGCGACCTTGCAGCACGGGCATGCCGGCGCCGCGCTGGCGCAGTTGCTTGCCCGACTGGATGCCTGCCGGAATCTTGATCTCGTGCGTGCGGCCATCGAGCCCGGGAATCGACAGCGATCCGCCAAGCGCTGCGGTGGTGAAGCTTATTGGCGCGCGGGCGAACAGCGTCGTCCCCTCGCGTTCGAACAGCGCATGCCGCTTGACGTGCAGGAAGATGTAGAGATCCCCCGGCGGTGCGCCCCGCGCCCCGGCCTCGCCTTCGCCCGACAGGCGGATGCGCGTACCCTCGTCCACGCCGGGCGGTACGTTCACCGACAGCGTCTTGGTCTTCTCGATCCGGCCATCGCCGCGACAATCGGCGCAAGGGTCGGCGATGACCTGGCCCGCACCTTGGCAGACCGGGCATGCGCGCTCGACCACGAAGAAGCCCTGCTGTGCCCGTACCTTGCCGTGCCCGTTGCAGTGCTGACAGGTGCGCGCGCTGGTTCCCGGCTTCGCACCGGTGCCGTGGCAGGTGTCACACGCCGCCGACACGTCGACGGTGATCTCCGTATCCTTGCCATGGAACGCCTCTTCCAGGCTGATTTCCATGTCGTAGCGCAGGTCCGCACCGCGCCGCGCGGATTGCCGCCCGCCGCCACGTCCGCCGCCCATGAATTCGCCGAAGACGCTTTCGAAGATGTCGGAAAAGCCGCCGAAATCCTGGGCACCGCCACCACCGCCGCCGCCCTGCTGAAAGGCGGCATGGCCGTACCGGTCATAGGCCGCGCGCTTCTGCGGGTCCTTCAGACAGTCATAGGCTTCGCTGATCGCCTTGAACTTGGCCTCGGAATCCTTGCACCCGGCGTTGCGATCCGGGTGATATTGCATCGCCAGCTTGCGATACCGCGACTTGATCGTCGCGTCGTCCGCAGTCCGCTCGCATTCGAGCAGTTCGTAATAATCGATCGTCGTGCTCATGCTCGTCCCCGCCCCGTGGGCCCCGTCCCCCGGGCATGCGCACCGGCGGGACGGGACGGGGTCATGCCCTTAGGCCTTGGTGTCGTCGACTTCCGAGAATTCGGCATCGACCACGTCGTCCTGCTTGGGCGCATCGGCACCGGCAGCGGGCGAAGCGTCGGCCTGCGCCTGCTTCTCGTAGATCGCCTGGCCGAGCTTCATCGCGACCTGGGCCAGCGCCTGGGCCTTTTCGGTCATGCGGTCGGCATCGTCCGATTCGACCGCCGACTTGGTCTCGGCGATGGCTGCCTCGATTTCCGACTTCAGGGCGTCGTCCACCTTGTCGCCATTTTCGGCAAGCTCGCGCTCGGTGGTGTGGATCAGCGATTCGGCGTTGTTCTTCGCCTCCGCTGCCGCACGGCGCTTCTTGTCCTCCTCGGCAAACTGCTCGGCATCGCGCACCATCTGCTCGATGTCGTTGTCCGACAGGCCTCCGCTCGCCTGGATGCGGATCTGCTGCTCCTTGCCGGTGCCCTTGTCCTTGGCGGACACGTTGACGATGCCGTTGGCGTCGATGTCGAAGGTGACCTCGATCTGCGGCACGCCGCGCGGCGCCGGCGGGATGCCGACCAGATCGAACTGGCCCAGCAGCTTGTTGTCCTGCGCCATCTCGCGCTCGCCCTGGAACACGCGGATGGTGACCGCGCCCTGGTTGTCGTCCGCGGTGGAGTAGACCTGGCTCTTCTTGGTCGGGATCGTGGTGTTGCGGTCGATCATCTTGGTCATGATGCCGCCCAGCGTCTCGATACCCAGCGACAGCGGGGTCACGTCGAGCAGCAGCACGTCCTTCACATCGCCCTGCAGCACGCCGGCCTGGATCGCGGCACCCATCGCCACGACCTCGTCCGGGTTCACGCCGGTGTGCGGATCCTTGCCGAAGAAGTTCTTCACCGCCTCGCGGACCTTGGGCATGCGGGTCATGCCGCCGACCAGCACCACTTCGCTGATGTCGTCGGTCTTGACGCCCGCATCGGCCAGCGCCTTCTTCATCGGCTCGATCGTGCGCTTGATCAGGTCGTCGACCAGACGCTCCAGATCGGCGCGCGTGATCGTCTTGACCAGATGCTTCGGCCCGTTCTGATCGGCAGTGATGAAGGGCAGGTTGACCTCGGTCGAGGCCGCCGACGACAGCTCGATCTTCGCCTTTTCAGCCGCTTCCTTCAGGCGCTGAAGCGCGAGCTTGTCCTTGGCGAGGTCGATGCCCTCGTCCTTCTTGAAGCCCTCGGCCAGATATTCGACCAGCTTGTTGTCGAAATCCTCGCCGCCCAGGAAGGTGTCGCCATTGGTGGCCTTCACCTCGAACACGCCGTCGCCGATCTCGAGGATCGACACGTCGAAAGTGCCGCCGCCAAGGTCGTAGACCGCGATCGTCTTGCCGTCCTGCTTCTCCAGGCCATAGGCAAGCGCGGCCGCCGTCGGCTCGTTGATGATGCGCAGCACTTCAAGGCCGGCGATCTGGCCGGCGTCCTTGGTCGCCTGACGCTGTGCGTCGTTGAAATAGGCCGGCACGGTGATCACCGCCTGCGTCACCGTCTCACCCAGGTAGGATTCGGCGGTTTCCTTCATCTTCTGAAGGGTGAAGGCGCTGATCTGCGACGGGCTGTAATCTTTGCCGCCGGCCGAGACCCAGGCGTCGCCATTGGGGCCGCGCGCGATCTTATAGGGCACCAGCTCGGTGTCCTTCTTGGTGATCGGATCGTCGAAGCGGCGGCCGATCAGGCGCTTCACCGCGAAGATGGTGTTGTCGCCGTTCGTCACCGCCTGGCGCTTGGCCGGCTGGCCGACCAGTCGCTCGCCATCCTTGGCGAAGGCGACGATCGACGGCGTCGTACGCGCGCCTTCCGCATTTTCGATCACCTTGGGCTTGCCGCCTTCCATGACCGAAACGCAGCTGTTCGTGGTGCCCAGATCGATACCGATAACTTTAGCCATGAGTCCTGATAGCCCCTCACACTCTCTAAGAAATGCCCCGGCCGCGCCCCGTTACGGCGGCGCAACCGTTGCGTTGATGGGGCGGATATAGGTGGGCCAATGCTTGCCGCAAGATTGACGGCGTCATAGGGATGTGGACGATTTTCGGAACGGCACGGGAGAGACGGGCGTTGCGCACCGGTTTGGGCATTGTTTGGACGGTGCTGGCGCTCGCCGCGCTGCCCTCCTGCGACACGGCGCGCACCACGGTGGAGGCCGGCGACGCGTGGGCGCGCCTCGGTGCGGTACCGGGCCGACCGGCCGCGGCCTATTTCACCGTGCATGGCGGGCCGGAGCGCAAGACGCTGATCAACGTGACCACCGATGTCGCGATCCGCTCGGAAATGCACGAAAGCATGGCGAACGGCATGCGCCCGATCGCCTCGGTGCCGATCCCGGCGCATAGCGATGTGGTGTTCGCTCCCGGTGGGCGGCACGTCATGCTGTTCGACGTCAATCCGGGCGTGAAGCCCGGACGCTACATCACCCTGACGCTGAGCTTCTCCGATGGCCGCCGCATCGTGACCGGCGCCAAGGTGATCGCCGCAGGCGCACCCCGCCCGGCAGATAGCTAATCGCGCGTTAAGCATATCCGGAAAAAGCCCGGATAGGCCGTCGTTGCGGCCCAACCGCATGATCTCCCGTCGGAAATGGGAGGCCGGCGGGAGGATTCGGGGTCATGACGGTCATCAACACCAACGGTGCGGCCCTGCGCGCGCTGGGTGCATCGCGGTTGGCGGAGACGTGCCTCGACACCGCGATGAACCGGCTGTCGACGGGCAAGCGGATCAATTCGGCCAAGGACGACGCCGCCGGCCTCGCCATCGCCTCGACCATGACCGCGCAGATCATGGGCATGCGCCAGGGCATGCGTAACGCGATCGACGGTACCTCGCTGGTCCAGACCGCGGACGGCGCGCTGGGCGAGGTGACCAGCATGGCGCAGCGCATCCGCGAGCTGGCGGTGCAGGCGGCGTCGGGTACCTATAGCGACAACGACCGCGCGGCGTTGCAGGTCGAGGTGACGGCACTGACGAAGCAAATCGAGACGGTACTCTCCAACACGCAATTCAATGGCGTATCATTATTCAACAGTGGTGCCGGCAGCAAAGTAACGGTGCAGGCCGGTGCCAATGCCGGCGACCTGATCGACATTCAGATCGGTGGCATTCAAACGACGTTTCTGCGATCCACGCCGAACGACATGCAGCCGGTTCGCGACTGGCCTTACTGGCAAAACGGACCTGTCGACCAGCACCTCATCACCTTTGACGATTATGTGTCAGGCGCAAAGCGTAGCGGTGTCACGGTGACGCAGGATCAGATTGGAACAACTGTTTATCCCCAGCGTGGCGACCAATGGTACGATCCTGTGAATAATACTTGGGCGGGAGACACCGAATACGTGACCCTCAGCCTCACGGAAGAATTAAAGGTCACCAATCGCTACCGCGCCGAAAACACGATGAACCGCATGGACGAAATGCTGGACCGCGTCGCCAATGTCCGCGCCGGCATCGGTGCCACCGCGAACCGGCTGGAATCGGTGGTGAACAACCTGACCACCAACACCACCAACCTGTCCGACGCGCGCTCGCGGATCGAAGATGCGGATTTCTCGGTCGAGACGGTCAACCTCGCCCGCGCGCAGATCCTGAAACAGGCCTCCGCCTCGATGCTCGCCCAGGCCAATCAAAGCCAGCAGGACGTGATGAAGCTGCTCGGCAACTAGGGCTTTGCAAGTGCCCGCCGCCGTCCCACCTGTATGGGCGATGCAGCGACGTACCCTGACCCCCGCCGAAACCGCGCTGGCGCGCAGCGTCTTTGGCGACACGATCGATTATGACGCGGTCGGCCTGTCGCCGACCAAATGGGCCTTCTTCCAGCCGCGCAATACGGTGATGGCCCCGCGCGGCTGCATCCATTTCCACCCCAAGGGCGGCCTGTGGCGCGAGGATTTCGGCGCCTGTCCGCTGCACGAGCAAGGGCTGTTCATCCACGAGATGGTGCACATCTGGCAGCATCAGCAGGGCATCTGCCTGCCGCTCGCGCGTCACCCTTTCTGCCGGTACGGCTATGCGCTGAAGCCCGGCCAGCCCTTTCGCCGCTACGGGCTGGAGCAACAGGCGGAAATCGTGCGCCACGCCTTTCTGCTAGCGCACGGGGGCCGGGTGCCCGGCGCCCCCGGCCTTGCGCAATATGAGACGCTGGTCCCCTTTCCCATCGGCCGGCGCTAGCCGTCACAGCGCGTCGAAGTCGATCGGCGCGGTACGGTCAGCCAGTTCGGCGCTTCCGGCATCGGGTATTTCAGGCCGGTCGCGCAGTTGAACAGCACGACGCGCTCACCCGCATCCACCTCGCCCGTCGCTAGCGCATTTCGGTACGCCGCCAAGGTCGCGCCCCCCTCCGGACACAGCAACAGGCCATCGTCGCGTGCGCAGTCCGCCACCGCGCGCAGCGTATCGGCATCGTCCACCGCCAGCGCCTTGCCGCCCGATTCGCGCACGGCGCGCAGGATCAGGAAATCGCCCACCGCGCGCGGCACCCGGATGCCGGCGGCGACGGTATGGGCATTCTCCCAGCGTTCGGCATGCTCGACGCCGTCGTCGAACGCCTTGACGATCGGCGCGCAGCCCGATGCCTGCACCGCGTACATGCGCGGCCGCTCCGGTCCGATCCAGCCGAGCTTTTCCAGCTCGTCGAACGCCTTCCACATGCCGATCAGGCCGGTGCCGCCGCCGGTGGGGTAGAAGATCGCATCGGGCAGCCGCCAGCCGCCCTGCGCGGCCAGTTCCAGCCCCATCGTCTTCTTGCCCTCGATCCGGTACGGCTCCTTCAGCGTCGACAGGTCGAACCACCGCCCCTCCGCCGCGCCCTTCCCCACGATCGCGCCGCAATCGTCGATCAGGCCGTTCACCCGCCAGACGCGCGCACCCTGCACCGCGATTTCCCGCACGTTCACTTCCGGCGTGTCTTCGGGGCAGAAGACGATGGTCTCGATCCCGCAGCGGCTGGCATAGGCGGCAAGCGCCGCGCCGGCATTGCCGTTGGTCGGCATGGCGATGCGGGTGACGCCCAGTTCCTTGGCCATCGCCACCGCCATGACGAGGCCGCGCGCCTTGAAGCTGCCGGTGGGCAGGCGCCCCTCGTCCTTGACCAGCACGTTGGCGCCACCCGAACGGGGCACCGGGATCAGCGGCGTCTCGATCTCGCCCAGGCTGACGATGTTTTCGGTACGACGGACAGGCAGCAGTTCGCGCCAGCGCCACAGATCGGTTTCGCGAGCAGCCAGCGCGTCCTTCGCCAGCGCCGCCTTCACCGCATCCAGGTCATAGCGGACGAGCAGCGGGCGCCCCGCCTGCGACAGGCCATGAAGCCGGTCCGCCTCGTAGCGCTCGCCGGTCATCGAGCATTCGAGATGGGTAACGAAGGTCGGCCGGTCGGCGCAAAGATTGTCGTTCATGGGCAGGGGTGTAGCGCAAGGATCGCCCTTGCCAACCCTCTCCCCCGCCGAGGGAGAGGGCGCAGCGATGGATCGATCAGTCCGGCTTCTTGGCGACCGCGACCAGTGCCGGGCGGAGCAGGCGATCCTTGATCATATAGCCCGACTGCATTTCCTGCACGATCGTGCCGGGCGCCGCGTCCGAGGGCATTTCCAGCATCGCCTGGTGGCGGTTGGGGTCCAGCGTCTCGCCCATCGCGGCGATCTTGGTGATGCCGTGGCGGCCCAGCACGCTGTCCAGCTCGCGGCCCGTCGCCTCCAGCCCCGCGACAAGGCCCTTCATCTTGTCATCCTCGCGCAGGTCGGCGGGGATCGCCTGCAGCGCGCGGCCCAGATTGTCCGCCACCGACAGGATATCGCGCGCGAAATTGGTGGATGCATAGGCGCGTGCGTCCGACACGTCCTTTTCGGCGCGACGGCGGATATTCTGCACCTCGGCGCGGGCATAGAGCGTCTGCTGCTGCGCCTCGGCCAGTTGCTCGCGCAAGCTTCCCAGCGCGTCATGCTCCGCCACTTCGGGCGCGGCCTCGGCCGTTTCCTCGCGCAGATCCTGCGTTTCCGGCTGCTTGGTCTCGTTCTCGTTCATCATATTCCCTGTACGCACAAGTCGGGGTCAGCCCATCAGTCGGGCAAGCGTCGCCGCGGTGAAATCCACCATGGGCACGACGCGGGCATAGTTCAACCGCGTGGGGCCGATCACCCCCACCACGCCGACCACCTGCCCGTCCAGCCCGCGAAAGGGTCGCGCGATCACCGAGGAGCCGGACAGCGCGAACAGCTTGTTCTCCGCACCGATGAAGATCCGGGTCGAATCGCCCGCCCGCGCCGAATCGAGCAGGCTGGCGATTTCCTGCTTGCCCTCCAGATCGTCGAGCAGATCGCGCACCCGTTCCAGATCGGCGGCGGCGGCGGCATCGATCAGCCGCCCCTGCCCGCGCACGATCAGCACCGGCCGCCGCTCGCCATCCTCGCTCCACACGGCAAGACCGCGTTCGACCAGTTCGCGCGCCGCACCGTCCAGCGCCGCGCGTGTGCCCTTCAGCTCGCGCTCCAGCCGCCCCTGTGCCTCCGCCAGCGTCAGTCCGCCCAGCGTCGCGGTCATGAAATTGCCCGCCTCCACCAGCGCAGACGAGGTCATGCCGCCGGGCACCTGCAGCACGCGGTTCTCGACCGATCCGTCCTCGCTGACCAGCACCGCCAGCGCCTGTACCGGCGACAGGGGCACGAACCCGATCGAGCGCAGTTTCACCTCGCGCTTGGGCACCATCACCAGACCCGCACACGCCGACAGGCCGGACAGAATCGCGGTGGTCGCCGCCAGCGCTTCCTCGACCGGCCCGTGCGTGCCCGCCCGCGCCTCGATCGCGGCGCGTTCCTCCGCGCTCGGTTCATGGACGTGCATCATGCCGTCGACGAACAGGCGCAGGCCCTGTTCGGTCGGCATCCGCCCGGCGGAGGTGTGCGGCGCGGCGAGCAGCCCCACCTCCTCCAGTTCCTGCATCACGCCGCGGATGGAGGCCGGCGACAGGTTGATCCCCGACCGGGCGATCGTCTTCGACCCCACCGGCACGCCGCTTTCCAGATAGCTGTCGACCACCACGCGAAAGATGTCGCGGGCGCGCGCACTCAGTTCGATGATCGGCGGGGTGGCCATGGATGTGATCTAGGCTGGCGCACCCCCGAACGGAAGGCTAACCGGGCAACAAACATCCAGAATGAAGGAACGTCCATGCGCCCCTCCGGCCGCACGCCAGACCAGATGCGTCCCATCACCGTCGAGCCCCGTTTCACCCGCCATGCCGAGGGGTCGGTGCTGATCGGGTTCGGCGACACCAGGGTGCTCGTCACCGCCTCGATCGAGGAGCGGGTGCCCCCCTTCCTGCGCGGCAAGGGCGAAGGCTGGGTGACCGCCGAATATGGCATGCTGCCGCGCGCCACCCACACCCGCGGCAGCCGAGAGGCGGCCAAGGGCAAGCAGTCGGGCCGCACGCAGGAGATCCAGCGGCTGATCGGCCGTTCGCTCCGCTCGGTGGTCGACCTGAAGGCGCTGGGCGAGCGGCAGATCGTGCTCGACTGCGACGTGATCCAGGCGGACGGCGGTACGCGCACCGCCTCCATCTCGGGCGCGTGGATCGCACTGCGCATGGCGGTCGACACCCTGCTGCGCGACGGCAAGCTGACCAGCGACCCGATCCGGCAGAAGGTGGCCGCGGTGTCATGCGGCATCCATCAGGGCACGCCCGTCCTCGACCTCGACTATGTCGAGGATTCGGCCGCCGACGCGGACGCCAATTTCGTGCTGCTGGAGAACGGCCACATCGCCGAGGTGCAGGCGACCGCCGAACATGCCACCTATGACGAGGAAGCGCTGCTCCGCCTGCTCCGCCTCGCGCGCATGGGCTGCAACGAGATCTTCGCGGCACAGGCAAAGGCGGTTGCGGCATGAGCGGCGAGGGCCGCGAACCGCAGGCGATCCGCAAGCTCGGCCCCGGCAAGCTGGTGATCGCCAGCCATAACAAGGGCAAGATCGTCGAGATCCGCGAACTGCTGGCGCCCTACGGCGTCGAGCCGGTCTCGGCGGGCGATCTCGACCTGCCGGAGCCGGAAGAGACGGGCACGACCTTTGTCGCCAATGCCGAGCTGAAGGCGCTGGCCGCGGCGGACCTGTCCGGCCTGCCCGCGCTGGCCGACGACAGCGGCCTGTGCGTCGAGGCGCTGGGCGGCGATCCCGGCATCTTTTCGGCGCGCTGGGGTGGCCCGCAAAAGGATTTCGACATGGCGATGCGGCTTGTCGAGGATCGGCTGGGCGAAACCCCGGATGCCCCGCGCGACGCGCATTTCGTCTGCGCGCTGGCGCTGGCCTGGCCGGACGGGCACGTCGAATGGTTCGAGGGGCGGGTCGATGGCACGCTGGTGTGGCCGCCACGCGGCACCCAGGGCCATGGCTATGACCCGATGTTCCGGCCCAACGGCTATGACACGACCTTTGCCGAAATGGATTCGGACACGAAAAGCGGGATCAGCCACCGCGGCGACGCCTTCCGCCAGTTGGTGAAGGCGGTGTTCTGATCATGTTTTGAGGGGAGGCGTAAGCACTGCTGGCACCCCCTCACCCCGACCCTCTCCCCCACGGGGAGAGGGAGGACGCCTCAATACGCCCGCTCGCCCACCACATTGCCACTGGGCGAATACCGGCACACCAGAAAATCATCTTTCGCGTTGCTCGCCATCGCACAGCCGACTTCCCGACTGTTCCGCCAAACGATCTGCGCATAATGGCCGACATCCTCCCAGCGCCCGGTGCGGCTGGAATCGGGCGTGACGCCGTTCACGAAGTCGCGCTTCTCGGCGACCCAGTGCCCGACCATCTCGTCATAGGCATAGGCGCCCCGCGTCCCCGTCCACAGATTCTCGCCTTCGCGGCCCGGCCCCTGCGGCTGGTCGGCATGGCGGAAGCGGCCGGTGCGCGCCATCTCGTCGGCATAGGCGCGCGCGCTTCTCGCCAGCGTGTCGCTCCATGCCAGCGGCGCGATGCCGAGCGCGCCGCGCGCTGCATTCTGCCCGTCCAGCATCGCCCGCCGCAACAGCCCCTCGCCACGCGCGACCGGCGCGGTGGAGGGACGCGGCTCGACCACGCGTTCGGGTCCTTGCGCGCAAGACGCGAGCATCAACAAGGCGGCGATCAGCGGGTGGCGTAACGGGATCATCACGGCCATATCGGCGCGCATCATGCCTGCCGCAACGTCCCCCGATCTCGCGCTTTACGTCCATTGGCCCTTCTGCGTCTCCAAATGTCCCTATTGCGACTTCAACAGCCATGTCCGCGAAGCGGTGGATCAGGCGCGCTGGCGGGATGCGCTGCTCGCCGATCTCGCGCATGAGGTGGCGGCGTTGCCGGGCCGGCGGCTGGGTTCGATCTTCTTCGGCGGCGGCACCCCCTCGCTGATGCCGCCGGCCACCGTCGCGGCGATCCTGGACGCCGCCGAGCGCGCCTGGGGCTTTGCGCCGGACATCGAGATCACGCTGGAGGCGAACCCTTCCTCGGTCGAGGCGGCGCGCTTTGCCGATCTGGCCGCCGCCGGGGTCAACCGCGTGTCGCTGGGGTTGCAGGCCCTTGACGATGCGGCGCTGCGCTTCCTCGACCGGGCGCACGGCGTGGATGAAGGGTTGCGCGCGCTCGCCACCGCACAGGCGACCTTCCCGCGCGTCAGCTTCGACCTGATTTATGCCCGCCCGGATCAATCGCTGGCCGCGTGGCAGGCCGAGCTGGCCCGCGCGCTGTCGTTCGGGACCGAACACCTGTCCCTCTACCAGCTCACCATCGAACCCGGCACCCGCTTCGCCACGGAGGCCGCCGCCGGCCGCCTCACCATTCCCGACGGCGACGCCGCCGCCGACCTGTTCGAGGCGACACGCGCTCTGACCGCCGCTGCCGGCCTCCCCGCCTATGAAACGTCCAACCACGCCCGCATCGGCGCGGAGAGCCGCCACAACCTCACTTACTGGCGCTACGGCGACTATGCCGGCATCGGCCCCGGCGCGCATGGACGGCGCACGGGCCATGCGACCAGCCGCCGTCGCAAGCCGGAGAACTGGCTGTCCGCGGTCGATCGCAACGGCCATGGCATCGAGGTGGAGGATCACCTCGCCCCCGTCACCCGCGCGACCGAGGCGCTGGTGATGGGCCTGCGCCTGCGCGAAGGCGTCGACCTTGCCCGCGTCGAGGCGCTGGCGGAAGGCTCAGCGATGATCGACGATGCCGCCGTCCGCCGCCTGTCCGCCCACGGCCTGATCGTCCGGGACGGCCCCCGCCTGATCGTGACGGAGGCCGGCGCGCTGCTGCTCGACGCGATCCTGCGAGACGTCGTGCTGGCCTGACCTACCGCCCGAAGCCGGTCGGCGCGGGCGAGACCGTTACCGTGGTGCCGCCGCGAATCTCCTGCACCTCCAGCGCGCGTTCGGCCACGCCGTCGCGGCCGAAGCGGAATGCCCCGTCGATGCCGGAAAAGCCGTCCTGGTCGCGCAGCCGCGCCTCCGGGAAGGGCGATCCGACCTTCCAGTCACGCGCGATCCGCACCGTCAGCAGCACCGAGTCGTAGCCGAGGCTGGACAGTCGGTACGGCGCCGCGCCGAAGCGGGCGCGGTATTTGGTGGCATATTGGCGGTACAGATTGTTCGACACGCTGGCGAACCACGCACCGTTCAGCGGGGCGCGCGATGCGATCGTGCTTTCCGAATTCCACAATTCGGTGCCGAGCAGGCGGGTGTTCGCCCCCGGCCCGCGCTTCACGACCGGCGCCGCCGCCGCCGCCGCGGCACCGCCATCGGCGATCAGCACCGCGTCATAGGGCGCCTTGGCGGTCAGCCGCTGCGCCGCACCGGCAATGCCACCGGCCACGCGACCATAGGGCTGCAACGACACCACCTGCCCGCCGGCACCCTCGACCGCGCGCAGGAAGGCGGTCGATGCGCGTTCCCCGTACAGGCCGTTGGGCACCAGCCCGGCAAAGCTGGTCACGCCGCGCTCCCGGGCAAAGGCGACGACGCGTTCGATCGACTGGCCGGGGGCATAGCCCATCAGATAGGTGCCGTTACCTCCGACACCGGCGTCGTTCGAGAAGCTGACCACCGGCACGCGCGCGGCGCGTGCGATCGGCGCCACCGCGCGTACGTCTTCGGACAGGAGCGGCCCCAGGATCAGTTGCGCGCCCTCCGCGATCGCGCGCTGTGCCGCCGCCGCGGCGCCGGTGGCGGTGTCGTAGTTGGTGATCCGCACCTTGTCGTTCTGCGTGTCGAGCAGCGCCAGCATCGTCGCGTTCGCGATTGAACGGCCGACACCGGCATTGCTGCCCGACAGCGGCACGAGCAGGGCGACGCGGTTGCGTGCCACGTCGCGCGGGATGCCCGCCTCCACCGTCGGCGCTTCCTGGACCGGCCGGGTCGCCTCGCGCGGTGGCGGCGCTTCCACCGGCCCCCGCGGCACCAGCGTCTGACACGCCCCCAGCAGGCAGGCCGCCGCCAGCGCGATCCACCGCTTCGCCCCCCCGGCCCTCATGGCAAGCTTCGGTTGTATTGGCGCTGCTGCCTCTGCCATGACGTCCCCTGTGACCAACACTACGACCAAACTCGATCCCGGCCTGTATATCGTGGCCACCCCGATCGGCAATCTCGGTGACCTTTCTCCGCGCGCCGCCAATATTCTGGCCGCCGCCGACGTCATCGCGGTGGAGGACAGCCGGGTCACCGCCGGCCTGCTCCGCCATATCGGCGTGAAGCGGCCGATGCAGCCCTATCACGATCACAATGCCGAGCATGTCCGCCCCGCACTGGTGGCGCGCATGGGCGTGGAGGCGGTGGCGCTGGTGTCGGACGCGGGCACGCCGCTGATCTCGGACCCCGGCTACAAGCTGGTCCGCGATGCCCGTGCCGCCGGCCATGCGGTGGTGACGATCCCCGGCCCCTGCGCCGCCATCGCCGCGCTGACCCTGGCGGGCCTGCCCACCGACCGCTTCCTGTTCTGCGGCTTCCTGCCCCCCAAGGAAAAGGCGCGCGCCGACGCCATCGCCGAAATCGCGGGCATCCGGGCGACGCTGGTATTTTACGAGTCCGGGCCGCGGCTGGCAGCGACGTTGGCGGCGCTCGCGGTGGGGCTGGGGGACCGCGAGGCGGCGGTGACGCGCGAGATCACCAAGCGGTTCGAGGAAGCGGTGACGGGCACGCTGTCCACCCTGGCAGCGCGCTATGCGGAGGGCGGTCCAAAGGGCGAGATCGTCGTCGTTGTCGCCCCCCCCGGCGAGGCGCCGCCGCCCAGCGCAGAGGATGCCGATACCGCACTGGCCGAGGCGTTGACCCGCCTGCCCGCCTCCAAGGCCGCGGGCGAGGTGGCCAAGCGCTTTGGGCTGGACCGCAAGGCCCTGTATGCCCGCGCGATGGCGATGAAGGCGCCCGAATAAGGAACACCCGCCCCCCTCGCCGGTTCGCATGTCCGACAAAGGGGACGACGATGCCAGGATCGACAGCGGATCGGAATGCGCGCGGGCGCGGGGCGACCAGCCCATGGGCGGTGCCGCCGCGCGGGTGGAAGGACGTGCTGCTGCGGAGCTGGCGCGAGGCGGGCACCGACAATATCAGCCTGATCGCCTCCGGCGTCGCCTTTTGCGCGATCCTCGCCCTGGTGCCGATGCTGGGTGCGGTGGTGCTGAGCTACGGCCTGTTCGCGACGCCGCAGACGGTGGTCGACAATGTCCGCACGCTGATGGAGGTGATGCCGACCGATGCCGCGCAGCTGATCGGCGAACAACTGGCCAATCTGGTCACCAGTTCGGACGGCAAGAAGGGGTTCGGCCTCCTTATCGCGCTCGCCATCGCGCTATACGGCGCGATGAAGGGCGCGACCGCGGTCATCACCGCGCTCAACATCGCCTATGACGAGGAGGAAAGCCGCGGCTTCGTCGCGCTCAACCTGCTGGCGCTGGGGATCACCGCCGGGGCCGTGGTGCTGGCGGTGCTCGCCATCGTCTCGATCACCGCGCTGGGCGCGTTGCAGAGCCTGTTTCCCGATCTGCCGACCGTGCTGGTGGTTCTGGGCAAGATCCTGTCCTACGCGATCATGACCGGCGTCGCGGCCGCGGCGGCGGCGACGCTGTATCGCTTCGGGCCCGACCGCGATCATGCGCGCTGGATCTGGTTGACGCCCGGATCGCTGCTCGCCGCGCTCATCTGGCTGCTGGTGACGCTCGGCTTCGGCTTCTACGTCGCCAATTTCGGGAGCTACAACGCGACCTACGGGTCGCTGGGCGCGGCGGTGGTGTTGCTCACCTGGCTGTATCTGTCGGCCTATATCCTGCTGCTCGGTGCCGAGCTGAACTGCGAGCTGGAACGGCAGACGGCGGAGGACACCACCACCGGCGCAGCCCGCCCGATGGGCGACCGCAACGCCTATGCCGCCGACACGGTGGCGAGCGGCAGCGCCGCGGTGCATCCCGGCCCGAAACAGGCCGAGCCCGCCGGGCCGATGCGCGAGGCGGCACGGGGCTATGCGCTGACCCGCGTCGTTCCCGCCAGAAGCGGGCTGGTGCCGACCCTGCTCGTCACTGGCGGCCTGGCGCTGCTGCGCCGTCGCGGACGGGCCGGGGCAGGTGCGGCCCTGCTGGTGGCCGGCGGCACGATCAGCTTCCTGCGCCGCCGCTGAACCGATGCGAACGCCCTCTCCCGCCCGCCGCGCGGCCGAGTCTGCCGGGCGTCGCGGCGAACGTCTGGCCGGCTGGTGGCTGCGGCTGAAGGGCTGGCGCATCCTCGCCCGCCGCGTGCGCACGCCGGCCGGGGAAGTGGACATCGTCGCCCGAAAAGCGGCCGTCGTCGCATTCGTCGAGGTGAAGACCCGCAAATCCGCCAACGATCTCGCTTTTGCGATCGACGAGCGCCGCCTGTCCCGCGTCGCCGCGGCGGCCGAAATGCTGGCACCGACCTATGCCGGGCCGGGTGACGATATCCGCATCGACGTCATCCTGCTCGCCCCCGGCACCCGGCCGCAGCATATCGAGAATGCCTGGCAACCCTGAGCCCCTCCGGATGACAGGGCCGATGCCGCCCCCTACATGCCGCGACGACCATCTTTCCGAAAGGATCACCATGCCGCTCAACGTCGCCGTCCAGATGGACCCGCTCGACCAGATCAACATCGAGGGCGATTCCACCTTCGCGCTGATGCTGTCGGCGCAGGCGCGCGGCCACCGGCTGTTCCATTACGCCGCCGGGGACCTGAACTGGTCCGACGGCCGGCTGTGGACAAAGGCGCATCCGGTCACCGTGCAGCGGGTGGCCGGCGACCATTTCCACTTCGACGCACCGGTCAGGCTCGACCTCGGCGACGAGGCGGACGTGGTGCTGATGCGGCAGGACCCGCCCTTCGACCTCGGCTATATCACCGCCACGCACCTGCTGGAGCGGATCGTGCACAAGACGCTGGTGGTGAACGACCCCGTCCAGGTCCGCAACGCACCCGAAAAGGTCTTCGTGCTCGATTATGCGCGCTTCATGCCGCCGACGCTGGTCACCCGCTCGCTGGAGGAAGCACGCGCCTTCCTGGCCGAGCATGGCGAGATCGTGGTGAAGCCGCTGCACGGCAATGGCGGCAAGGCGATCTTCAAGGTCGGCAGCGACGGCGCCAACCTGTCGGCGCTGATCGAAGTGTTCAACCAGACATGGCGCGAGCCGCACATGATCCAGGCATTCCTGCCGGCCGTCGCCAAGGGCGACAAGCGCATCGTGCTGGTCGATGGCGAGGTGGCGGGTGCGATCAACCGCCTGCCCGGCGAGGGCGAGATCCGTTCCAACCTGGCGGTCGGCGGATCGGCGGAAAAGACCGAACTCACGGCGCGCGAACGCGAAATCTGCGAAGCGCTCGGCCCCGAACTGCGCGCCCGCGGCCTGTTGTTCGTCGGCATCGACGTGATCGGCGGCGAATGGTTGACCGAAATCAACGTCACCTCCCCCACCGGCATCGTCGCGATCGAACGGTTCGACGGCACCGATGTCGCGGGCCTGATCTGGGACGCGATCGAGCGCAAGCTGGCCTGAACCCCCTCTCCCCTACGGGGAGAGGGAGGGGCCCGCCGCGAAGCGGTGGGAGGGTGAGGGGCAGACCAACAGTGCTGTGCTGCTTGGCATCCCCTCACCCTTCCCACTGCCTTACGGCAGCGGGCCCCTTCCCTCTCCCCAAGGGGGAGAGGAAGCGCTTTCAACGGGAACCCCCGCCCCTCCCAACGGGTAATCCTACCAGCACATGACCGATTTCATCCTGAACCTGATCGCCTGGGGCGGCTATTTCGGCATCTTCCTGCTGATGGCGCTGGAAAATATCGTGCCGCCGGTGCCGTCCGAGGTCATCATGGGGCTGGGCGGCATGGCGGTGGCGCGCGGGGACATGACGATGATCCCGCTGATCCTGTGGGGAACGCTGGGCACCACGGTCGGCAACTACTTCTGGTATTATATCGGCCGCCATATCGGCTATGAACGCTTCCGCCCCTTTGTCGACCGGCACGGCCGCTGGCTGACGATGGAATGGGAAGATGTCGAGCGGCTGCACCGCTTCTTCGTCAAGCATGGGCAGTGGGTGGTGTTCGTCTTCCGCTTCATGCCCGCCTTTCGCACGATCATCTCGCTGCCCGCGGGCATGACGCGGATGCCGCTATGGCGCTTCCTGGTGTGGACCTTTGCGGGCAGCACGATCTGGAACGCGATCCTCGCCTATGCCGGGCTGTTGCTGGGATCGCGCTTCGAGGTGCTGGACCGGTATGTCGGCCCGGCCGCCGTCGCGCTGACCGTGATGATCGTCATCGGCTATGTCTGGCGCGTCGTGACCTGGAAGCCGCGCGCCGGGCGCTAGAGCGGTTTCCGACCAATCTGCGCCATCGTGACGGAGCTGATTTTGGTTCAGGGCAAGAAGCGAGGAGCGGAGCGATGCCGGGGCATCGTGACCGACGAGCGACGTGGCCCTGGGCCAAAATCGGCCCGCCCCGAAGGGGTTGTATCAGGAAGGCCGCCGGACGTCGTCGCGACGCTCGCAGGGGCAGACCAGCCCCTGCTTCGCGCCGCTCCTAGCCAGCAGCCTTCCTGATGCAATCACGATGACGCAGATCGGTCGGAAACCGCTCTAGGCCCTCGGATGCGCGTTGCGGTACACATCCAGCAGGTGTGCGGCATCGACCGCGGTATAGACCTGCGTCGAACTCAGGCTGGCATGACCCAGCAGCTCCTGCAACTGCCGCAGATCGGCGCCGCGCCCCAGCAGATGCGTAGCGAAACTGTGGCGCAGCGCGTGCGGCGTCACCCGGTCGCCCAGGTCGAGCCGTGCCCGCGCCGCGCGAACCGAGCGCCGCACGACCGCCGGCGACAGCACCCCGCCCCGCGCGCCGCGGAACAGCGGCGCCTCGCGCTCCAGCCGCCACGGCTGCTCGGCGGCATAAGCCTCGACCGCGCGGGCGACCTGCGGCAGCAGCGGCACGATGCGCGTCTTGCCGCGCTTGCCCAGCACCCGGATCGTCTCGCCCAGCGGCAATATGCCCGCCGGCAGGGCCAGCGCCTCGCCGATGCGCAGACCCGCCCCGTACAGCAGCATCAGCACCGCCCAGTCGCGCGCCGCGATCCACGGTTCGCGCGCATCCTCCGACACCTCCTCCGCCAGCGCCAGCACGTCGGCAGGCGCCACCGGACGCGGCACCCCGGCCTTTACCCGCGGCCCGCGCAGGCGCGGCGGCTCGACCCCCGCCCAATCCAGAAAGGCGCGCACCGCCGACAATTCGCGCGCGGCCGATGCGTTCGACAGCTCCTCGCCCCGCCGATGCGCCAGAAACGCGCGTAGGTCCGCAGCCGTGATCCGCGACAGGTCGCCCCGTGCCACCCGGCCACCCCAATGGCCGCCCAGAAACGCCAGCAACCGCTCCGCCGTCGCCTGATAGGCGCGCACGGTATGCGGCGAGCGGCGGCGCGCATTCGCCAGATGATCGGCGAATGCCAATGGCAGGACCGCGTCTCGCCCCATATTGTCCATGTATTCCAACGACCTGTCGTATCTGACGAGAATTGTTAACCTTGGCGATCTTAGACGGTCCCATGGCCTCCTCAACCCTGTCCCTCGATCCTGTGTTCGATGAAGAGCGGCGCATGGCGGCCCTTCAGGCGCATGCGCTGCTCGACAGCGAGCCGGAGCGGGAGTTCGACGCGCTGGTCAGCCTGGCGGCGGACATGCTGGACTGCCCGCTGGCCGCGCTCACCCTGATCGACCGCGACCGCCTGTGGGTGAAGGCGGGCATCGGCGACCTGCCGGTCGAGGTGCCGCGCAGCGTCGCCATCTGCAACCATACCATCCGCAAGCCCGACCAGTTCATCGTCGACGATCTGAGCAAGGATGCCGATTTCGCCGGCAATCCGCTGGTCGTTGAAAACGGCCTGCGCTTCTATGCCGGCATGCCGATCCATGCGCCCGACCGGCAGGGCGTGGCCCAGCCGATCGGATCGCTGTGCGTGATGGACGCCACGCCCCGCTCGCTCAACGAATCGGGCATGCGGACGCTGCGCCATCTGACGACGCTGGCCGAGGCGCTGATCGCGGCGCGCGCCATTGCCCGGCGGGCGACCGACATCGCCGAACTCAGCGAACGCCAGGCCAGCGACCTGCGCGCCAAGGACCGCACCTTCCAGCAGGCCGAGCGCATCTCGATGATCGGATCGTGGCGCCTGTCGATACCCGAGCGGATCGCATCCTGGTCCGACGGCGTGTTCCGCATCCACGAACTGCCGCTGGGCGAGGAGCCCGATATCGATACCGCGATGAACTATTATCCGGCGAGCGAGCGCCAGCAGTTGAACGATGCCGTGGCCCATGCCGTCGAGACCGGCATCCCGTTCGACCTGGAGCTTGACTTCACCACCGCCACCGGCCGCCTGCGGCGCGTGCGGGTGATGGGCGAGCGCGAGGAAAGCGACGGGCAGGTGACCGCGATCGTCGGCGTGTTCCAGGACATCACCGATCGCCACGCGCTGGAAATGACGCTGCGCCGCACCGCCAGCACCGACGCGTTGACCGGCATCTGCAACCGTGCCGCCTTCGACCGTGCGCTGGAGGGGGCGATCGACCGGGCGCGCCAATCGGGCGCGCTGATGGCGCTCGCGCTGATCGATCTGGACGGCTTCAAGCTGATCAACGACACGCTGGGCCACATGGCCGGCGACGACATCCTGCGCGAAGTCGGCCGGCGGCTGCGCGCGCCGTGGCTGCAGAACTGCTATGTCGCGCGACTGGGCGGTGACGAATTCGCGGTCATCGTCGAGGATGCGGGCCTGCTCGCCCGCATCGACCAGTTCCGCCAGCAACTGGAGGAAACGCTGTCGGTGTCGGTGACCGCCGAGGGCCTGACGATGACGTGCGCGGGCACGGTCGGCATGCGCCTGTGGACACCCGAGACGCAGACGGTGCGCTATTTCGTCCACCGCACCGATGCGATCCTGTACGCCGCCAAGCGTGCGCGCGTCGGAGAGCGTCGCAAGGGTGATCGCCGACGCGCCGCCTGACCCGTCACGCTTCGGGGTTCACGACGAGTCATCCAGTGCCCATATAGCGCGGCCATGTCTCCGCGTGCCCGCGTCCTCGTCCTGAACTCCGCGCTCGGTCCCCTCGACTACCGCGTGCCGCATGGCATGACGGTCGAGCCGGGGTCGATCGTCGTCGCACCCCTGGGTCCCCGCCAGTTGCTCGGCGTGGTGTGGGAGCCGGAGCGGATGCCATCGGATGCGGAGGTGGGCGATAACCGCCTGCGGCCATTGCTCGGGGTCGCCGACGTGCCGCCGCTGGGCGACGCGCTGCGCCGGCTGATCGAATGGACCGCCGATTATTATCTGGCGCCGCCCGCCGCGGTGGTGCGCATGGCGCTGTCCTCCAACGCCGCGCTGGAGGGCGCGCGCACCGCCACTGAATACCGCGCGACCGGCCATGTTCCCGATCGCCTGACGCCGCAGCGGGCGCAGGCGCTGGAGCGGATCGGCGACCGCCAGGGCCTGATCCGCGAACTGGCGACGATCGCCGACGTGTCGGATGCGGTGATCCGCGGACTCGTCAAGGTCGGTGCGATCGAGGGAGTGGAGGTCGATATCGACAGCCCCTTTCCCCTGCCTGATCCGCTGCATCACGTTCCCGCATTGTCGGGCGACCAGCGCGCCGCCGCCGACCGCCTCGTCGCCGATGTCGCCGCGCAGGCTTTCGCGCCGGTGCTGCTCGACGGCGTCACCGGATCGGGCAAGACCGAAGTCTATTTCGAGGCAGTGGCCGAGGCGGTGCGCGAGGGACGGCAGGTGCTGGTCCTGCTGCCCGAGATCGCGCTCACCGAACCCTTCCTCAAGCGCTTTCACGACCGTTTCGGCTGCGAGCCGGTGGCCTGGCATTCGGGCCTGCGCTCGACCCAGCGGCGACGCGCGTGGCGGGCGATCGCCAGCGGTCAGGCCCTGGTCACGGTGGGGGCCCGCTCCGCGCTGTTCCTGCCCTATCGCAACCTGGGGCTGATCGTGGTCGACGAGGCGCACGAAACCAGCTTCAAGCAGGAAGACGGCGTGCATTACCATGCCCGCGACGTGGCGGTGATGCGGGGCAAGTTCGAGCCGTGCCCGGTCATCCTCGCCTCCGCCACCCCTGCGATCGAGACCCGCCAGCAGGTCGCACAGGGTCGCTATGCCGAGGTGAAGCTGCCCGGTCGCTTCGGTGCCGCCGAGATGCCCGCCATTGCCGCGATCGACCTGATCCACGAGCCGCCAGAGCGTGGCCGCTGGATTTCGCCCCGCCTCGTCCAGGCGATGACCGAGACGCTGGAGAAGCGCGAACAGTCGCTGCTGTTCCTGAACCGCCGCGGCTATGCGCCGCTGACGCTGTGCCGTACTTGCGGCCACCGCTTCCAGTGCCCCAACTGCACCGCGTGGATGGTGGAACACCGCCTCGTCCGCCGCCTCGCCTGTCATCACTGCGGCCACGTCATGCCCACCCCGCGCGCCTGTCCCGAATGCCAGGGCGAGGACACCCTCGTCGCCTGCGGTCCCGGCGTCGAGCGCATCGCCGACGAGGTCGCCGCGCTGTTTCCGGAGGCGAAAACGGCCGTCGTCACCTCCGACACCATCTGGTCCCCGGCCAAGGCAGCCGAGTTTGTCGGCCGGATGGAGGCAGGCGACATCGACATCGTGGTCGGCACGCAACTCGTCACCAAGGGCTACCACTTCCCCAACCTGACGCTGGTCGGCGTGATCGATGCCGATCTGGGGCTGGAAGGCGGCGACCTGCGCGCGGCGGAGCGGACCTTTCAGCAGATCTGTCAGGTCTCGGGTCGGGCCGGGCGCGGCGAGAAGCCGGGCCAGGTGTTCATCCAGACGCACAGCCCGAAGGCCGGCGTCATGCAGGCGCTGGTCACCGGCGATGCCGAGTCCTTCTACGCCGCGGAAACCGAGGCACGGCGCGATGCCGGCGCACCCCCCTTCGGCCGTTATGCCGCGATCGTGGTGTCGTCGGAGGAGCAGGCCGCGGCGCAGGAGATCGCCAGCCTGATCGGGCGCCGCGCGCCGGAGGTGGAGGGCATGCACGTCTATGGCCCCGCCCCGGCGCCGCTCGCCATGCTGCGCGGGCGTCATCGCTACCGCCTGCTGGTCCATGCGCGCCGGGCGCTCGACGTGCAGGCGGTGATCCGGGAATGGCTGGGCGCGCTGGAATGGTCGCCCAAGGTCAGGGTCGCGGTGGACGTCGACCCCTATAGCTTCCTGTAGCCGCCGCGCCGGGCGGCGCGGATCAGGCCGCGTGCTCGGCCAGGATGGTCAGGCCCTTGGGCGTGACCTCGGCAAAGCCGCCGCGGATGGTCAGCGTCTCGGGCTCGCCCTTTTCGGTGCGATGGATACGCAGCGCGCCGTCGCGGATCGTCGACATGAAGGGCGCATGCCCCTCCAGCACGCCGAAGTCGCCCTCGGTGCCGGGCACGACGACCATGTGCACCTCCTCCGAGCGGAGGAGCTTTTCGGGGGTGACGAGTTCGAAATGCAGCATTCTGGTAAGCTCCCCCCTCCCGCTCGCGGGAGGGGCTGGGGGAGAAAAGTTCGGCACAGGCCCCGCGTCGCGCAGGACCATGCCAGGCCCCTCCCGCGCGCGGCAGGAGGGGACAGGCGCCTGTCAGGCTTCCTTGGCCATCTTCTCGGCCTTGGCGACGACCTCGTCGATGCCGCCGACCATGTAGAAGGCTGCCTCGGGCAGATGGTCATACTCGCCGTCGACCACCGCCTTGAACGAGCGGATCGTATCCTCGATCTGCACGAACTTGCCCGAGATACCGGTGAAGACCTCGGCGACGTGGAAGGGCTGGCTGAGGAAGCGCTGGATCTTGCGCGCGCGGGTCACGGTCAGCTTGTCCTCTTCGGACAGCTCGTCCATGCCCAGGATCGCGATGATGTCCTGCAGCGACTTGTACCGCTGGAGCAGCGACTGCACCGCGCGCGCGGTGTCGTAATGCTCCTGGCCCACCGTGCGCGGCTCCAGCACGCGGCTGGTCGAATCGAGCGGATCGACCGCCGGGTAGATGCCCAGCTCCGAGATCGCGCGGTTCAGCACGGTGGTCGCGTCCAAGTGCGCGAACGAGGTCGCCGGCGCCGGATCGGTCAAGTCGTCCGCGGGAACGTACACGGCCTGAACGGACGTGATCGAGCCCTTGTTGGTCGAGGTGATGCGCTCCTGCAGCGCGCCCATGTCGGTCGACAGCGTCGGCTGATACCCCACCGCCGAGGGGATGCGGCCGAGCAGAGCCGACACCTCTGCACCCGCCTGGGTGAAGCGGAAGATGTTGTCGACGAAGAACAGCACGTCCTGGCCTTCCTGGTCGCGGAAATATTCCGCGATGGTCAGGCCCGACAGGGCCACGCGGGCACGCGCGCCCGGCGGCTCGTTCATCTGGCCGAACACCAGTGCGACCTTCGAGCCCTCCGAGATCGGATTGCCGTCGGCGTCCTTGGCGATGACGCCCGCGTCCAGGAACTCGTGATACAGGTCGTTGCCTTCACGCGTCCGCTCGCCGACGCCTGCGAACACCGAGGTGCCGCCGTGACCCTTGGCGATGTTGTTGATCAGCTCCTGGATCAGCACGGTCTTGCCGACGCCGGCGCCGCCGAACAGGCCGATCTTGCCGCCCTTGGCGTAGGGCGCCAGCAGGTCGATGACCTTGATGCCGGTGACCAGGATCGCGCTTTCGGTCGACTGGTCGATGAACTCCGGCGCCTTGGCATGAATCGGCGCGCGCAGGTCGGTGCCGACCGGCCCACGCTCGTCGATCGGCTCACCGACGACGTTCATGATGCGGCCGAGCGTGGCGGGACCGACGGGGACCGAAATCTGCGCGCCGGTATCGGTCACGGTCTGGCCGCGGGTCAGGCCCTCGGTCGAATCCATCGCGATGGTGCGGACGGTGTTCTCGCCGAGATGCTGCGCAACTTCGAGCACCAGGCGGTTGCCGTTATTCTCGGTCACCAGCGCCGACAGGATCGCCGGCAGGGTGTTGGGGAAGTGCACGTCGACGACCGCGCCGATGACCTGCGCGATGCGTCCTACATTGTTCGTCTGGCCCGTCGACTGGATCGGGCGGATATCGTCAGCGGCGGTTGCCATGGCGGTTCTTCCTGCTTCGAAACTTAGAGCGCTTCGGCGCCCGAGATGATTTCCACCAGTTCGGTCGTGATCGCGGCCTGGCGGGTACGGTTATACTGGATGGACAGACGGTTGATCATGTCGCCCGCGTTGCGGGTCGCATTGTCCATCGCATTCATGCGGCTGCCCTGTTCCGACGCGGCGTTTTCCAGCAGCGCGCGGAAGATCTGCACCGCCACGTTGCGCGGCAGCAGGTCGTCCAGGATCGCCTCCTCGCTCGGCTCATACTCGACCACGGCCTCGGCGGACACCGCCGACTTGGCCGGCTGCGGCGGTACGGGCACCGGGATCAGTTGCTGGCCGACCGGCTCCTGGACCAGCGCCGAGACGAACTTGGCGTAGAACAGATGCGCCACGTCGAATTCGCCGCGGCCATAGCGCGCGATCAGGTCGTCGGCGATCGCGCGGGCATCGTCGAACGCGACCGACTTGATCTGGCCCATCTCGTGATCGGCCAGGATCGCGTTCGGGAAGAAGCGACGCAGCACGCGCCCCTTCTTGCCGGCGATGTAGAACTTCACCGTCTTGCCCTGCGCGATCAGCTCGTCCGCCTTGCGACGCGCGGCGCGCACGATGTTGGTGTTGAACGCACCGGCCAGACCACGCTCGGAGGTCGCGACGACGAGAAGCTGCACCTGGTCCTTGCCGGTGCCCGCCAGCAGCGGCGACGCGCCGGTGCCGCCGACACGGCTCGCCAGGCTGGCCATCACCGTCTCCAGCCGCTCGGCATAGGGACGGCCGTTCTGCGCCGCTTCCTGCGCACGGCGCAGCTTGGCGGCGGCGACCATCTTCATCGCCTTGGTGATCTTCTGGGTCGACTTGACCGAGTTGATCCGAACTTTGAGGGCCTTGAGGCTTGCCATCTTGGTCCTTGTTTCTCCTCCGCCCCGGGAGCGGAGGTTGCCATCAACGGAAGCGCTTGGGGCGGCCCCTCACCCAACCCCCTCCCCGGCGGGGAGAGGGCTATGGTTCACTTATGCGAAGGTCTTCGCGAACTGGTCGAGCGCAGCCTTGAGCTTGCTCTTGGCCTCATCGCCCAGATCCTTGGTGTCGCGGATCAGGCCCAGCACGCCGGCATGGTTGGCGCGCAGGTCGGCCAGCATCGCCGCCTCGTAGCGCGTCACCTGCGCCACGGGGACGGTGTCCAGATAGCCTTGCGTGCCCGCGAAGATCGACGCCGTCTGCTCCTCGAAGGGCAGCGGGTTGAACTGCGGCTGCTTCAGCAGCTCGGTCAGGCGCGCGCCGCGGTTGAGCAGCTTCTGCGTCGAGGCGTCGAGGTCCGAGCCGAACTGCGCGAACGCCGCCATCTCGCGATACTGTGCCAGCTCCAGCTTGATCGAACCCGACACCTTCTTCATCGCCTTGGTCTGCGCGGCCGAGCCGACGCGGCTGACCGACAGGCCGACGTTGATCGCCGGGCGGATGCCGGCGAAGAACAGGTCGGTTTCAAGGAAGATCTGGCCATCGGTGATCGAGATCACGTTGGTCGGGATGTAGGCCGACACGTCGCCCGCCTGCGTCTCGATGATCGGCAGCGCGGTCAGCGAGCCGTTTCCGTTGTCGTCGTTCATCTTCGCCGCGCGCTCCAGCAGGCGCGAGTGGAGATAGAACACGTCGCCCGGATAGGCTTCGCGGCCCGGCGGGCGGCGCAGCAGCAGCGACATCTGACGATAGGCGACCGCCTGCTTGGACAGGTCGTCATACACGATCACGGCATGCATGCCGTTGTCGCGGAAATACTCGCCCATTGCGCAGCCGGTATAGGGCGCGAGGAACTGCAGCGGCGCCGGGTCGGACGCGGTGGCGGCGACGACGATGGAATATTCCATCGCGCCATTCTCTTCCAGGGTGCGGACGAGCTGCGCCACCGTGGAGCGCTTCTGGCCGACCGCGACATAGACGCAGTACAGCTTCTTCGACTCGTCGGTGCCGGCGTTCGCCGTCTTCTGGTTGATGAAGGTATCGAGCGCGATCGCCGACTTGCCGGTCTGACGGTCGCCGATGATCAGCTCGCGCTGGCCACGGCCGACGGGCACCAACGCGTCGATCGCCTTCAAACCGGTCTGCACCGGCTCGTGCACCGACTTGCGCGGGATGATGCCCGGCGCCTTCACCTCGACCCGGCTGCGCTTCTCGGCGACGATCGGGCCCTTGCCGTCGATCGGGTTGCCAAGGCCGTCGACCACGCGGCCGAGCAGCCCCTTGCCGACCGGCACGTCCACGATGGTGCCGGTGCGCTTGACGGTGTCGCCCTCGCGGATTTCGGCGTCCGAGCCGAAGATCACGACGCCGACATTGTCGGCTTCCAGGTTCAGCGCCATGCCCTGCACGCCATTGGCGAACTCGACCATCTCGCCCGCCTGGACGTTGTCCAGGCCGTAGATGCGCGCGATGCCGTCACCGACGGACAGCACCTGACCGGTTTCGGAGACCTGGGCCTGATCGCCGAAATTGGCGATCTGGTCCTTGATGACCTTGGAGATTTCTGCGGCGCGGATATCCATGGAACGTCAGCCTTTCATCGCGCTGGCGAGCGCATTCAAACGGGTGCGGATCGAGGAATCGATCATCTGGGAGCCGATGCGGACGACCAGCCCGCCGAGCAGCGCGGGATCGACCGACAGGTCGACCGAGACGTCGCGGCCGACACGCTGGCGCAACTGCTGCTTCAGCGCGGCGACCTGATCGTCGGTCAGCGGGTGGGCGCTCGTGACTTCCGCCGTCGTCTCGCCGCGGTGGCGGCTGGCAAGCTGGCGAAAGGCGCGGATGATCTGCGACAACTGGCCCAGGCGACGGTTTTCCGCCAGCACGCCCAGGAAATTGCGGGTGGTGGCATCGACGCCCAACTGGTCGGCGACGGCGAGCACCGCCTTGACCGCCGCGCCGCGCGCCACGACCGGGCTGGTCGTCAGGTCGCGAAACTCGGCCGACTGGGCCAGCGCGTCGCGCACGGCCAGCAGGCTTGCCTCGACCGTGTCGATGCTGCGGCCCTGCTCGGCCAGTTCGAACAGGGCGAGCGCATAGCGTCCGCCCAGGCTCGCCTGGATGCCGCCTGTGCCACCTAGATTTCCGCCGGACATCTCCACGGACGCGAATTCCTCGTAATTACAAACGGGTTGCCCCCATGGGGAACGGGGCGCGAAATCGCGCCTCGGATGGGTTGGCGCGCGAGTAGCATCGGGAACCCGGCGATGCAAGCTGCGCCACCCCTTCCCATGACGGGATGGTAACAAGATCGTCATACCGGCGCCATGTCGTTTTGAGCGCAATCCGCGGGATGCGGTTTTGCCGCGATCACCCTAGATCATGCACATGGACGAGGACCGGGCCTGGATCGCCTTTGCAAGCCGCGACCGCGACGCCGACGGCCGCTTCGTCGTCGCGGTGCGCTCCACCGGCATCTATTGCCGGCCGAGCTGCCCCGCGCGCCGCCCCGCACGCGACAAGGTCGCCTTCTACAAGGATGCCGCGGATGCAAAAGCGGCAGGCTACCGGTCCTGCCGCCGCTGCCATCCGGACGCGGTGGCGCGCGATGCGACGGCGGTCGCACGGGCCGCAGCCATGCTGGCGCGGGACGGTGCGGTGCCGCTCGACCGGCTGGCACAGGCGGTCGGCTATGCCCCGCATCATTTCCACCGGTTGTTCAAACGCGCCACCGGGGTGACGCCCGCCGCCTATGCCCGCGCGCTGCGCTCGGGCCGGGCGATCGCGGCGCTTGCTGCGGAAAACAGCGTGACCGAGGCGATCTACGCCGCCGGGCATGACGCACCCAGCCGCTTCTATGCCGCCGATGCGCCCCGGCTGGGCATGTCGCCCAGCGCGTGGCGGCACGGCGGCAGGGGGGAGACGATCCGCTGGACGATGATCGCGACCGGCATGGGGCCGCTGCTCTTTGCCACCACCGCCCGGGGGCCGTGCCGGATTGCACTGGGCGAGGATGGCGCCGCACTCGCCGCCCGCTTCCCGGCGGCGACGATCCGGCCGGGCGACGCCGTCCTGCATGACCTGGCCGAGCGGGTCGTGACCCTGGCCGAATGCCCGGCGCGCAGCGACCTGCCGCCCGACATACGGGCCACCGCCTTTCAGGAAGCGATCTGGCAGGCGCTGCGCACGATCCCGCCGGGCACACCATGCCGTCACGCCGAACGCGCGGCATCGGCCGGCGGCGCGGACTAGTGCGCCTCGCCCCCCGGCGCGGCCTGCTCGGCATTGCCGCGGATGCGGGCCAGCGCTTCCTGCACCTTGTCGCTGTCCAGCAGCGCCAGCAACTGTGCCGCCGGATTGTCCGCCGGCGCGTGCGGATCGAAGGCCAATGGACGCAGGGTCGCGCGCGCACCCTTGATGTCGCCCAGCTCGATCGCCTGTGCCGCCACCATGAAGCGCAGCCCCTGATCCTGCGGCACCAGCTCGAACGCGCGGTACAGCCCCTGCACGGCCGCATCGGTCGGCTTCGCGCCGGCCATGCGATAGCTGCGATAATAAAGCGACAGCGGCTCGGCGGCGTCGGGGTCCAGCCGGTTCGCCTTCACGATCCAGCGCCGCGCCTCCGCCCACTGCGCCGCATCGCGGGAATTGCCCGCACGACGCATCAGCACCATCGCCTTGTAGGTCAGCGCCTGCACGGACTTCGGATCCTTGGCCAGCGCCCGGTCCGCCGCCGCCTCGGCCGCCGCGTCCTCCCCCGCATCATACGCCATCTCGGCCAGCCAGCCCTGCACCACCGGATCGTCCCCATAAGGCCCCACCGTGCGCAATGCGCGGTCATAGACGTCGCGGCCCGTTTCGCGATTGACGCCGCGTTCGGATCGCATGCGCAAACCGATCATCGCCTGCTCGCCCTCGCTCAGCGTGCGGACCGCGATGGGCGGTACGGGCAGCATCGTGTACGGCAGGATCACGTTGGTGATGCGCGACGAGTTGAGATAGCGATCGAGATCCTTGTCCAGCGCCTTCAAACCACCGAACGCCGCTTCCCCTGCCTTCAGGCTGGGCACGCCTTCGTTCAACTGGCGCAGATAGGTCCCCAACTGGTTCTCGCGCTCTTTGCTGAACATCAGGTAATGGGTCAGCAGCCAGCCGCGCGCATAGACCGCCGCCCGTTGTTCGACACTGAGCTTGCGACGCGCGGAATCGAACAGCGTCTCGATGTTCATGTCGGTACGCAGCAAGCTGTAGGCGCGGTGCATCGCCGCCACGCCGACGCGCAGCGCCTCCTTGTCGAAGGTGGCGGTGCTGACGAACTCGGCATAGCCTTCCGAATACCAGGCCGGATAGGCGGTGGATGCGTTGCCCAGCAGGAAGTGATGGGCATATTCGTGAAACAGCACGATCTGTGGATCGATGCTGCCCTCACTGCTGCCGCGGCGCGGCGTGAACGCGATCGACCCGCTGGCCCGCGGCTGGTAGAAGCCGGCGATGTTGGGGCATTTGCCGCACAACGACTGCACCTCGTTGGCGCTGGCCACCGTATAGACGGTGATCGGGTTGCTGGTCTGGCCCGGCTGCTCCGCCACCGCGTGCATGCGCCGCATCGCCCCGTCCAGCTGTTCCAGCCGCGTCGCCATGCGGCGGATATCATCCTCGCCGGTATTGGCGTAGATCACGAAGTGCTTCGCACGTGCCTCGCGCCATTCCGCCGCCGCCGGCGTGGCCATGCCCAGCGCCAGCGCGACACCGGCGACCCATCCCCCGAAACGCATCATCCCCTCGGCCCTCCCAAGCCCGTATTTCGCCCTATAGCGAAACAAAGGCGATGTGCGAGGGGAAGATCACCCCGCCTTGCGACAGGAATAGACCAGCTTTTCGTTGGGTAGCGGCGGCAGCGTCGCCCGGATTGCCGCCTGCTGGCGGGCCAGCGCGTCCTGCACCGCGTCCGCCGCCGAACAGCCACTGACCGGCTTGTCGCCCCGCGCCGCGCGCGCCGCCGCCATGCCGGCTGCCGACAGGAAATAGCGTGTATCGGCATAGGTGCGGGTCAGCGGGTCGAAGCGCTGCACGGACACCGTCTGCTCCTCGTCGGGCACCGCGATCCGTTCCCAACGCGCATCGCCCTCGGCAAATTGCTGCGTGCCGTTCATGCACCCCGCCCGGCCCCATTCCAGCGTCACCTCCGCCGTGGACGACATCGTCACCCGGCTGCGTTCGGGCTGCAGCGTGCAGACCAGCCGGCCGATCGCCGCGTCGCGGATCGGCATGGTCGTCGGCGCGACCGTGTCGGCGGGCAGTTCGGGCTCCCCCGATGGCCGCGCGACGAACACCACCACCGCCGCCAGCACGCCCAGCCCGCCACCGGACACCGCCCAGATCGCCGCGCGCCGCTGCCCGCGCGATTCGAACAGCCCCGCCGCGCCGATGCCGAGCGCCCCTGCGACCAGCAGCAGCCCGGCCAGCGCCATCACATTCTCGCGCGTCCGCTCCGCCTCGTCACGGGCGTGGTCAAGCGCCGCCTGCCGCTTCAGCGCGGCGGCCCCTGCCGCCTCGCGGCGGGCGGCGGCGGCATCCTCGGTGGCGCGGGCATCGGCGGCGCTGTCCTCGCGCAGCCGTTCCTCGATCGAGGTGCAGGGTCCGCCGGCCGAGACATAAGGCTGCTGCGCGTCGCGCAGGAACCCCATCAACTCGGTATCCGCGATCGCGAAGCCAAAGGTCGAATCACCCTCGTCGGCGCGGGTCAGCGCGGAGTTGACGCCGATCACCCGCCCGCACGGATCGAGCAGCGGTCCGCCGGAATTGCCGCGCGCGATGCTGGCGGTGTGGAGCAGCACCTCGATCCCCGTCAGGCTGCGCCGCCCGGACGCCACGCCCTGCGAGCGGACCGGCGACAGCGGCCGGATATAATCCGCCGCCGACTGCGCGGTCGCCAGATCGACATTGCCGGGATAGCCCAGCGCGATCACCGCATTCCCCTCCGCCACCGGCCCCGTATAGAGCGCAACCGGCGGCAGCCGCGCCTCGGTGATCTCGATCAGCGCCAGGTCGCGCCGCGCGTCATAGGCGACGACCCGGCCCTGGTAGGATTTGCTGCCCTCCGACGGCACGATGCCGACCACGACATTGTCCGGGTACCGCTCGGCCAGCTCCACGACATGCGCGTTGGTGACGATGCGGTTCGGCGCGACCGCGAAGCCCGATCCATGGCCGAAGCCCGCGACCTGGTCGTCGACCACCGCGATGGTCACCACCCGCACCACCCCGCGGGCCGCCGCCGCGATGTCGTCGGCCCGCGCGGGTACGGCCAGGCCGACAAGGAAAACGAATGCGAGGGCCAGCCGGACGATCATCGCGCCCTCCTATCGCCCGGACGCGCCGCGCGGCAACCGCTTCTGCGCGGGCATGCGGGATCGGTGCGCGGGATCGTTGGTTAGGTATATGGTAAAGCTTGCCGTTTAGGCACCGATACCACTTGCAAGGGATTCGGGTCGGATGAGCGCGTTCGGGCGTCGCAGTGGAATGGGATCGGGTCAGCCCGCACGGCCGGCCTTTGGCGTCGCACGGCCGATGCACACCGGGCAGGCAGGGGCGCGCGTGGTGCCGGCCGCCGAACAGGATCTGCCCCCTTCCGCCTTTGCCGCCCCCGAACCCGCCCCGCTGCCCGGCGGCGACCTCGACGCCATCGGCCCCGGCACCATGCCCGGGATGCAGATGGACGCGATGCAGCGCCTGGCCGATCGCCAGGCCTCCAGCGGCGACGCCGGCAGCAGCCGGGCCGAGGGGTTCGAGGCGTCGGTCCACAAGATCAAGGAACAGGTGCTGCCGCGCCTGCTGGAACGCGTCGATCCGGAGGCCGCGGCGACGCTCGGCAAGGACGAGCTGGCCGAGGAATTCCGCCCGATCATCGGCGAGGTGCTTGCCGAGCTGAAGCTGACGCTCAACCGGCGCGAGCAGTTCGCGCTGGAAAAGGTGCTGGTCGACGAGCTGCTCGGCCTCGGCCCGCTCGAGGAACTGCTCGCCGATCCCAACGTGTCCGACATCATGGTCAACGGACCCGAGCAGACCTATGTCGAGCGGAAGGGCAAGCTGGAGATTGCCAACATCCAGTTCCGCGACGAGGAACATCTGTTCCAGATCGCGCAGCGCATCTGCAACTCGGTCGGCCGCCGCGTCGACCAGACCACGCCGCTTGCCGACGCCCGCCTGAAGGACGGCAGCCGCGTCAACGTCATCGTGCCGCCGCTCAGCCTGCGCGGCACCGCGATCTCGATCCGCAAATTCTCCGCCAAGCCGATCACGCTCGACATGATGGCGGGCTTCGGCAGCATGTCGCCGAAGATGGCGACCGCGCTGAAGATCGCGGGCGCCAGCCGGTTCAACGTCGTCATCTCGGGCGGCACCGGCTCGGGCAAGACGACGATGCTCAACGCCCTGTCCAAGATGATCGACCCGGGCGAGCGCGTGCTGACCATCGAGGACGCGGCCGAGCTTCGCCTGCAACAGCCGCATTGGCTGCCGCTCGAAACCCGCCCCGCAAACCTTGAAGGTCAGGGCGAAATCTCGATCCGCGACCTCGTCAAGAACGCGCTGCGCATGCGTCCCGACCGCATCATCCTGGGCGAAATTCGCGGCGCGGAATGTTTCGACATGCTCGCCGCGATGAACACCGGTCACGACGGGTCGATGTGCACGCTCCACTCCAACTCCCCGCGCGAGGCGCTGGCGCGTATGGAGAACATGGTGATGATGTCCGACATCAAGGTGCCCAAGGAGGCGATCAGCCGCCAGATCGCCGATTCGGTCGACCTCATCATCCAGGTGAAGCGCCTTCGCGACGGCAGCCGCCGCGTCACCAACATCACCGAGGTGATCGGCATGGAAGGCCCGGTGATCGTCACGCAGGAGCTGTTCAAGTTCGAATATCTGGACGAGTCGGCCGAAGGAAAGATCATCGGCGAATATCGCTCCATGGGCCTGCGCCCCTATACGCTCGACAAGGCCAAGCAGTTCGGCTTCGACCAGGCGTTCCTAGAGGCGTGTCTCTAAAGGGCACGGCGGCGCCACTGGCGCGTCGCCGGCGCTTGCTCTAGGGCCGGCGGCACGATGCGCCGCCTGCTGGTCCTGGCTCCCCTGTTGATCGCCCCGTTGGTGGTGGCGACGACCCATGCCGGGCAACAGGCGTCCCCGCCCAGCGTCGTGGCCGAGGCCACGCGCGATCCCGGCACGGGCCGGCTGGCGGACGACACCGAAAATCGCTGGGTGCCCTTCACCCTGACGCCGGGCAACCAGATCCACTTCACAATGACCCTGGACGGGCGACCGGTGTCGGCGATCCTCGACACCGGGGTCAGCTTCACCGTGCTGGCGCGCACCTCCAAGGCGGTGGTGCAGAAACGCCTGCGCAGCGGTGGCAGCGCGACCGCGATCGGCGGCGCGGTGGCGGTCGGCTGGATGCCGACGCGTCGCGTCGAACTGGGCGGCCTGACCCGCACCGGCGGCGGCGTCACCGTGGCGGACCTGCCCGCTATCGCGACGGGCGATGCCGAACCCGTCGACCTGCTGGTCGGGCGCGACCTGACCGCGCTTTACGCGCTCGACATCGATTATGCGGGCAAGCGCTTCCGCCTCCTCCCTTCCGGACGAATGCCTTTCGCCGGCGCGGTCGCCCCACTCACCATCTCGGCGCAGCGGCGCGTGTATGAAAGCGCGATCCGGCTGGGTGCTGGCCGGCTGGCGCCGGTCATCGTCGACACCGGCGACGGATCGTCGGTCACCGTCACCCGCGCCGGCTGGACCGCGGCCAGGCTCGATCGCCTGCCCGCCACCAGCACGATCGGTTTCGGGCTGGGCGGCGCCAGCGTCAACGATCTGGCGATCGTCCCGCACCTGACGCTGGGCACGCTCGACGCGCAGAATGTGGAGGTGCGGATCGAGCCGCCGGGCGGCTTCAGCCAGTCGATCGGCGTCGCCGGGCGCATCGGCTCGGGCTTTCTCGGGCGGTACCGCGTGCTGCTCGATCCCTATGCCGGGCGCATGGTGCTGAAGGGTGACGGCACGCAGACCACCCCGCTGCGCTCGACCAGTGGCCTGCTCGTCGGCGTCGCGCCGGATCGCCTGCGTGTGCTGCACGTCATGCGCGGCAGCCCGGCCGAGGCCGCCGGCTGGCGCACCGACGACCTGATCTGCGCGATCGACGGCCAGCCGGTGACGCGGGATTATGCGACCAGCCCGCTTGCCCGATGGTCGGTGGCGGCGCCCGGCACGGTGGTGCGCCTGTCCGACTGCGAGGGGCGCACCCGCGCCCTCACCCTGCGCCGCTTCTACTGAGGCGTCTCCCGGTGAAGCGCGCCCGCGACCTCCTGTTGTTGTTGCTCGCCGCCGTCGCGCTGCGCGGCTGGGACATCGGCAACCCGGTAATCCATGTCGACGAGCAATATTATCTGCTGGTCGGGACTCGGCTGCTGAACGGTGCGGTGCCCTATCTCGACATCTGGGATCGCAAGCCGATCGGGCTGTTCCTGCTCTATGCGCTGTTCGCCGCCGCCCTCGGCAAGGGGATCGTCGCCTATCAACTGGCCGCACTCGTCGCCGCCTGGGGAACCGCGGCGCTGGTGTATCTGGCGGCGGGCCGGATCGGGGTGCGGCGGCGCGGTGCGCTGGCGGCGGGCGCAGTCTATCTGATCGCGCTGATGCTGCTCGGCGGGCGCGGTGGCCAGTCGCCCGTCTTCTACAACCTGCCCATGGCCGCCGCCGGCTGGCTGACGCTGGGCCTGCCCGCGCTCGCCGCGCAAGGGCAACGCACCCGCATCCTGTGGAACGGCGCCATCGCCTGCCTGCTGGCGGGCATCGCGATCCAGATGAAATACACCCCCGCGATCGAAGGTGCGTTGTTCGGCATCGCGCATCTCTGGTTCCTCCGCCGCGCACAGGCCCGCTGGCCCGCTATCGCCGCCGCCGCGCTGTTCTGGGCGCTGATTGGTCTTCTCCCCAGCCTCGCCGCGCTCGGCTGGTATTGGGCGCATGGCTGGCTTCAGCCTTTCTGGTTCGCCAACATCACCTCGATTGCGCTCCGCGCGCCCTATCCACCCGACCAGCTGGCGATGCGGCTGCTCGGCATCGCCGCGCAGCTCGCCCCGGTCATCGTCTCCGCCGCGATCGCCTGGCGCCGCCGCCCGCGGGAGGGCGTCCGGGCGAGCGCGAACCTGCTCGCCTGGGGCTGGCTCGCCGCCGCCACCGCCGGCTTTTTCGCGATCGGCACGTTTTTCGACCATTATGCGCTGCCGCTGCTCGCCCCCCTGACGCTCGTCGCCGGCCGCTGCTGGGGCCGCTCGACCCGCGCGCTCGTCGCCACGCTCGGCCTCGGCCTGACGATCCTGTCGGTGGAGGCGCTGACCGCGCATGACGATGCACCCGGTGCCTACCGCACCGCACGGATCGTCGCGGCGAACAGCGGCACCGGCTGCCCCTATGTGTTCATCGGCGACACCATCACCTATCAACTGGCCGACACCTGCCTGCCGACGCCCTATGCCTTTCCCAACCTGCTCGCCTACACCACCGAGCAGGGGGCGACCGGCATCGACGAAGCCGCCGAAGTCCGCCGCATTCTGGCAAGCCGCCCGCCGGTCATCGTCACCTCCGACCGGCGGATGCGGATCTGGAACCCCGGCAGCCTCGCCGCGCTGAAGGCGACGCTGACCCGCGATTACCGCGCGGTGTTCCGCACCCGCCGGGCAAGCTGGCACACCATCGTCTTCCTGCGCCGCGACCTGCCCTACCGCGATCCGCGCTGATCGGATCTAGCGCCGCTTCCCCCACTCCCGCGCCACCGTATAGCCCAGATATCCGGTGCCGAAGAGCGCGTAGAGCGGCTCCGGGATCGCCGCCAGATACGCCGCCATGCCGCGGATCATCGCCTGCGCCATCGCCGGGCGCAGCCCCGCGACGATGCTCATCGGCAGGCTCCACAACAGGAACACGTACATCACGTACAGGAATGCCGGCCGCGCCTGCGCCGTCCAGCGGTCGACCGGCTCGGCGGGTTCGTCGCCCGCCGTCATGCCCGCACCCCCACCCGGTGCGCCAGCCAGCCATACAGGAACGCCTCGTTCGCCGGCCGCCGCTCGGCCAAGGTGATATAGCGTTCGCCGCGCAGCGCCTCGATTGCTTTGACCAGCACCGCCTCGCCGTCACGCCCCCGCCGCACCAGATACGCATCCAGCGCGGTCAGCGTGGCATCGCCGATCCGCCCGTCGCGCGCCACCTCCGGATAATCCGCCGCGCCCCGGTTCAGCGCGTTCAGCGCGCGCTGAAGAAAGCCGATCGGAACGCGCGGTCCCATGTTCACGCCCCCGTCGAACAGTTCGGCCGCCAGCACCGGCGCGCGCCGCGCGACCCGGTCGATCCCCGGCCCCTTCCAGTAGCGGGTCCGGTAGATGTCCTCCGCCACGCTGCGCGGCAGTTGCCGGATCGCCCCGGTATAGCCCCTGGCCCGCGCCACCGCCTCGGTAATCCCGAAGCGCGTTGGCCCGCCCCGGTCGGCGGGATGGTCGACATAGCCCCCTTCGCGCGCGACCACGCCTGCAATCAGCCCATCGATATCCGTCATGCCCGTCTCCCCTGGGCAGCAACGAACCATATCGGTTCGCTGTAGGACAGCGATTTCGGCGAGAGGCCGCTATTTTGTTGGAAACGCCTTCAGCGCGCCGGCAGCACCGTCTGCGCCAGAGCCAGCGTGCCGAGCGGCCCCGCCTGGTCGCCCAGTTGCGCGTGAACGATCCGGTTCGCCACCTGCGCGGCATCGACGAAGGGCAGATACCCGGCTAGTTTCGCCACCACCCGCTGCTGCACCATCGGCAACAGATGCTGCTGCCCCATGCCGACGCCGCCGCCGACCACGATCCGCCCGCACGCCAGCGTCAGGAACAACCCGACGAAGCTTTCCGCCAGCGCATCCGCGACAAAGGTCCATGCGGGGTCGTGCGCGTCCAGCTCCTGCGCCGGCCGCCCGGCCCGCGCCGCGATCGCCGGACCGGACACCAGCCCCTCCAGGCAATCGCCATGAAACGGGCAAACCCCGGTAAAGCCGTCGCCCGGCATGCGCCGCACGCGGACATGCCCTGCCTCGGGATGCATCCGCCCCGACACCGGATGGCCGCCCGACACGATGCCCATGCCGACGCCGGTGCCGACGGTGACATAGACATGATCGCCCAGCCCCTTGGCCGCGCCCCAGAATCCTTCCGCCAGCGCCGCGCCGGTCACGTCGGTATGGATCGCGATCCGCTCGCCAAAGCCTTCCGCCAGCGCGCCGCGCACATCCGCTCCGGCCCAGCCGGGCTTGGGCGTCGCCAGCATTCGCCCGTAATCGGCGCCATGGGCGTCCAGCGCGATCGGCCCGAAACTGCCGATGCCCAGCGCTTCGGGCGCATAGGCGTCACGCCATTCGGCCAGCTTGGCGGCCAGCACCCCCAGCGTGGTGGCCGGATCGGTGGTGGGGAAACGTTCGGACACCAGGATCTCGCGTCCCCGGCCGATCAGCACGATCGACTTGGTGCCACCCAGCTCGACGCCGGCGACGATGCGATCGGCAGCTTCGGTCATTATTTTCTCCCAACCCCCATGATGTAATCGATTGTTGCGGTGCGCGGTACGACGGAGCGGGTCAAGGGGCTGCACGCTCCGCGCCGATCGCATCGATCCAGTCCGGCAGTTCGGCCAGCCTCGTCAGTTCGCGGAACCGCGGATGGTCGCTCGGCGCGCGCCCCTGTTCGTGCACCCACGCCCCCGGCTGCGGCACGAACGCCGCCCAGGCGCCCGCCTCCAGCGCGGGCAGCACGTCCGATCGCATCGAATCGCCCGCCATCACCGCGCAGGCCGGATCGATACCGTGGCGTGCGAACAGCCGACGGAACGTGTCCGGCGTCTTGTCGCTGACGATCTCGATCCCCGCGAAACGGTCGCCCAGTCCCGAGGCCGCCAGCTTGGCCTCCTGGTGCAGCAGGTCGCCCTTGGTCACCAGGATCAGCCGCCCCCGCTCCGCCAGCCGGTCCAGCGTGTCTTCGATCCCGTCCAGCAGTTCCACCGGATGCGCCAGCAGCCGCCGGCCCGCCGCCAGTATCTCGCCGATCGCCCGGACCGGCAGGCGGTCGCCCGCCAGTTCGATCGCGGTTTCCACCATCGACAGGGTGAAGCCCTTCGCGCCGTAGCCATAGACGGACAGGTTGCGCATCTCGCACGCGTCCATCGCGGCCCGCGTCACCTGCGCATCGGCAAAGGGCTTGAGCAGCGCGAGCAGCGCCGCCTGCGCTTCTTCGAAGTGGCGCATATTGTGCCACAACGTGTCGTCGGCATCCAGGCAGATGAGATCGATTGGCATGGCGCGGCCGTTAGATCAGAACGGCACGCCGGTCCATCGCAGGTCCGGTGGCGGTCACGGCTTCACCGTCACCATCACCACGCCGTGCGCCGGCACCTTGGCGGCGAAGCGCCCCGTCTTGCGGCCCAGCGAACGATGCGCCCACAGGTCGCGCACCTCGGCCCGCACCGCCTTGGTCAACCCGATCTCCGGCCAGTCGACCGCCATGTCCGCTGCCTGTTCCGAACGATTGAACAGGATCACCGCGCGGCTGCCATCCGCCAGCGGGCGTGCCCACACCTCCAGGTCGCCGTCGTCGCGCACCCGCCTGCCCTGTTGCCCGAGCGCATCCTGATCCACCGCGATCACCTCCCGGTTGAGCAGGATCGCACGCGTGTCCGCGCTCATCCCCACGATATCGTTCCCCGCGATCAGCGGCGCCGCCATCATCGCCCACAAGCTGAAATGCGCCCGATATTCCGTGTCGCTCATCCCGCCATTGCCGACCTCCAGCATGTCGGGATCGTTCCAGTGGCCGGGGCCGGCATGCGGGTAGAGCGGCTCGTTCAGGTCGATGATGTCGAGCAGGCCGATCGACCATTTCTCCCGGCCCTTCCAGGCATCACGGATATCGGCGGACGTCCGCCAAAGATTGCCGATCTTCTTGCCCCATTCCCATGGGCGGTTGTTGCCCCATTCGCAGATCGCCAGCACTACCGGCCGGCCGGTCGCCTTCAACGCGTCCGACATCAGCGCATAGGCTTCCTCGGCATTGCGCGTGCCGGTCGAGCACCAGTCATATTTCAGGTAATCGACGCCCCAGCGGGCATAGGTCAGCGCGTCCTGATATTCATGGCCCTGGCTGCCCGGCTTGCCGCCGCAGGTCTTGGCGCCCGCGTCCGAATAGATGCCGAACTTCAAACCCTTGGAATGAACATAGTCGGCCAGCGCCTTCAGGCCGGAGGGGAATTTCTCCGCGTTGGCGGTGATGAAGCCGTTCGCGTCGCGCTCGCCGTGCCAGCAATCGTCGATGACGATGTAGCGATAGCCCGCCTCCGCCATGCCATTGCTCGCAATCGCATCCGCCATCGCCCGCACCGTCGCCTCGTCGATACGGCACCCGAACTTGTTCCAGCTATTCCACCCCATCGGCGGCGTCAGCGCCAACCCGTTCGCCTTGCGATTGGGGTCGAGCGACGGCCGCAACGTATTGGGATCGAGGAACTGGTCCTGTGCCGCGGCCGCACCACCGGTCATCAGCAACAGGGCCGCCATCGCATTCTTAAAGCAATTTGCCATTATTATCCCCTCCGCTGCGTGGTTTAGGCAGAGCAGCGACGGGACACAAGGGTGGCAAAGTAGCCCGGCCGCATCATCCGTCAGGACGCTGCGGCCGGATCTGTGGCTTTGGATCGAATTCGATCAGGCGTGCTCGCCCCCACCTTGCGCGGCTTTCAGCGTCTTTTCCCTCTCCCGCCGGGAGCGGCGCAGCCGCGGAAGGGTGAGGGTGACCGAAGGCGATCGAATTCCACTCTAGAGGAAGGGGCGTCCGCCGGTCACGGCGATGGTGGCCCCAGTGATGTAGCTCGCTTCGTCGGTCGCCAGCATCACATAGGGCGGCGCCAGTTCGGCGGGCTGCGCCGCGCGGCCCAGCGGCGTGTTCTCGCCGAATGTCTTCACCGCCTCGGGCGGCATGGTAGAGGGGATCAGCGGCGTCCACACCGGCCCCGGCGCGACCGCGTTCACCCGGATCTTCCGCTCGGCCAGCATCTGCGCCAGGCCGGCAGTGAAATTGTGGATCGCGCCCTTGGTGGTGGCATAGGCGAGCAGCTGCTGGCTCGGCTGGTCGGCGTTGATCGAGGTCGTGTTGATGATCGACGCGCCCTCGCCCATGTGCGCGACCGCCGCCTTGGACAGGTAGAACATCGCATGGATGTTGGTGGCAAAGGTCTGCTGCCATTCCTCGTCGGGAATGTCCTCGATCGCCTGAAAGCTGCGCTGGTGCGCGGCATTGTTGACCAGGATGTCGACCCGGCCGAACGCCTCCACCGCCTTGTCGATCACCGCGCGCGCCTGTGCCGGATCGCTGATGTCGCCGGGTACCAGCACCGCCTGCCGACCGGCTTCCTCGACCAGCCGCTTCGTCTCGGCCGCATCGTCATCCTCGTTCAGGTACGAGATCAGCACGTCGGCCCCTTCGCGCGCATAGGCGATGGCGACCGCGCGACCGATACCGCTGTCGCCGCCGGTGATCACCGCCTTCTTGCCCTCCAGACGTCCGCTGCCCTTGTAGCTGGTTTCGCCATGGTCGGGGCGCGGGTCCATCGCATCGGTACGGCCGGGGATCGACTGCTGCTGTTCGGGATAAGGCGGCTGGGGACGGTCGGTCATGGGCAAGCTCCTGTATCTGCTCCCCTCCCCAATGGGTTGCGGCGCTCGACGTTCCCGCTCGCGAACCTGGGTTAACGACTTTTCCCCGGCCCGATGCCGTCATTCGAGACTTGCGCGGCCAAGCAATGAAATTACAACGGTTGGAAAGAGGCCCAACAGCCCACCGAAGCGAAGGAGAGTATCATGCGCGTGATCGACCATGTAATCGCCGGTGCCGGCAGCGGCACCGCGGCGACCCGCCACGGCGAGGTGTTCGACCCCAATAGCGGCCAGGTCCAGGCGCGTGTGCCGCTGGGCACCGCCGCCGATCTCGACCGCGCCGTCGCCGCCGCTCTTGCCGCGCAGCCCGGCTGGGCGGCCACCAATCCGCAGCGCCGCGCACGCGTGATGTTCCGCTTCAAGGAACTGGTCGAGCGCGAGATGGAGGCGCTGGCCCATCTGCTCTCCGCCGAACACGGCAAGGTCATCGCCGATTCGAAGGGCGACATCCAGCGTGGGCTGGAGGTGATCGAATTCGCCTGCGGCATCCCGCACGTCCTGAAGGGCGAATATACCCAGGGCGCCGGCCCCGGCATCGACGTCTATTCCATGCGCCAGCCACTGGGCATCGGTGCCGGCATCACCCCGTTCAACTTTCCCGGCATGATTCCGATGTGGATGTTCGGCGTCGCCATCGCGTGCGGCAATGCCTTCATCCTGAAGCCGTCGGAGCGCGACCCGTCCGTTCCCGTCCGCCTCGCCGAACTGATGCTGGAGGCCGGCGCGCCCGAGGGCATCCTGCAGGTCGTCCACGGCGACAAGGAAATGGTCGACGCGATCCTCGACCACCCCGCCATCTCCGCCGTCAGCTTCGTTGGCTCCTCCGACATCGCGCACTATGTCTATCGCCGCGGCGTCGAGGCGGGCAAGCGCGTGCAGGCGATGGGCGGCGCCAAGAACCACGGCATCGTCATGCCCGATGCCGATCTCGATCAGGTCGTCGCCGATCTGGCGGGCGCCGCCTTCGGCTCGGCGGGCGAACGCTGCATGGCGCTTCCCGTCGTCGTACCCGTCGGCGAGCGCACCGCGGACGCACTGCGCGAGAAGCTGATCCCGGCGATCGGGGCGCTCCGGGTGGGCGTTTCTATGGATGCCGACGCGCATTACGGCCCCGTCGTCAACGCGGCGCACAAGGCGCGTGTCGAAGGCTGGATCGCCAAGGGCGTGGAAGAGGGCGCAGAGCTCGTCGTCGATGGCCGCGGCTTCTCGCTCCAGGGCCATGAACAGGGCTTCTTCATCGGCCCCTCGCTGTTCGACCATGTCACGCCCGCGATGGACAGCTACCGCGAGGAAATCTTCGGTCCCGTCCTCCAGATCGTCCGCGCGCCCGATTTCGAAACCGCGCTCCGCCTGCCGAGCGAACATCAATACGGCAACGGCGTCGCCATCTTCACCCGCAACGGCCATGCCGCGCGCGAATTCGCAGCGCGGGTCAATGTCGGCATGGTCGGCATCAACGTGCCGATCCCCGTGCCGGTCGCCTATCACAGCTTCGGCGGCTGGAAACGCTCCGCCTTTGGCGACGTCAACCAGCATGGGATGGAAGGCGTCCGCTTCTGGACCAAGGTGAAGACGGTGACGCAACGCTGGCCCGACGGCTCCGCGCTGTCCACCGGCAGCGAGGATGGCGGTTCGTCGCGCGTGCAGGACGCGTTCGTCATTCCGACCATGGGATGACGCCGATCCCTCCAGCGCCCACCCCCCGGTAACCATCCGATCGCCCGAACAGGACCGCCATGACCGACCAGTTCCAGTTGACCGACGAGCAGCGCGAGATCCAGGACCTCGCCCGCCGCTTCACCGCCGACCGCATCACCCCCTTTGCCGCCGAATGGGATGAGAAACACATCTTCCCGCGCGACACGATCAAGGCGGCCGCCGAGCTGGGCTTCGCCGCCATCTACGTATCGGAAGAGTCGGGCGGCATCGCGCTCGGCCGGCTGGAGGCGGCGCTGATCATGGAGGCGATGGCCTATGGCTGCCCCTCTACCTCGGCCTTTATCTCGATCCACAACATGGCCTCCTGGATGATCGACCGCTACGGCGACCCCGATCTGAAGGCGCGCTACCTGCCCGATCTGGTCACCATGGATCGGCTCGCCAGCTATTGCCTGACCGAACCCGGATCAGGTTCGGACGCGGCCGCGCTCAAGACCCGCGCGGTGCGCGACGGCGACGATTATATCGTCACCGGCTCCAAGCAGTTCATCTCCGGCGGCGGCGAGAACGAGGTCTATGTCACCATGGTCCGCACCGGTGAGGAAGGCCCCAAGGGCATCTCCTGCCTGGTGATCGACAAGGACATGCCCGGCGTCTCGTTCGGCGCGAACGAACGCAAGCTCGGTTGGCATTCGCAGCCGACGCGCCAGGTGACGTTCGATCAGGTTCGCGTGCCCGTCGCCAACCGCGTCGGCGCGGAGGGCGAAGGCTTTCGCATCGCGATGACGGGCCTCGACGGCGGCCGCCTCAACATCGGCGCCTGTTCGCTGGGCGGTGCGCAGCGCTGCCTGGACGAAGCGATCACCTATGTGAAGGATCGCAAGCAGTTCAACAAGGCCATCGCCGATTTCCAGGCGACGCAGTTCACGCTGGCCGACATGGCGACCGAACTGGAGGCGTCACGCGCGCTGCTCTATCTCGCCGCCGCGAAGGTTACCGCCGACGCACCCGACAAGACCCGCTTCGCCGCCATGGCCAAGCGCCTGGCGACCGACACCGGCTCCGCGGTCGTCGATCGCGCGCTGCAACTGCATGGCGGCTACGGCTATCTGATGGATTATCCGATCGAGCGCTTCTGGCGCGACCTGCGCGTCCATTCGATCCTGGAGGGCACGAACCAGGTCATGCGCATGATCGTCGGGCGGGACCTGTTGCGATAGAACGTCCAATGCCCTCTCCCCCACGGAGAGAGGGCAAATCGCACCAAAACATGTCTACACGAAAAAGGCCGCGGCTCCCTCCGGAACCGCGGCCTTTCTCCCATCAAAGCCGAACCGCTTACGCCCCCAAGGGACTCGGCGAACCGAACGGCCCGCTGGGCCGCCGCGTCTTCGGGATCGACGTCCCCGCCTTGGCGATCGTCACCTTCTTCGTCGAAGGATCGGGACGATCCAGATCGTCACCCGCGATCAGCGTCTTGATCTCGTCGCCCGACAACGTCTCATATTCGAGCAGCGCCCCCGCCAGCAGGTGAAGCTGGTCGACATGGTCGGTCAGCACCTGCTTGGCTTTGGCCAGACCGCCCTCGACGATGGCGCGAATCTCGTCATCGATCAGTTGCTGCGTCTGGTTCGACATCCGCACCGGTTGCGACGACGAATATCCCAGGAAGGATTCGCCCTCGGGCTGCGAATATTCGACCGGACCGACCTTGTCCGACATGCCCCATTTGGTGACCATGTCGCGCGCCAGACCGGTGGCATACTGGATGTCGCCAGACGCGCCGGAGGACACCTTATCATAGCCGAAGATGATCTCTTCGGCGACACGGCCGCCCATCGACACCGCCAGGTTCGCGTACATCTTGTCGCGGTGATAGCTGTACGAGTCGCGTTCCGGCAGGCGCATCACCATGCCCAGCGCGCGGCCGCGCGGGATGATCGTCGCCTTGTGGATCGGGTCGGAGGCAGGCTCGTGCAATGCCACGATCGCGTGACCGGCCTCATGATAGGCGGTCATCCGCTTCTCATCGTCGGTCATCACCATCGAACGCCGCTCGGCGCCCATCATCACCTTGTCCTTGGCTTCCTCGAACTCGGCCATGGCGACAAGCCGCTTGGACTTGCGCGCCGCCATCAGCGCCGCCTCGTTGACGAGGTTGGCGAGATCGGCGCCCGAAAAGCCCGGCGTGCCGCGTGCGATCGTGCGCGCATCGACGTCGGGCGCCAGCGGCACCTTCTTCATATGCACTTCGAGGATCTTGACGCGACCATCGATATCCGGGCGCGGCACCACGACCTGGCGGTCGAAACGACCGGGACGCAGCAGCGCGGGGTCCAGCACGTCGGGACGGTTGGTCGCCGCGATGATGATGATGCCCTCGTTCGCCTCGAAACCGTCCATCTCGACCAGCAACTGGTTCAGCGTCTGCTCGCGCTCGTCATTGCCATTGCCGAGGCCGGCACCACGATGACGGCCGACCGCATCGATTTCGTCGATGAAGACGATGCACGGCGCGGACTTCTTGGCCTGCTCGAACATGTCACGGACGCGGCTCGCGCCGACGCCGACGAACATCTCCACGAAGTCCGAACCCGAGATGGTGAAGAACGGCACGCCCGCCTCCCCCGCGATGGCGCGGGCGAGCAGCGTCTTGCCGGTACCCGGCGAGCCGACCAGCAGCGCCCCCTTCGGGATCTTGCCGCCGAGGCGTGCAAACTTCGACGGGTCCTTCAGGAACTCGACGATCTCCTGCAACTCCTCGCGCGCCTCGTCGATGCCGGCAACGTCGTCGAAGGTGACCTTGCCTTCCTTCTGCGTCAGCATGCGCGCACGGCTCTTGCCGAAGCCCATCGCACCGCTGGCACCGCCGCCCTTCTGCATCTGGCGCAGCACGAAAAAGGCGATGCCCAGGAAAAGCAGGAACGGCAGCGCGTTGTAGATCATCAGCATCCACACCGAGGGACCCTCATCCACCTTGGCGGTGAAGGTCACGCCCTTTTCGCGCAGGCGCGGGATGAGCTGCGAATCCTGCACCGGCGTCGTTCGGAACGCCTCGCCGGACGACAGCGTGCCGGTGATCGATTCGCGCGAGATCACGGCGTCCTTCACCGTGCCCTCGTCCACCTTGTCCAGGAAGGTCGAATATTCGATCTGGTTGCCACGCGCGGTCGCGGTCCGGCCGTCGAACATCGTCACGAACAGGGCCAGGGCCAGCAGAATGCCCACCCAGACCAGCAGGCTTTTCATCCAGGGATTGCCCCCACCATCATTGCCGGGGCCAGGCTGCTTGTCGTGGTCGCTCATCGGTGCGTGATACCTTTCCGACTGCCAAGATAGGCGCGGCCCGGTTAATGGCAATGGAACAACCCCGATCAATGTGATCGCCGGGCGCATAAGGGCGTCGAACGGCCCGAAATGCCGGCGTTTGCGCCCTGGTCAGCCGGTCCGCCGCGGCGGCGCGGGGCGGAATCGCCACATGTCCCCCCGCGCACTGCCGATCACGCCCGCCTGCGTCGCCCGCCGCCCCTCGGCCAGACCGTCGAGCAACGCCTCGATCTGCGCCGATTCGCTCCACGGCGGCGTCGTGATGCCCGCCGCCTCGCGCACCGTGCCGATCGCCCGCCGCACCAGCCGCCGCGTCACCTCACGCGGCAATCCCGCCGCCAGCAGCCGCACATTGTCCCCATCCACCTGCGCCCGCTCGCCCCAGAACCATTCCACGGTCGCGCGGATGTCGCCGTCCGCCTCCGCCAGCAACGCCGCGGCGCGCGCCAGATGCGGCGGGTCCAGCCACTCGTTGCGGTCCAACAACTGGCGAAAGCGGGTCCGGTCGTGTCGCGGATCGGCATTGGCGGGATCGTCCACGAACGGCGCCTCGGCCCGGCGGACGATCGCGCGCAGCTCGGCACGCCGCCATTCCAGCAGGGGCCGCACCACCGCGATCCCGGCGATCACCGTCCGCGCGCGCACCCCGGACAGGCCCGACAGCCCCGATCCGCGCGCCGCGCGCATCAGAAACGTCTCCGCCTGATCGTCGACATGATGCGCGGTCGCGATCGCCTCGGCACCGATCGCCCGCGCATGCTCGGCCAGGAGCGCATAGCGCGCGCTGCGGGCCCGTGCCTGGATGCTGGAGCCGGCGATCGGCTCCGCCGGGACCAGCGTGGCGTGGGGCACGCCCAGCGTTTCGCACAGCCTGGCCACCATCGCCGCCTCCGCCGCCGCTTCGGGGCGCAGGCGATGGTCCACCGTCGCCGCCCTGATCCGCCCCGGCATCGCCGCCGCCGCCAGCAGCAGCATCGCCATGCTGTCCGGACCACCGGATACCGCCAGCAGCACGGTGGCCGGCTGATGATTCAGCGCGGCGGTCAGGTCGGCCGCGAAGCGCGCTTCCTGCGCGGCGGCCGTGGCATCGGGGGACATGGATCGACTCGGGGATCTACTGGAGGAGAAACGCAAAACGGGTGCGCCCCGTGGCGCACCCGCTTTCGTTTCGCAAGTCCGTGTCGCCGGGCATCAGTAGCGGGGCGGCACGCCCTGCTTGCTCATGCGGCGGCGGTCATAGGCCTTCTTTGCCGCATATCCGCCGCCCAGCACCAGACCCAGCGGACCCAGCCGGCGCATGCCCCCGGCGACGATCGCGCCCAGTGCCGCACCCTTCAGCCCGCCTGCGCCGTCACGCCGGCTCATCTCGCGCCCGACCAGCGCGCCAACAATCTTACCGATCATGCCACTTCTCCAAAAACCTTGTCCTTCAGTTCACCGGCACCGCGCAGCACGGTCCAGCCGACCGCGTAGGTGATGGCGATGGGCACCACGACCTTCAGCACATTGGCGGTGATCGCGCCGATCAGCGCCCCGTCCGCGGCGCTGTCGTCGCCGCTCATGCTGTCGATCGCTCCGCCGACCAGCGCGCCTATCGTTGTTGCACCCATGTGAACGATCTCCTTTGTGCAAAGATGTTCGGGCCGGCCGATGGTTCCCGCGCCTAACGCCCGATCATCGCCTCCGGGCGGACGACACGGTCGAAGGTCGCCTCGTCGACCAGCCCCAGTTCGAGTCCCGCCTGCTTCAGCGTCTGGCCCTGCTGGTGCGCATGCTTGGCGATCTTGGCGGCATTGTCGTACCCGATCTCGGGCGCCAGCGCGGTGACCAGCATCAGCGAACGATCGACCAGTTCGCCGATCCGGTCGCGATTGGCCGTCATCCCCTCCACCGTCCGCTCGGCAAAGCTTTCCATCGCCACGCTGAGCAACGCGATCGAGCGCAGCACCGCCGCCCCGATCAGCGGCTTGAAGACGTTCAGCTCCATATGCCCCTGCAGGCCACCGATGGTGACGGCGGTGTTGTTGCCCATCACCTGCGCGGCGACCATCGTCATCATCTCGGCCTGGGTCGGGTTGACCTTGCCCGGCATGATCGAGCTGCCGGGCTCGTTGGCCGGCAATTCCAGTTCGCCGAGACCAGAGCGCGGCCCCGACCCCAGCAGCCGGATATCGTTGGCGATCTTGGTCAGCGCCACCGCCAGCACGTTCAGCGTGCCGTGCAGGTCGACCAGCCCGTCATTCGATGCCAGCGCCTCGAACTTGTTGGGCGCGGTGACGAACGGCAGGCCGGTCAGTCCGGCGATCTCCGCGGCCACCGCCTCGGCGAACCCGGCCGGCGCGTTCAGCCCGGTGCCGACCGCGGTGCCCCCTTGCGCCAGCGGCATGATGTTGCGCTCCAGCGTGCCGGCGATCCGGTCGCGCGCATTGGCGAGTTGCTGAACATAGCCGGAGAATTCCTGGCCCAGCGTCAGCGGCGTCGCATCCTGCAAATGGGTTCGCCCGATCTTGACCAGATCGTCCCATTCCGCCGCCTTGGCCGCCAGCGCGTCGTGCAGCCGGTCGAGCGCCGGATAAAGCTGCCCCGTCACCGCCAGCGCGGCGGCGACATGCAGGGCGGTCGGAAAGGTATCGTTGGAGGATTGGCCGCGATTCACATCGTCATTGGGATGCACCGGGCTCTTGCCGCCGCGCGTGCCGCTCAGCACCTCGTTGGCGCGGCCCGCGATCACCTCGTTGGCGTTCATGTTGGACTGGGTGCCGGACCCCGTCTGCCAGATGACGAGCGGAAACTGGTCGTCCAGCTTGCCCGCCACCACCTCGGCCGCCGCCGACTCAATCGCCTCGGCCTTTGCCGCGTCCAGGCCATGCCTGCGGTTCACCCGCGCCGCCGCCTGCTTCACGATGGCGAGCGCCCGGACGATCTCCACCGGCATCCGCTCGCGCGGGCCGAAGGGGAAGTTTTCCAGGCTGCGTTCGGTCTGCGCGCCCCAATAGGCGTCGGCGGGAACGTCGATCGGGCCGATCGAATCGGTTTCGGTGCGGGTCTGGCTCATGCCACGGGCTACGCGGCTGACCCCGAAGGGTTCCCGTCTAAAGCCCTCTCCCCACCGGGGAGAGGGTTGGGTGAGGGGATGCCAAGCAGCGCAACACTGCTTGCCCCCCTTACTTATCGATCACTTCTTCCGCTTAAAGTCCACCGCGACGACGTTGCTGCCATCCTCGACCGGCGTGGCGACGGGGCCGTCATTTTCCGCCTCGTCATGCGGCTCGGGACCGTCGTTTGGCCCCTCGGTCGCCTGGAAGCGCAGCTCGAAATTCACCGCCGGATCATGGAAGCCGGTGATCGCTGAATAGGGAATGTTCAGCTTCGACGGCACCTGGTTGAAGCTCAGCCCCACCGAGAAGCGCGAGTCGTCGACCAGCAGGTCCCAGTAGCGATTCTGCAGCACGATCGTCATCTCGTCCGGGAACCGGTCGATCAGCCGCTGGGGAATATCCACCCCCGGTGCCTGCGTCTTGAAGGTGATGTAGAAATGGTGGTCGCCGGGCAATCCGCCGGCCGCCGCCACGGACCCAAGCACGCGGCCCACCACGGCGCGCAGCGCCTCCTGCACGATTTCATCGTACGGAATCAGGCTGTCTGGCAATCCATCGGTCATGCCCCTTGGACTAGCGGGGTTTGGTGGCGGGTCAAGATTGCTTGGGCCCAAGATTGCATGGAACGCGCCGTAGGGTATGGGGCTGGCATGCGCACCGCCACCGTCCACCGCGCCACCGCGGAAACCGCCATCGACGTGACCGTCAACCTCGACGGGACAGGCTGCTATGCCAACGAAACCGGCATCGGCTTTCTCGACCACATGCTCGACCAGCTTGCCCGCCATTCGCTGATCGACCTGGAGGTGAAGGTCGCGGGCGACCTGCATATCGATGGCCACCACACCACCGAGGATGCCGGGCTGGCGATCGGACAGGCCTTCGCCAAGGCGCTGGGCGACAAGCGCGGCATCCGCCGCTACGGCGAGGCCTTGTCGCCGATGGACGAGACGCTGACCCGCATCGCGCTCGACATTTCCGGGCGGCCCTGGCTCGTCTGGAACGCGACGTTCACCGTTCAGTCGCTCGGCACGCTGCAGACCGAGATGATCGAGCATTTCTTTCACAGCTTCGCGCAGGAGGCGGGCATCACCCTCCACGTCGATCTGCTGCATGGTCACAACAACCACCACATCGCCGAAAGCCTGTTCAAGGGCCTGGCGCGGGCGCTGCGCATGGCGGTGGAGATCGACCCGCGCAAGGCGGACGCCGTCCCCTCGACCAAGGGCGTGCTGTGACGCTGGCGCTGATCGATATCGAATCGGGCAACCTGCATTCGGTGGAAAACGCGCTGCGTGCCGCCGGCGCGACCGATATCGTCATCACCGCCGACCCGGACGTGGTGGCAAGGGCGGACCGCATCGTCCTGCCCGGTGTCGGCGCGTTCGGGGCATGTGCGGCCAATCTGCGCCGGGTCGACGGACTGGAGGAAGCCCTGCGCACCGCCGCGCTGGACCGCGCCCGCCCGTTCCTCGGCGTCTGCGTCGGCATGCAGTTGCTGGCCGACGCCGGCGAGGAAATGGGCACGCATCGCGGGCTCGGCTGGGTTCCCGGCCGCGTCCGGCGGCTGGAGCCCGGCACGATGGCGGCCAAGGTGCCGCACATGGGCTGGAACGACGTGGTGCCGACCACCGGCCACCCGCTCATCGTGCCCGGCGAGGCCTATTTCCTGCACAGCTATGCCTTTGAGGGCGAGCATGTCCTCGCCACCACCGACCATGCCGGTCCGGTCACCGCCGCGATCGGCCGCGACACGGTGATCGGCGTGCAGTTTCACCCCGAGAAGAGCCAGCGCTACGGCATCGATCTTCTTTCCCGTTTCCTGGAGTGGCAACCGTGAGCCTGATCGTCTTTCCCGCCATCGATCTGAAGGGTGGCCAGGTCGTCCGCCTCGCCGAAGGCGACATGGACCGTGCCACCGTCTATGGCGACGATCCCGCGCACCAGGCCGAATTGTTCGCGACAAGCGGCGCGCAGCATCTCCATGTCGTCGATCTCGACGGCGCCTTTGCCGGCAGGTCGGTGAACGGCGACGCGGTGCGCGGCATCGTGTCGCGTTTTCCGGGCCATGTGCAACTGGGCGGCGGCATCCGCACGCCCGAAAGCGTGGAGCAATGGTTCGATCTCGGCGTGTCGCGCGTCGTGATCGGTACCGCCGCACTCGAAAACCCCGATTTCGTCCGCGACATGGCACGCGCCTTCCCCGGCGGCATCGTCGTCGCGGTCGATGCCAGGGACGGCATGGTCGCGACCAAGGGCTGGGCGGACGTCTCCACCGTCACTGCCACTGACCTTGCCCGCCGGTTCGAGGATGCCGGCGTCGCCGCTTTGCTCTTCACCGATGTCGGCCGCGACGGGTTGCTCAAGGGCTGCAATGTCGAGGCGACGGTCGATCTCGCGCGCAGCGTCGACATCCCCGTCATCGCCAGCGGCGGCGTCGCGGGGATCGGCGACATCCACATGCTCGCCGTCCATCACCGCGATGGGGTGGAAGGCGTCATCACCGGCCGCGCGCTCTACGACGGCCGGCTCGACCTCGCCGCGGCGATCAGCGTGGCGAACGCGGCATGACGGTTCGCGCACGCGTCATCCCCTGTCTCGACGTGGCGAACGGCCGCGTCGTCAAGGGCGTCAACTTCGTCGACCTGATCGATGCCGGCGATCCCGTCGAGCAGGCACGCGCCTATGACGCCGCCGGTGCGGACGAACTCTGCTTCCTCGACATCACCGCCAGCCACGAGGCACGCGGCACCATCCTCGACGTGGTACGCCGCACCGCCGCGGTCTGCTTCATGCCGCTGACCGTGGGCGGGGGCGTCCGCTCCGCCGACGATGCCCGCGCGCTGCTGCTGGCGGGCGCGGACAAGGTCGCGGTCAATTCCGCCGCCGTCACCCGTCCCGAAATCGTCGCCGACATTGCCGAACGCTTCGGCAGCCAGTGCTGCGTCGCCTCGATCGACGCGCGGCGGACGGGGGACGGCTGGGAGGTGTTCACCCATGGCGGCCGGCGCGCGACCGGGATCGATGCGGTCCAACACGCGCTGCGCCTCGCCGATCTCGGTGCCGGCGAACTGCTCGTCACCTCGATGGACCGCGACGGTACCCGCGGCGGCTACGACCTCGACCTGATCCGCGCCATCGCCGACCGCACCAGCGTCCCCGTCGTCGCCTCGGGCGGGGTCGGCACGCTGGACGATCTGGTCGCTGGCGTCCGCGACGGCCACGCCTCGGCAGTCCTCGCCGCCTCGATCTTCCATTTCGGCGAGGCCACCGTCGCCGACGCCCACCGCGCGCTTGCCGCCGCCGGCGTACCGGTCCGGACGCACTGAATGGTATCCACGGCGCAGGCTCCGGTCCACCCACCCAGAACGCACCCCGAACTCTCCGACCTCGCGCTCTTCGCCTGCGCCGTCGCCGCGATCTGGTTCGTCCGCCGCCGCCTGCGTGGACGCCGCCGGGATTGACCGCGCCCGCCGCAGCCGCCACCACGGCCGCCATGGACGCCTTCCACCGCCTCGAAGCCACCATCCGCGACCGGCGCACCGCCGACCCCGCCACCTCCTACGTCGCCAGCCTCTTCGCCAAGGGCCGCCCCAAGATCGCGCAGAAGCTGGGCGAGGAGGCGGTGGAAACCGTGATCGCCGCCATGGCACAACCCGACAAGCTCGTCTCCGAAGCGGCCGACCTGATGTTCCACCTGTGCGTGCTGCTCGCCGACGCCGGCCTCGACCTGGACGATGTCCGCGCTGAACTCGACCGCCGCGAAGGATTGTCCGGCCATGCCGAAAAGGCCGCGCGTACCAAGGGAGCCTGACCGATGCCGATCGATGCCACCCAGCCCTATGATGACGGGAACATCTTTGCGAGGATCCTGCGAAACGAGATCCCGTCCAGCCGCGTGTACGAGGATGAATGGGCCGTCGCCTTTCACGACATCGCACCCGTCGCCCCGCAGCACATCCTGGTCATCCCGCGCGGCGCTTACGTCTCGTGGGACGATTTCACCGCCCGCGGTTCCGACGCGGAGATCGCCGGCTTCGTTCGCGCGGTCGGCCATGTCGCGCGCGAGGCCGGGCTGGTGGCGCCCGGCTACCGCCTGCTGGTCAATATCGGCGGCGATGCCGGGCAAGAAGTGCCGCATCTTCACGTACATATCTTCGGCGGCCGGCCACTCGGGCCCATGCTGGCGCGATAGGGATTGCGCGCAATAAAATTGCAGCTAACCTACGATCCCATCCAAGACCACGGGCGCACACGGTGCCCGGCTCCCCGGGGGGATTTAAGTACATGATTTTTGGGCGCGTTAAGCCTTTGGACGCCATTTTGGCGACCGCCGAGAAGCGAGGCCTCGAACGCACGCTCGGCGCCTTCCAGCTCACCATGCTGGGCATCGGTGCAGTGATCGGCACCGGCATCTTCGTTCTGACGTCGGAGGCCGCGCAAAAGGCCGGCCCCGGCATGATGATCTCGTTCGTCATCGCCGGGTTCGTCTGCGCGGTGGCCGCGCTCTGCTATTCCGAACTCGCCTCGATGGTCCCGGTCGCCGGGTCCGCCTATACCTATACCTATGCCGTGATGGGCGAACTGCTCGCCTGGATGGTCGGTTGGGCGCTGATCCTGGAATATGCGGTCGGCGCCTCGGCGGTGGCGGTCGGCTGGTCCGGTTATGTCGTCGGGCAGTTGCGCAACCTGCTGGGCATCGACATTCCGATGGAATGGGTGAACGGCCCGTCCGCGGGCGGCTATGTCAACCTGCCGGCGATGATCATCACCGTTCTCGTGACCTGGCTGCTGGTCGTCGGCACCACGGAGAGCGCCCGCGTCAACGCGGTGCTGGTCGCGATCAAGGTGGCCGCCCTCACGCTGTTCATCGTGCTGTCCATCCCGATGATGAACGTCGAGAATTTCCAGCCCTTCATGCCCACCGGCATGGTCGGCGTGGCGGGGGCCGCGGCCTCGATCTTCTTTGCCTATGTCGGCTTCGACGCGGTCTCGACCGCCGCGGAGGAAACCAAGAACCCGCAGCGCAACGTGCCGATCGGCCTGATCGCATCGCTGCTCTTCTGCACCATCTTCTATATCCTGGTGTCGGCCGGCGCGATCGGATCGCCGCTGGGTGCGCAGCCGGTGCGCGACGCGGCCGGAACGCTGCTCGCCCCCGGTTCGTCCGAGATCGCCGCCCGTTGCCAGGCGCTGGTCGCAGGCGGTGCACTGGAGCCCCTGCCCTGCTCGCGCGAGGCGTTGGCCCATGTGCTGCGCACCTTCGGCTGGGTGAAGATCGGCAACCTGATCGGCCTTGCCGCCACGCTGGCGCTGCCCTCGGTCGTGCTGATGATGATGTTCGGCCAGACCCGCGTGTTCTTCACCATGGCGCGTGACGGCTTGCTGCCCGACAAGCTCGCCTCGGTACATCCGCGCTACAAGACGCCGCACGTCGTGACGGTCGTCACCGGCATCGCCGCCACCATCGCCGCCGCCTTCCTGCCGGTGGGCAAGCTGGCCGATTATTCCAATTCGGGCACGCTGTTCGCCTTCTTCATGGTGGCGATCTCGGTGCTGGTGCTGCGCAAGGTCGACCCGACCCGCCATCGCCCCTTCCGCACCCCCGCCATCTGGATCGTCGCCCCGCTTGCGATCGTCGGCTGTCTGTACCTGTATTTCTCGCTGCCGCTGATCGCGATCCTGGTGCTGCCGGTATGGGGCGCGCTGGGGCTGCTCATCTATTTCGGCTACAGCCGCCGCCGCAGCTATGTCGGCCGCGGGATCATCGACGTGGTGGACGACCCCGCGATGCAGCCGGAGATCGCCAAGCCGCTCGACTGACGGCTAGTCCGATCGACGCAAAAAAGGGGCCGGGGGAGCGATCCTCCGGCCCCTTTTTCGTGGGACCATCCCCGATCAGGTCAACATAACTAAAAGGGCCGGAGGATCGCTTCCCCGGCCCTTCGATCATGTCCCGATCGTCTCGCAGGCGTTACCGCGCGATACCGCCCGCCGCCAGCACCGCCAGCGTCACCAGCTCGCTGGCCGTGGAGGTCATCGGCGCGATCTGCACCGGCTTTTCCATGCCGATCAGCATCGGGCCGATCATGTCGTCGCCGCCCAGTTCGCGCAGCAGCTTGGCCGAGATGTTGGCCGATTGCAGCCCCGGCATGATGAGGACGTTCGCCGGCCCCGACAGCCGCGCAAAGGGGAAGTTCTTCATCTGCTTCGGGTTCAGCGCCACGTCCGGCGCCATCTCGCCCTCATATTCGAAGCTGACCTGTCGGCGGTCGAGCGCCGCCACGCCTGCCCGGACATTGTCGATCCACTGGCCATGCGGGTTGCCGAAGGTCGAGTAGCTGAGGAACGCCACCCGCGGCTCATGCCCCATGCGGCGCGCCACCGCCGCGGTGCGCTCGGCGATATCGGCCAGTTCCTCGCCCGACGGCCGCTCGTTCACCGTGGTGTCGGCGATGAACACCGTGTGGCTCTGCCCGACCAGCAGGTGGATGCCGAACGGCACCTTGCCGTCCACCGGATCGATCACCCGGCGCACGTCGCGGAAGGTCTTGGCATAGGTGCGGGTGACGCCGGTGATCATCGCATCGGCATGGCCGAGCTGGAGCAGCGTCGCGGCAAAGGTGTTGCGGTCCTGGTTGATCAGCCGCTCGGCATCGCGGCGCAGATAGCCGCGGCGCTGCAGCCGCTCGTACAGGAAGTCGACCATCTCCTGCACCAGGGTCGAGGTGCGGCTGTTATGCACCTCATATTCCTCGGGCTTCGACACGCCGAGCGCCGCCAGCCGGTCATGGACATCGTCGCGTCCGACCAGCACCGGGATACCATAGCCGCCTTCCTTGAACGCGATGGCGGCGCGCAGGACCACCTCTTCCTCGCCCTCGGCGAACAGCACGCGCTTGGGATGCGCCCGTGCGCCCTCATAGGCCATGGTCAGTACCGACGTCGTCGGGTTCAGGCGCGCGCGCAGCTTCTGGCGATACGCCGCCATGTCCAGGATCGGCCGCGTCGCCACGCCCGAATCCATCGCCGCCTTGGCGACCGCGGAGGGCACCAGTTCCATCAGCCGCGGATCGAACGGCGCCGGGATGATATATTCGGGGCCAAAGCTGTGCTGCGTGCCGTAAGCCAGCGCCACTTCCTCCGGCACGCGCTGGCGCGCCAGTTCCGCGATGGCATTGGCGGCGGCGATCTTCATCTCGTCGTTGATGCCCGTCGCGCGCACGTCCAGCGCGCCGCGGAAGATGAAGGGGAAGCCGATGACGTTGTTGACCTGGTTCGGATAATCCGACCGGCCGGTCGCCACGATCGCGTCGGGCCGGGCCGCCTTGGCCAGTTCGGGGCGGATTTCCGGCTCCGGATTGGCCATCGCGAAGATGATCGGCGACTTGGCCATGTCCTTGACCATTTCGGGCTTCAGCGCGCCCGCGGCCGACAGCCCCAGGAACACGTCGGCGCCGTGCAGCGCCTCGGTCAGGGTGCGGCGATCGGTGACCGCGGCATGCGCCGACTGCCACTGGTTGATGTCGTCGCGCCCCTGATAGATCACGCCCGTGCGGTCGCACATGATGACGTTGTTCTGGCGAACGCCCATCGCCTTCATCAATTCGGTGCAGGCGATCGCGGCGGCGCCCGCGCCGTTCACGACGACCTTCACGTCCTCCAGCTTCCGGTTGGTCAGCAGGCAGGCGTTGATCAGGCCGGCGGCGCAGATGATCGCGGTGCCGTGCTGGTCGTCGTGGAAGACCGGGATGTTCATCCGCTCGCGCAGCGTCTGCTCGATGATGAAGCATTCCGGCGCCTTGATGTCCTCAAGATTGATGCCGCCGAAGCTCGGCTCCATCAGCTCGATCGCATCGATCAGGCGATCGACGTCCTCGGTCTTCAGCTCGATGTCGATCGAGTCGACATCGGCGAAGCGCTTGAAGAGCACCGCCTTGCCCTCCATCACCGGCTTGGAGGCGAGCGCGCCCAGATTACCGAGACCCAGGATCGCCGTGCCGTTGGAGATCACCGCGACCAGATTGCCCTTGGCGGTATAGTCATAGGCGGTGGCGGGATCGTCGGCGATCGCCTTCACCGGCACGGCCACGCCCGGCGAATAGGCCAGCGCCAGGTCGCGCTGCGTCGCCATCGGCTTGGATGCGATGATCTCGATCTTGCCCGGCCGCCCCTCGGAGTGGAACAGCAGTGCTTCGCGCTCGGAAAACTGGTCGGTGGGTTCTTCGGACATGGGCGACCTTCGTATGCGGATAACGGGACGCTACGGCTCTTGAAGCTTTCGCCCCCCGCTTTCAAGGCCGTTGCCCGCGCGCGGTGCAACCCCTAACCGGTGGCCATGTCCGCTCCCACCCCGATGATGGCCCAGTATCTCGCGCTCAAGGCGGAGGCCGAGGATTGCCTGCTCTTCTACCGCATGGGCGACTTTTTCGAACTTTTCTTTGAAGATGCGCGGGTTGCAAGCGGCGTGCTGGACATCGCCCTCACCAGCCGCGGCGAGCATGCGGGTGAGAAGATCCCGATGTGCGGCGTGCCCGTCCATGCCGCCACCGCCTATCTGCAACGCCTGATCAAGGCGGGGCACCGCGTCGCCATCGCCGAACAGACCGAAACCCCGGCCGAGGCCAAGGCACGCGGCGGATCAAAGGCACTGGTCGCGCGCGGCATCGTCCGCGTCGTCACCGCCGGCACGCTGACCGAGGAGGCGCTGCTGGATGCCCGCACCGACAATTGGTGCGTCGCCATCGGTGAAGCGGGCGGCGAGGTCGCGCTGGCCGCCGCCGATGTCTCCACCGGCCGCTTCCTGGTGATCGACGCCAGCGCCGATGCGATCGGCGCCGAGCTTGCCCGCCTTGCGCCTGCCGAGACGATCGCCAGCGAGACGGGCGATTATACCCAGGCCGCCACCGGCCTGCGCCCCAGGGCGGATTTCGACAGCGCGAGCGGCGAGGCACGACTGAAGCGTCTGTTCGGCGTCGCCACGCTGGATGGCTTCGGCCAGTTCGGCCGCGCCGCGCTCGCCGCCGCCGGCGGGCTCGTCGCCTATCTCGACCACACCGCCAAGGGCGCGCTCCCCTTCCTCCGCCCGCCCGTGCTGGTGCAGGCGGCGGGGACGATGGCGATCGACGCCGCGACGCGCGACAGCCTGGAACTCACCTGCACCACCGGCGGCCAGCGCAAGGGCTCTCTGCTCGACACCGTGGATCGCACCGCGACCGGCGCCGGCGCCCGTGCGCTTGGCGGCGATATCGGTGCGCCGCTGATGGATCGTGCCGCGGTCGAGGCGCGGCTGGATCTGGTGCAATTCTTCCATGACGATCCGGCGCTGCGCGAAACCCTGCGCGGCGCCCTGCGCGCGCTACCCGATATCGGCCGCGCCCTCGGCCGTCTCGTCGCCCGTCGCGGCTCCCCACGCGACCTCGGCCAGCTTCGCGACGGTCTGGACGGCGCATGGCGGCTCGCCGACCGACTCGGCGGGGGGCCGGCGCTGCTTGAGCAGATCGTGCCGCAGTTGCGCGGCCATGGCGCACTGATCGACCTGCTGACCCGCGCGCTCGTTCCCACCCCCCCGATCGAGGCATCGGAAGGGGGCTATATCGCGGCCGGCTACGACGCCGCGCTGGACGATCTGCGTGACACCGGTGCCGGCGGCCGCCGCGCGATCGCGGCGCTGGAGGCGGAGTTCCGCATCCAGACCGGCATCACCGCGCTCAAGATCCGCCACAACGGCGTGCTGGGCTATCATGTCGAGGTGCCGGCGCGCGCCGCCGATTCGCTCATGAAGCCCGATTCGGGCTTCACCCACCGCCAGACGCTGGCGGGCGTCGTCCGCTTCAACACGCCCGCGCTGCACGAAGTCGCCGCCAAGGTGTCGCAGGCCGGCGCGCACGCGCTCGCTGCCGAGGCCGCGCATCTGGAGGAGCTGATCGCCCAGGCGCTCGCCGCGCGCGACCGGATCGCGGCCACCGCCGATGCGCTTGCCCGGCTGGACGTGGCGAGCGCACTGGCCGAGCGCGCGGCGGAGGGCGGCTGGGTCCGCCCCGAACTGGTCGATCATGCCTGTTTCGAGGTGACGGGCGGCCGCCATCCGGTGGTCGAGGCCGCGGTCGCGCGCTCGGGCGAGCGTTTCGTCGCCAATGACTGCCAGTTGTCGGAAGGGTCGCGGCTATGGCTGGTCACCGGGCCGAACATGGGCGGCAAATCCACCTTTCTGCGCCAGAATGCTCTGATCGCGGTGCTGGCGCAGGCGGGCAGCTACGTTCCCGCCACCCGCGCGCGCATCGGGCTGGTCGATCGCCTGTTCAGCCGCGTCGGCGCGTCGGACAATCTCGCGCGCGGCCGCTCGACCTTCATGGTCGAGATGGTGGAAACCGCCGCGATCCTGGCACAGGCGACGCCGCGCAGCCTGGTCATCCTGGACGAGGTCGGCCGCGGCACCTCCACCTATGACGGGCTCGCCATCGCCTGGGCGGTGGTGGAGGCGATCCACGAGGATAATCGCTGCCGCTGCCTGTTCGCGACCCATTACCATGAACTGACCCGGCTGGCGGAGCGCTGCGAGGCGCTCAGTCTCCATCATGTCCGCGCGCGCGAATGGAAGGGCGAACTGGTGCTGCTGCACGAGGTCGCCACCGGCCCCGCCGACCGCAGCTACGGCCTCGCCGTCGCCCGCCTCGCCGGCATGCCCCCCGCCACCATCGCCCGCGCCAAGTCCGTCCTTGCCCGGCTCGAGGCCGGCCGCGCCCGGACCGGCGGGCTCGCCGCCGGCCTCGACGACCTCCCCCTCTTCGCTGCCGTCGCCCAGGCCGAGGAAGAACAATGCGACGCCATCCGCAGCGCGGTGGAGGCGATCGACGTCGACAGCCTGTCCCCGCGCGAGGCGCTCGACGCGCTCTACCGGCTGAAGGCGCTGGCACGGGACGGATAAGGAACCGCACCCGACCACCTGCGTAGAGGGGCAAACCCTTCACCCAGAGGCACATTTCCCCATGTCCGACACCCCCGTCTGGTTCATCACCGGCTGTTCCACCGGCTTCGGCCGTGCGCTGGCGGAACGCGTGCTCGCACGCGGATGGCGCGTCGTCGCCACCGCACGCGACCGCGCCCGCGTCGCCGATCTGTCGGGCGATGGCGACGCCCTGCTCGCCCTCGATCTCGATGTCACCGACGCCGGCCAGATCGCCGCCGCGGTGGACGCGGCGAAAACGCGCTTCGGCCGCATCGACGTGCTGGTGAACAATGCCGGCTATGGCTACCAGGCCGCGATCGAGGAGGGCGTGGAGGAGGAGATCCGCGCCCAGTTCGACGCCAACGTCTTCGGCCTGTTCGCTCTCACCCGCGCCGTCCTGCCCCTGATGCGCCACGCCGGCCGCGGCCACATCCTCAACATCACCTCCGTCGCCGGCCTAGCCGGCTTCCCCGCCTCCGGCTACTACGCCGCCAGCAAACACGCGGTGGAGGGCTGGTCCGATTCGCTCGCCGCCGAAGTCGCGCCGCTCGGCCTCCACGTCACCTGCGTCGAGCCCGGCCCGTTCCGCACCGACTGGGCCGGCCGCTCGCTGCGCCAGACGCCGAACCGCATCGCCGCCTATGCCGAGACGGCCGGTGCCCGCATGAAAAGCACCAGCGACATCAGCGGTCAGCAGGCCGGCGACCCGGTCCGCGCCGCCGACGCGATGATCGCGCTCACCGAACGCGCCGACCCGCCCCGCCACCTCGTCCTCGGCCGCTGGGGCCACGATGCGGTCGTCCAGCGCCTGCGCGAGCGGCTGGCCGAGATCGAGTCGCTGCGTGACGAAGCACTGGCCACCGACTTCCCCGACGGCGGCTGACGCCTGGCACAACGCGGCTCAACTTGTTCGCGCCAAGCGGCTATGGCCTGATCCATGTCGAGCCGCTTCGAAACACTGTCCCACCGCCGCGCCATCGTCGATCGCCGGGCGCTGGCCGACCGGATTGCCGCGCTGGGGCCCCTGCACGGGGCCGAGGGGCGCAAGCGGATGACGCCGGTGCTGAAGGAGGCGCTGGAGGCTGGGCGGGCGGAGGTGTCGCGGCGCCTGATCGCCTATCCGTCGCGCGGGCTGGAGGCGGCGGCTGGGCAGGCCTATCTGGTCGACCAGATCTTGCGCGTGCTGTTCGATGCGACGACGCAGGGTCTTTATCCGCTCCACAACCCCACCGCCGCCGAACGGCTGACCCTGATCGCGGTCGGCGGCTATGGCCGGGGCGAGATGGCGCCGCACTCGGACGTGGATATCGGCTTCCTCACCCCGTGGAAGCAGACCCCGCATGCCGAGCAGGTCATCGAATCGATGCTCTATTCGCTCTGGGACCTGGGGCTGAAGGTCGGCCATTCCAGCCGCTCGGTGGACGAGATGATCCGCCAGGCGCGCAGCGACATCACGGTTCGCACCGCCCTGCTCGAATCACGGCTGATCTGCGGCGACGCGGGGCTGTACGAAGAGGCCTGCCGCCGCTTCAAGGCGGAGATCCAGAAGGACACCCACCGCCAGTTCATCGCCGACAAGCTGGCCGAGCGCGATGCGCGCCACCGCAAGATGGGCGACACGCGCTACGTGGTCGAACCCAATGTGAAGGAGGGCAAGGGCGGCCTGCGCGACCTCCATGCGCTGTTCTGGATCGGCAAATACGTCCATGACGTGCAGCGCGCGACCGATCTGGTCGATGCCGGGCTGTTCACGCGGCAGGAATATCGCCAGTTCCACCGTGCCGACAATTTCCTGTGGGCGGTGCGCTGCCACCTGCACGACATCACCGGCCGCGCCGAGGACCGGCTGACCTTCGACGTGCAGCGCCAGATCGCCGAGCGGATGCGCTATGCCGATCGCCCCGGTAAGCCGCGCGTCGAGCGCTTCATGCAATTCTACTTCCTGCAGGCCAAGACGGTGGGCGCGCTGACCGGCGTCTTCCTGGCGCATCTGGACGAGCGGTTCGCGGCGCGCGGCCACCGCTTCGGCCTTCCCACCATCCGCCGCCGCCCCCGCCGCCTGAACGGCTTCGTCCTCGACCGCGGCCGGCTCGCCCTGCCGCATGACGGCTTCTTCGCCGAGGACCCGGTGCGCCTGATCGAGGTCTTCCAGCTTGCCGACCGTTACGAACTGGAGGTGCATCCGCTGGCGATGCGCGCCGCCGCGCGCGACGCCAAGCTGGCCGACGAGATCCGCAACGACCCCCGCGCCAATGCGCTGTTCCTCGACGTGCTGACGTCCCCGCGCGATCCCGAACTGGTGCTGCGCTGGATGAACGAGGCGGGGGTGTTCGGCCGCTTCGTGCCCGATTTCGGCCGCGTCGTCGCGCAGATGCAGTTCGACATGTACCATCATTATACGGTGGACGAGCACACGATCCGCGCCATCGGCCTGTTGTCGCGGATCGAGCGCGGCCGGCTGCGCGAGGATCATCCGCTCGCCAGCACGGTGGCCGAACAGATCCTGTCGCGCCGCGTGCTGTTCGTCGCGGTGCTGCTCCACGACATCGCCAAGGGGCGCGGCGGCGACCATTCGATCCTGGGTGCAGGGGTCGCCCAGCGGCTGTGCCCGCGCCTGGGGCTGAGCGCGGCTGAGACGGAGACGGTCGCCTGGCTGGTTCGCTGGCACCTGCTGATGTCCGCCACCGCGTTCAAGCGGGACCTGTCGGACTTCAAGACGATCCTCGACTTTTGCGAAACCGTGCAAAGCCCGGAGCGGCTACGCCTGCTGCTCGTGCTGACCGTGGTCGACATCCGCGCCGTAGGCCCCGGCACCTGGAACAGCTGGAAGCGGCAATTGCTGTCCGACCTGTACGAGGCCGCCGAGGAGGTACTGCGCCTCGGTCACAAGCAGCGCGGGCGCGGCGAGCGCATCGCCGCCAAGCAGGCGCGGCTGGCCGACGCGCTCGGCTGGACGCAGGAAAATTTCCACGGCCATGTCCGGCGCCTGCCCGAGGCCTATTGGATCGCCGAGCCCGACGACGTGCTGGCGATCAACGCGCGGCAGATGGCCAAGGCCGGCGACGCGCAGCTGTCGATCGAGGCCGCGGTCGATCCCGATCGCGGCGCGACCCTGGTGTCGATCTACGCCGCCGACCATCCTGGCCTGTTCTACCGCATCGCCGGCGCAATCCACGTCGCGGGCGGCAACGTCATCGATGCGCGCATCCATACGACGCGCGACGGCATGGCGATCGACAATTTCCTGGTGCAGGATCCGCTGGGCCGCCCCTTCGACGATCCGGGGCAACTGGCCCGCCTGAACCGCGCGATCGAGGATGCGCTGGCCAATCGCGGCAAGCTGGCCGACCGGCTGGTCGCCAAGCCCGCTCCCCGCCCCCGCGCCGAGGCGTTCGACCTGCAACCCAATGTCCTGATCGACAATCGCGCGTCGAACCGCTTCACCGTGGTGGAGGTCCATGCCCGCGACCGGCCGGCGCTGCTCAACCGGCTGGCCCATGCGCTGTTCCAGTCCAAGGTCACGATCCATTCCGCGCACGTCGCCACCTATGGCGAGCGCGCGGTGGACGTATTCTACCTCACCGACCTGACCGGCGACCGCATCGTCGCACCCGCGCGCCTCAAGACGCTGGAAAAACGCCTGCTGGGTGCCGCCACCGGCGAGACCATGGAACTGGCGGCGTAACTCACGCCCCCTCCCCAGCGGAGGGGCATCAGGTAGACAGCGCCTTGTGCTGGTTAGTCCATGCCGGGGGCATGGACGACCTGATGCTGGAGGGGCCTCGCGGCACGGCCGCGGGGAGAGTGATGGGTCCTCAGACAGCGCAGCTTGGCACCGCCAGAACAAGCATGGGCGCTCTAATCCCTCTCCCCGCCGGGGAGAGGGAGGGGCCCGCCGCGCAAGCGGTGGGAGGGTGAGGGGCAGACCAACAGTGCTGCACTGCTTGGCAACCCCTCACCTTTCCCCCTGCCTTGCGGCAGCGCCCCCCCCAAAGGGGAGAGGGCATTTCCGCCCTACTTACATTTGGCCGCCGAACGTCCCGCCTCGACCTGCCCCTTCATCGCCGCCGACAGCTTGGCGCCGTATACGTCCGACAGCTCGTCATAGACCTTGCACGCATCCGCCGGCTTGTTCAGCTTGGTCAGCGCCTGCCCCAGATACAGCAGGCTGTCGGGCGCCCGCTCGCCATCGGGAAATTTCTTGTAATTCTCGTAAAAGGCCATGGAGGCGAGGCTGGGTTTACCCGCATCAAGATAGGACCGGCCAAGCAGGTTCTGCGCATAGCTGGCGCGCTTGCTCTTCGGATAGGTCGCGACGACCTTTTTCAGCTGCGCTTCGGCCTCCGGATATTTCTTCGCGCTCCACAGGCGGTATCCGTAAAGATACTCGTCCTCTGCCGCGTCGCCGGTCGAGGGCTTCTCCACCCCCGCCACCGCAGCGGGCGCCGCGGTCGCAGCCGCAGCCGCAGCCGCAGCCGGCTTGGCGCTCGTGCTGCCGCCGGCCGCGCGGGCCGGCGGCGGCGACACCGCAGCGCCCTCCAGCGGCGCGCTTTCGCCCGCCGGCGCGATCGGTGCCGGCCCGCCCTCTACCAGCTTCAGGCGATTGTCCGTGGCGCGCTTATACGCCTCGAACTGTTCCTGAAGCTGGCGCACGCGAAAGCCGTTCTGCTCGATCTGCCCAGTCAGCGACGCCAGCTGCTCTTCCAGCGAGGTCACGCGCGACGAAAGATCGGCGACCGCGCTGGTCGCGGGCACGCCGGCGGCCGTCTGCGGCGCCTGCGACGCGGTGATGTCGGGTTGCAGATACTGGCCCGCCCCGTTCGGGAACACCTTGCGCTGGACAGCGCGCATTTCGCTTTCCAGCTTGGTCACACGGCCCTCCACGCCTTGCGCGGATACCGCCGTGGGCAGGAACAGCGCGGCGGCAACGCCGGTCATCAACAGGTTACGCATCGATCACACCCCCCGGTGCAAGCAGGATTTTCATGAACATCGACCATAACTGCAACGCCCAAGCTGTCGCCAGCCTTAAAGCGGTTGCCGGCGCACGCTATTCCGGGATGGCCGCCGCGTTCAGTGGCCTCGGCGGCGCCGGCTCGGCGGCGGGCGCCGGAGCCGCGGCCGGGATCGGCGTCCCGGCCAGCCGTGCGCCGACGGCGGCGGCATCGACCCGCACATCCTTGATCGGGCGCGATCCGTCGCCCAGCGGCGGCGTCGCCTTACCGTTCAGCATGATGGTCAGCTTGTCGGGGCGACCGACGTTGATCTTGGGCTCGCGCGCGGTGGTCGGCACGTCGAACCGTTCGCCCGCCTTCATCGTGCGCAGGAACAGCGTCTCGTTGTTGGCGTCATAGACGCGCAGCCACACCTCGTCATTGGCGACCAGCGTCACCTGCCCGGTCGTGACGGCCGGCACCGGCTGCGTCACCGTCCTGGGTGCGGCGGCCGGGGTCGGCGCGGCGATTTCGGGTGCCTCCGGCGCCGTCGCGGTGCGGTTGTGGAACAGCTCGGTGCCGAACCACAGCGCCACCAGCACGAGGACCGCGAGCGCCACGCCGACGCCGAGGATCGCCAGGCCGCGCGGCGGCACGCGGGCCGGGTCGGCGATGTCGTGGGGTACATAGTCGCTCTGGCGGCGGCCGATCCGGTCCACCTCGGCACGCACCGAATGGGCGATCGCCACCTCGTCCGCGCCGACCGCGCGGGCATAGGCCTTGGCAAAGCCCATCGCATAGGTGGCCGATGGCAGGCTCTGGTAATCCGATGCCTCGATCGCCGCCAGATGGCGGTTGGGAATGCGGGTACGTGCGCCGACATCCGCGAGGGACAGCCCTTGCGCCTCGCGGGCGGCGCGCAGAACGTCTCCGGCGCGCGCGGGTGCCGCGGGCGCGGCGTCATGGCCCGGATTGACCTCGTCCATTCTCAACTCCGAAGCGACCGCGGCCCACCCTGCCGGTCACCCCCGTCTTTCCCAAAGGGTTGTAAGCCTGTCAACGCGCCCTCTGCCCTGGCATCAGGCCAATTCCACGCCGTTCGTCGCAGCCCAGGCACCAAGCACCCCGCGCATGTCGCGCGGCGGATGCGCCAGCAGCCGGTCCATCTCGGCGGCAATAGCGGTGCGGTCGAGCGAGCGAACCATCGCCTTGACCGGCCCGACCGCCGCCGGGGTGATCGACAGCCGGTCGATGCCGACCCCGATCAGCGCCATCGCCTCCAGCGGCCGTCCGCCCATCTCGCCGCATACCGCGACCGGCACGCCGGCTGCACGGGCCGGCTCCACCACCCGGCGCAGGAAGCGCAGGATGGAGGGCGACAGCCAGTCATACCGTTCCGCCAGCTTGGGGTTCGCACGGTCGGCGGCGAACAGGAACTGGGTCAGGTCGTTGGTGCCGATCGACAGGAAATCGACCTGCGGCAGGATCAGGTCCAGCTGCTCGGCCAGCGCCGGCACCTCCAGCATCGCGCCATAGCGTATCTCGTTCGGCATCCGCTTGCCGCGTCCCGACAGGAACAACCGCTGCGCCTCGAACAGCGCGCGTGCCTCGTCGAACTCCCATGCCTCGGACACCATCGGGAACATCACGTTCAGCGTGCGCCCGCCCGCCGCCTCCAGCAGCGCACGCGCCTGCGCCTTCATCAGGCCGTCGCGTTCCAGCGCGAGGCGCAGCGCGCGCCAGCCCATCGCCGGATTCTCCTCGTCGCCCGCCTCGATGTTGAGATAGGGCAGCGCCTTGTCGCCGCCGATATCGATCGTGCGGAACACCACCGGGCGCTCGCCCGCCGCTTCCAGCACTTCGCGGTACAGCCGCTGTTGCCGCTCGCGCTGCGGCAGCGAGGCGGAGACGAGAAACTGGAATTCGGTCCGGAACAGGCCGATCCCGTCCGCACCGGTGATGTCCAGCGCCGCGGCATCGTCGCGCAGGCCGGCATTGACCATCACCGTCACCCGGTGGCCGTCTTTCGTCTCCGGCGCCACGTCGCGCAGCGCGGCATAGGCGGCGCGGCGCTTCTGACGGAGCGTCAGCTTGGCATCGAACGCTTCCTCCATCGCCGCGGAGGGCCGGACGAAGACGTTGTTCTCGATCGTGTCGAGCAGCAGCCGGTCGCCCTCGGCGATCAGCCGGCGGGTGTCGCGCACCCGGCCCAGCACCGGCACGCCCATCGCGCGCGCGACGATGATGACGTGCGCGGTCAGCGATCCTTCCTCCAGCACCACGCCCTTCAGGCGGCGCTTGTCATATTCCAGCAGCTCGGCCGGCCCCAGGTTGCGCGCGATCAGGATCGTGTCCTGGCGCAGACCCAGTTGCGCCGCCGTCCCCATCTGACCCGACACGATGCGCAGCAGCCGGTTCGACAGGTCCTCCAGATCGTGCATCCGGTCGGCGAGCAGCGGATCGTCGATCTGGCGCATGCGCTGGCGGGTGCGCTGCTGCACCCGCTCGATCGCCGCCTCCGCGGTCAGACCGCTGTCGATCGCCTCGTTGATCCGTCGCGCCCACCCCTCGTCGTACGCGAACATCTTGTAGGTATCGATCACCTCCTCATGCTCGCCGCCGACACCGAACTCGGCCTCGCGCGCCATGCGGTCGATCTGTTCGCGCATCTTGTCGAACGCGGCATAGACGCGGTGCCGCTCGGCATCGGTGTCCTCGGCCACGGTATGCTCGATGGTGATGCGCGGCTGGTGGAAGACGGCAAAGCCCGAACCCATGCCGTCGACCAGCTTCTGGCCCATCAGCCGCTGCGACGCGGTGCTCTGCGGACGCCCGGCGCCCTGCCCGCCCTCGTCGATCAGCCCGGCATTGGAGATCAGCTCGGACAGCACCATCGCCACCGTCTGCAACGCTTCGATCTCGACATCCTGATACCGGCGCGGCTCGCTGTGCTGCACCGCCAGCACGCCCACCGCCCGCTCGCGCCGGATGATCGGCACGCCGGCGAAACTGTGGAAACGGTCCTCGCCCGTCTCTGGCTTGTAGGCGAAATCGGGGTGGCTGGCGGCTTCGTCCAGGTTCAGCACCTCGACATCTTCGGCGATCGTGCCGACCAGCCCTTCC
>NZ_WSUT01000004.1 GCF_009789535.1 Sphingomonas carotinifaciens | reverse complement strand
TACCGCCCTGGCAGTCGAGGAGCTAGACGGCGCGACGTTGAAGGCGCTGGCGGCATCACGGATGGACCCCCGCCACGACCATCTCAACGCACTGATGGATTAAGCCTTTGTCGCTTCCTACCCCGGAACCGGGTCTGGTCATTCCCTATGCCTATCTGTGGCGGCACGAGCATCGCAAGGGACAGGAGGAAGGACGCAAGGTCCGCCCCAGCGTCATCGTGCTGTCGGTGCAAAGTCCAAAGGGCGGTGCCCCGCGCGTGACGGTCGCACCGATCACGCACACCCCGCCCGCGAAAGACGGGGAAGCGGTCGAGCTGCCGCCTCGCGTCAAACAGGCGCTCGGCCTTGATGACGATCGCTCCTGGATCGTGCTGGATGAAGTGAACCAGTTCGCCTGGCCGGGCTATGACATTCGGCCCGTGCCTGGGAGCAAGGATCGCTTCGCCTACGGCTTCATCCCGCCCAAGCTCTACGATACCGTCATCAGCCGTATTCTCGAACTGGCTGCTGCGCGCCGCGTCACCGAGATTCTACGCGACTAACCTGCCTACCGTCCAAACCCGATATCGTGGTCGTGTTGCCGGTCCCGCTGTCGATCACGCTCGATCTGCGGTTGATCCAGCTCGGAGCCGGTCTGCTCGCGGCGGGGTGACTGGTCGATTGCCGGCAACCCATCGAATCCATCGCCGGCGCTGGTCTGCAACCCCGCCCGCATTGCCCTCGCCGCGCCCTGGACGAAGCTCGACATGCTCTGCGCCAGATGTTCGACCCGCTCCCGAGCCTGGCCGGTCCACTCCCGTATCCGCTGCTCGCCATACTCGATGTAGTAGGCCAGCCCCCGCTTCTCCATGATCGCCTCGTTCATCTGCCCGCGCGGGGTGACGGCGTGCGGCTCCTCACCGGCTGCGATCTGCTCCCGCTCGGCGCGCCGCTCGATCGCGGCCGACGCATGGCCCATCTTGACCGTAGGCTCGATATCCAGCCCCTGACGCTCGTAGCTGCGATGATCGACCCGCTCCGGCACCTGGGCGTGTTCCAGCGCGTCGTTGACCATGCCCGCCCATCGCTCGCGGATCGCCTCCACTTCGACCGAGGCGGTCGTGCGCACGTCGAGCTGGCGCGTCTTCGCCCCCAACCCGTCCGCCTCCGCTACCCGCGTCGTCGTCATGACGTGGGCGTGGTGGTTGCGATCGTCGCCGTAATCATGGGGGGCGTGGATCGCCGCATCGACCGCCACCCCGTAGCGGTCGCACACATCCTCCGCGAAAGCACGAACCAGGTCGCGGCGCTGGCCGGCGTCCAGCTCGGCCGGTAGCCCCAGTTCGTATTCCCGCGCCACCTTGGCGTCCTTGCGCTTCTCCGCCGCCTCTGCCGCGTTCCACAGCGCGGAGCGGTCCTGCGCCCACTCCGCGCCCTCCGGGGCGACGATGAACGCATCCTCGACGCCGCCCCGCCGCGTGTAGTCGTGCACCAGGCCGTCGCGCTCGTTTTCAAGATATGCGCCGGCCCGGTACGCCGCAGCGGCGACCGCGCTGCGCCCGGTCGAGCGCGACACCGATTTCACCGCCAGATGGTAGATCGCCATCGCTGCGTCTGCCTTCTCCAACGTGGTCCAGCGGCGTTGCGCTGGTCGGGGTGTGGGGCGGAGGCCCCGCTGTCGCATCGCGACATGGGTGCAGGGTGTCCCTGCCGCACGCATTACGCAGTAATGCTAAAGTGCGCCCTTGTCTCCTACCGTCGCGTCGGGTGGCTTCGTTCGTTGGGTTGCGCTATACTCGCTTCGTATTCGTGCTTTCACGCGGGGAAGGTATGGCGGCACCCACACGCGAATCTATCGAGCAGGCACAGAAGCGGGTCGATCAGGCAAAGGCCCGTCTCGCCGCGCTCAACGCCCGTGTCGCTGCCGAAGGTCGCCGCCTCGATACCCGCCGCAAGATCATCCTCGGCGGGCTGCTCATCGACGCCGCTACCAAGGACAAGCGGTTCGCCGGCATCGTCTCCGAGCTGACCCACCGCATCAGCCGGGATCAGGATCGCAAACCGTTCGAGGGATGGACGCTGCCCGGGGAGGATAGCTGATGGACCGCGATCGGGAGGACGACCCCCGCCGCCTGCTCGAACAGGCGCGCCAGCTCCATGAGTCCGGACGCGGAAGGGGAATGGCGCGTGGTGGTGGCCGGACCGATCCCCCGGCCGGGAGGTTCGATCCCGCAGAGTTCGACACGCCCCCCGATCCGCCGCCCTCTGCCGCCGGTCGCGCGCGCGATACCGCCGACGCCGCCCAGGCGCACAGCTTCTTCTCCCACCTCGACACCAACATCCAGCGCGTCCTCGCCGGCTTCGGCACCCTGCGCGACCTGGTGGCCGACGTGCGCGCCAGCCTGGCCGATGCCGCCGCCAGGGACGCACAGCGCGCCGAGGACGAGGAAGCCCGTGACAAGGCCATAGCGGCCCGCCTGGTCGATCCTGCCGCCCTGGAGGCCCGTGCGGAGGCCGGAGCGCGTCGTGGGGCCACAGACGGCCTTGCCGGGGCGGGAGAGGCCCTGCGGCGTCGGATCGACGCTGATACGGCCGCGCACGCCGCCCTGGCCGATCGTCTCGCCGCCGATGCCGCCGATCGCCGGGCCCATGAGCAGCGCCGGCGCCGGTGGGACAGGTGGTGGAACGGTGCGCTCGCCGCCTTCGCCCTGCTGGTGCCGATCGCCGGGGGTTACGGCTACTACCTGGGTAACGGGGCCGGCGAGGCATCGGGCTATGCCCGCGCCCGTGATGAAACGGCTGCGGCGAGCTGGGCCAACACTACCAACGGCAAGCTCGCCCGCCGCATCGATCAGGCCAGCGAACAGACCATTCCCGCCATCGCCGCCTGCCCCAAGGATCACGGCTGGAAACGCGAGAAGCGCGACGGGGCCTACTGGTGCTTCGGTGCGAACCCCGACGCCAAGACCTACAGCGGGTGGCTCCTGCCATGAGCCGGGTGGAGGGCTACATAAACAAACACCGGCCGAGATACTCTCGGCCGGTGCATTACGGTCCCTTACGGGCTAAAGACCTGCTCACTTCTTCTCGTAGTGGTGATTGTTCAGCGAGGGAGGGAAGTTCTCGCCCTTGTCCACCTTCCGGTCATAGCTCGTGCCGGCATATTCGTTGTTGGTGTCGCGGTACTGACCGTAGGTGCCGGTTTCCGGGCAATTCTGACCGGACCAATATTTCGCTGCCATCTATTTATCTCCTCTCCCGAACAGACGGGGAACATAGATTGGTATCCGGAAGGCTGGCGTCAAGAGGGCAGCATGACTGACAACCGCACCTGGCAGCTCGTCATGGTGGGGGACAGCCTGCGCCGCATTACGGTCGACGCGCAGGCCGACATGGCCCGGTTGCTCGACCTCGATCCCACCATCCCCCACTTGACCGTCGAGGTCGGTGGCGCGTCCGTCCACGTCGCCCGCGACTGGCCCAGCGATCGGGTGGAGGAAGCCGATCGCTTGATCGACCGCATCGCCGGTTCGGGTATATCCGCGATCGTCGTTCATCCCCGACAGGATCGCCCACCCCGGCGCGTGACGGCCGGCGAATGATCGCACACCGTCCTCGCCCCGACTCCTCCCTCGCCGAGCCTGCGGCCGTCAGGCCGCTCTTGTGACGGCGTAGCCGGCACGCATCTTCGGCGCATCGGCCGAAGGCCGATTCCGCTTGTCGTCATGCAACGCCAGCCTCGCGCGCCCGCGATGATTCTAGATTCTACTGATTCTATGATTCGTGGTTAGCTAGCCCATTGATCTAGAACGCATAAACGCCTCGACCTACGAGGAATGGGGTGCGCAGATACGAGAAATGGGGTGCTGACCTACGAGAAATGGGGTGCCCAGTTACGATGAATGGGGTGGGGTAACCTGATCCAGAAATGAGGTGCGAATAGATATTGCTTCGTAACTCGTTTCTGACGCACTTTGAGCTATGTCAGATGGCCCTTCCCTAGGTCGCACCATGAAAGCGGCTTCCACCGCTTCGGTCCGAGACGGTCATGCCATCGTCAAAGCTGGTGAGTTCATCGAAGCTCGGTTTGGTGCCGGCACATCACCCTCCCTTGCCGCTCGCAAAACCTTGGCTCTCCTGATCGCCAAAGCTGCCGGCGAGGCTTGGCGACCAGGCTCGCATGTGATCGCCAAGCGTGAGCTGCGAGGCAGCCACAATGCCAATGATCGGATCCAAGACACGCTGGCCGAGCTGATGGATGTGAAATTCCAGATGTCTTCGACCTCGGCTCAGGGACGTGCTGCTACCCTTACCGCTGCTCTGCTGGCGTGGACCCTCAACGAACACGCGGAAGATGGACGAGCTACCGTCGAATGGGAGTTCACGGCACCAGCACGGGCTATTCTGCAGGGGAGCGACTACTACGCCCGATTGAACCGGGCGGCGCTGCTCGCCTTCCGATCCAAATATGCCATTACCCTCTACGAGATGGGTTGCCTGCTCGCTGGCCGTCGCGAGCCTCGATGGTCAGGTACGATCGAGGAGCTGCGGGAGCGGGTAGGCGTAGCTCCCAAAACACTGCTCAACTTTTCCGACTTCCGTCGCTTCGTCCTCGATCTGGCGAAGGCCGAAATCGATCAGCTCGCCGCCTTCACGATGGACTGGTCGGAAAAACGCGGGGCGCGGGGCAAGATTACCCACGTCACCCTCACCTTCACCCCGAAAGACGACGATGCCACTGACGCCGCGGCTGATGAGGCAGGACGCCATAGCAGCGGTCGAAAGGCTCGCCGGGAAGGGACGACAGAAACCATCGTCGATACTGCTAGCCTCATCGCCTCGGCGGCTTCTCGCCTGTCGGTTTCCGACACCCTGCGCTGGCCGGCCGACGATCAGGTGAACGAGTTCAAGACCCCGGAGCTTCATTCGATCGGAATGGCCCTAGGCGGTGGTCACTCCGTGCAGCGACTAGCGGATCAGTATGCCCGCGTGCGCCCTGAACAGCGCCGTAAACTGGTAGGGGACGCTCTCAAGGCAGACTGGACGAAATGGGTTACGGGGTGTGCCACCAAGTGGGGCAGGGTCTAATCGTTTCGCTATCTGACCGTTTCTGCTAACGGGTTAGCGGATCATGTTTTGAAACGATCCGCAACAGGGACCAATAAGATGGCTTACACCCTCGGAGAAGCTGCGAAGGCGACAGGCATCAGCAAGGCCTCCATATCGCGGGCCATTAATAGTGGTCGGATTTCCGCGACAAAGAAGGATGATGGCTCTTTCTCGATTGAGCCAGTCGAATTGCACCGGGTGTACCCTCCCAAGTCAGCCGCACCAGTAACCGAAACGCCTGCTGAAACGCTTCGCAACGGCAATGCTGACACCCGTAACGGGTCAGATTCCAATGTGTTGCAGGCTCGTCTTGATGCTGCCTTGGAACAGTTGCGCGATCGGGACGGCACGATCGATGATCTCCGCCGTCGCCTCGATCAATCGGACGAGGAACGGCGTGAGGCTCAAGCCCGAGTTATCGGACTGCTGACCGGACCCGGCCCCACAGAATCCAAGCGAGGGTTCTTCGGTCGCCTGTTCGGCCGCACTGACGAATGACAGCAGGATCAATCGCCGTTGCAAACGTCACATAGGGAGAAGTCATCGGTGACCACTCCTGCGCCCGAGCTGAACGGGTTGCCACAATGCCCGCAGGTTGGGGATGCAGCATAGTCGTCATCCGTGGCTTCCGCTGCACGTCGATCGGCATGCCACTGCTGCTTTTCGGCCTCGGTAAACGCCATTTCTAATCTCCTTGCGTAACCGTACCCGGCACCGGTTTAACGACTTGTTTCTAGCTCGCTCGATCATCAGCCTTGCTTGCGCGACAGCCGCGATATCGTCGCCTGATCGACCCCGAGCAGAGCCGCGACGGTGCGCTGCGTGTCGCCCCTAGCGAGCCGCTGTAGCGCCTCCGCCTGCTGATGGGGAGTGAGGGCAGCACGCCGGCCGAACTTCACCCCACGCGCCTTAGCCTGGTCGCGACCGACTGCGGTGCGCTCCACGATCCGCTGGCGTTCCCAGCTCGCTGCGATCCCCAGCACGGCGATGACGACCTCGGCAAACTGCGAGGTCGTATCCACCATCGGCTCCGCGATCGAGCGGAAGCCAGCCCCTGCCTCCTTCACCGCGTGGAGGATGTTCAACAGGTCACGGGTGTTGCGTGCCAGGCGGTCGGTGGCCGTCACCATCAGCACGTCGCCGGCATCGAGCGCGCCGATCGCGCGCTTGAGCTTCGGCCGCTCGGCCGACGCGGCGCTGGCCTTCTCCTGGTAGACTTTCACGCAGCCGGCAGCGAGGAGCTGGGCGACCTGCTGGGTGAGGTCCTGCCCGTTGGAGGAGACGCGCGCATAGCCGTAGATCATGCGACCATTGTGCATCGGATATATGCATCACGGAAGCGCCCGGATTTCTGCCGTTTCCGGCGTGATGCAGAACCTATGACTTTCGCATCGCCCCGAGTAAGAATGGCAGAGAGCGGACATTGCTTACCCCTAATCTTGGCACGGGGTTAATCTATGCTTAGCTAATTAGATCGGCCTACCAATAAGTACGGTTTGCTGAAGCATTTTTTCGCCAATATTGGCAATGTGATGCCGAACACCTTCAACCACAAAAGTCAGCTTACGCCCGTGCCAGTAATTAAGCTCTACTTCGTCACCAACGCTGGGCAAGGCTGACAGTCCAGGTAGTTCTATTTTTTCACGAGACCCATCAACCTCAATCTCAGCAGATACAAGGAAATACTCTGACGTAATCACTAGCTTACACTCCCTAAAGGCTGTGACAAAAATCCAAATTCAAATACCAAAGGCCGTAGTTTTGTACCGAGCGCGGCATAGGCTGCCTTGAACGCGTCGAAGTCCGTTAGTTCGGTATCACCATAAGCTTCGAGGGCGCGGCGGACTTGGTACCAGCCGACATCCGGACGGTTGAGTTTGAATTCTTCGCGGATTTTACGCGGAAAGCTGATGGCGTGGTAGCGCTTCCACAATACCCGCCCCGCGTCGAGCACTGCTCGCGCTTCCGCCGAAAAGATCATGCCCGCCATGTAGCGGACCATGAAGTCGGATTGAAACCGCCCGCTCACTCCGACCTCGCCTTCGGTGAACGGGATGAAGTGATTGACAAGGGACCAGTCGCGCTCGTTCCAGCGAAGCCCATCAGCCCCGGCGGTCAAATTGCTGCCGTTGAACAGCATCCAGACCAAGCAATCGGACTTAAATTCGTCGGTCAGCGCCTCGGAGGGTTGCAGGAACTGGTCGCGGTCATTGAGCCAGGTTGGCTTAATAAGGCGGCGGACCGCGAACACGATGGCGGCTTGCCAGAGGTTTTCGGAAGTGACGAAAAGCCCGTGGCCACCGTTAAAGCCGGACGAGAACAATGCAGTCTTGGCGGCCTGCTGCAAGTCGTTGCTGTTGCACCACATATAGGCGATGGCATCGTCCGACCACCTGGTCCCTCGAAGATCCTTCGTGGCAGTCGCAGTAGTCAGGGCATTTTTCAGCGGCACTACCTCTTCGCGGTTTGAGCGTGGCCGGATGATCCAGTCGGTGAGTAACTTGCGCCCCGTGCTTATAATGAACGTCTTCTCACCGACCTCTTTGCCCTCTTTGTTGAGTACGCGTGTGTCAATATTTGCTACTGACACATTCACAGCAGTATCCCACATCAAAAAAGCTATTGGGAAGTTCCCGGGAACGCTATCAAATGCACGACTATGGACAACGAAGCCTCCTAGAAATTTTGCCTTCCACGTTTCTCTAAATTTCTCTAAAGTAGGAGAAATTACGTACTTTAGTGTAGAAAACATCGCTAGTGTTGATGTAGGCAACTCTAAATCTATTCGTGCCACGAACTGGGCAAATAGCTCATTTGTGGCCTTCCCATAGTCGGCTTTTAGACTTAACGCTAAGCGAGTTTTAGCAACTTTTGCTTTGGACCCTGAACCATCCGAAGCAACGCCTCTTGTAGTGTTGTCGTTGGTAGCCTCCGCATAGGGCGGATTGATTAGCACTAAAATCGGCTTCGCGCCCTTCCGGCCTTCGCGCGCATTAGTAATCGCCTGCCGCAGCGCCGTCGGCAGCTTACCCGACAGCGCATAATCGATCTCACCAAAATCAGTGATGTCGTCGTTCAGGTAATCGTACTGAAATATCTCCGCCCCCGCGAACGCCGGATTCGACTTCATGATCGTCACATCGGCCTGGTCGAGCGTGGACATGAAGACATTGCGTAGATTGCTGTGCTTAGCTTCCAGATTGCCAACACCCGCACACATGTCCCACACGATGTAACGGTTTTGCCAATTCTCTCCTAGCGTGGCACGCAACTGGTCATAGGCTTTATCAACGATGTTTAGCGGCGTGTAATACGCGCCCTTGAATTTCTGTTCATCGACGGGAAGCAAGCTGTCGCGGCGTTCAAGCAGATAATGGCGATGCTGCTGTTCGGGCGGCCGGTGGTAGATCGCCCAGAAGTTACGATAGCCGCGCTCGCTCGCTAGCTCGTACTGCTCAGTCCCTAGGATGAAAACTGGCTTGTCGCCACTGAACAACAGGCGCGCGCCCGCTGGCCCCTTCATCGCCTCTCGCTGGCCGTCGTGCATGATGTCGGCGAAGAACAGTACGGCGTAATCGGCCTGGTTCTTCACGCCGAGCTCGCTACCGATCATGGCGACCCAGCGGTCGAACACCTGCCGCAAATTGTCGGGAGTGATCGGCGTGCGGATGATGCGACGTTCACGGATTGCGTCCTTGACCGCCCTGACGAACGCTGCCTCATCATGCGCGATTTCATATTCGACGATGTGCGTCTGGACGTAAGGCGCGATCTGTGCGGCGAAGTCCTTGCCTGCCGCCGAGCCTGATTTGGGCCAGACGAGCGCCTTATCGTCGAGCAGCGGCAGCGCCTTTTCGGTTGGCATCAGTGCCGCCTTTTCGCGATCGATAACGGCAAGGAACGCCGGAATCGCCTCACCACGCTTCTTCGCCGCGCGGATGTAGACAAGGAGCTGGCCGAACATGACGATGGGTGCGGTCGGGCTGTCCTTCGCCTCGAACCAGACCTCTTCGGTCTGGATGTCGACCAGTCCCTTGAAATAGCCCTTCAGTCCGAGAGCCGCGATGTAGGCGTCCTTAACATCCTCCTCGGTTTTTGCCCGTGCGAGGGCCGTTAATAAGGTCACCTGGATTATCTCCCCCCGCGCAAATTGGCACCGGCAGGCACCATTGCGAAAAACGCGCGTTTTGTGTATCGCTCTAATGCCAAGGAGGGCAAGATGACACAGGTAGCTGCGACCGAGTTCGCCCGTAATTTCGGTCGCTATCGCGAGGAGGCCCAACGCGAGCCAGTCGCTGTGGTGACGCACAACCGAGTGACAGGCTATTTCGTGTCGGCGCGCGACTATGACGAATATCAGCGCCTCAAGGCAACGGCTCC
>NZ_WSUT01000003.1 GCF_009789535.1 Sphingomonas carotinifaciens | reverse complement strand
CGATGCGACAGCGGGGCCTCCGCCCCACACCCCGACCAGCGCAACGCCGTGGACCACGTTGGAGAAGGCAGACGCAGCGATGGCGATCTACCATCTGGCGGTGAAATCGGTGTCGCGCTCGACCGGGCGCAGCGCGGTCGCCGCTGCGGGTACCGGGCCGGCGCATATCTTGAAAACGAGCGCGACGGCCTGGTGCACGACTACACGCGGCGGGGCGGCGTCGAGGATGCGTTCATCGTCGCCCCGGAGGGCGCGGAGTGGGCGCAGGACCGCTCCGCGCTGTGGAACGCGGCAGAGGCGGCGGAGAAGCGCAAGGACGCCAAGGTGGCGCGGGAATACGAACTGGGGCTACCGGCCGAGCTGGACGCCGGCCAGCGCCGCGACCTGGTTCGTGCTTTCGCGGAGGATGTGTGCGACCGCTACGGGGTGGCGGTCGATGCGGCGATCCACGCCCCCATGATTACGGCGACGATCGCAACCACCACGCCCACGTCATGACGACGACGCGGGTAGCGGAGGCGGACGGGTGGGGGCGAAGACGCGCCAGCTCGACGTGCGCACGACCGCCTCGGTCGAAGTGGAGGCGATCCGCGAGCGATGGGCGGGCATGGTCAACGACGCGCTGGAACACGCCCAGGTGCCGGAGCGGGTCGATCATCGCAGCTACGAGCGTCAGGGGCTGGATATCGAGCCTACGGTCAAGATGGGCCATGCGTCGGCCGCGATCGAGCGGCGCGCCGAGCGGGAGCAGATCGCAGCCGGTGAGGAGCCGCACGCCGTCACCCGCGCGGGCAGATGAACGAGGCGATCATGGAGAAGCGGGGGCTGGCCTACTACATCGAGTATGGCGAGCAGCGGATACGGGAGTGGACCGGCCAGGCTCGGGAGCGGGTCGAACATCTGGCGCAGAGCATGTCGAGCTTCGTCCAGGGCGCGGCGAGGGCAATGCGGGCGGGGTTGCAGACCAGCGCCGGCGATGGATTCGATGGGTTGCCGGCAATCGACCAGTCACCCCGCCGCGAGCAGACCGGCTCCGAGCTGGATCAACCGCAGATCGAGCGTGATCGACAGCGGGACCGGCAACACGACCACGATATCGGGTTGGACGGTAGGCAGGTTAGTCGCGTAGAATCTCGGTGACGCGGCGCGCAGCAGCCAGTTCGAGAATACGGCTGATGACGGTATCGTAGAGCTTGGGCGGGATGAAGCCGTAGGCGAAGCGATCCTTGCTCCCAGGCACGGGCGAATGTCATAGCCCGGCCAGGCGAACTGGTTCACTTCATCCAGCACGATCCAGGAGCGATCGTCATCAAGGCCGAGCGCCTGTTTGACGCGAGGCGGCAGCTCGACCGCTTCCCGTCTTTCGCGGGCGGGGTGTGCGTGATCGGTGCGACCGTCACGCGCGGGGCACCGCCCTTTGGACTTTGCACCGACAGCACGATGACGCTGGGGCGGACCTTGCGTCCTTCCTCCTGTCCCTTGCGATGCTCGTGCCGCCACAGATAGGCATAGGGAATGACCAGACCCGGTTCCGGGGTAGGAAGCGACAAAGGCTTAATCCATCAGTGCGTTGAGATGGTCGTGGCGGGGGTCCATCCGTGATGCCGCCAGCGCCTTCAACGTCGCGCCGTCTAGCTCCTCGACTGCCAGGGCGGTAGGAGCCGTTGCCTTGAGGCGCTGATATTCGTCATAGTCGCGCGCCGACACGAAATAGCCTGTCACTCGGTTGTGCGTCACCACAGCGACTGGCTCGCGTTGGGCCTCCTCGCGATAGCGACCGAAATTACGGGCGAACTCGTCGCAGCTACCTGTGTCATCTTGCCCTCCTTGGCATTAGAGCGATACACAAAACGCGCGTTTTTCGCAATGGTGCCTGCCGGTGCCAATTTGCGCGGGGGGAGATAATCCAGGTGACCTTATTAACGGCCCTCGCACGGGCAAAAACCGAGGAGGATGTTAAGGACGCCTACATCGCGGCTCTCGGACTGAAGGGCTATTTCAAGGGACTGGTCGACATCCAGACCGAAGAGGTCTGGTTCGAGGCGAAGGACAGCCCGACCGCACCATCGTCATGTTCGGCCAGCTCCTTGTCTACATCCGCGCGGCGAAGAAGCGTGGTGAGGCGATTCCCGGCGTTCCTTGCCGTTATCGATCGCGAAAAGGCGGCACTGATGCCAACCGAAAAGGCGCTGCCGCTGCTCGACGATAAGGCGCTCGTCTGGCCCAAATCAGGCTCGGCGGCAGGCAAGGACTTCGCCGCACAGATCGCGCCTTACGTCCAGACGCACATCGTCGAATATGAAATCGCGCATGATGAGGCAAGCGTTCGTCAGGGCGGTCAAGGACGCAATCCGTGAACGTCGCAATCATCCGCACGCCGATCACTCCCGACAATTTGCGGCAGGTGTTCGACCGCTGGGTCGCCATGATCGGTAGCGAGCCTCGGCGTGAAGAACCAGGCCGATTACGCCGTACTGTTCTTCGCCGACATCATGCACGACGGCCAGCGAGAGGCGATGAAGGGGCCAGCGGGCGCGCGCCTGTTGTTCAGTGGCGACAAGCCAGTTTTCATCCTAGGGACTGAGCAGTACGAGCTAGCGAGCGAGCGCGGCTATCGTAACTTCTGGGCGATCTACCACCGGCCGCCCGAACAGCAGCATCGCCATTATCTGCTTGAACGCCGCGACAGCTTGCTTCCCGTCGATGAACAGAAATTCAAGGGCGCGTATTACACGCCGCTAAACATCGTTGATAAAGCCTATGACCAGTTGCGTGCCACGCTAGGAGAGAATTGGCAAAACCGTTACATCGTGTGGGACATGTGTGCGGGTGTTGGCAATCTGGAAGCTAAGCACAGCAATCTACGCAATGTCTTCATGTCCACGCTCGACCAGGCCGATGTGACGATCATGAAGTCGAATCCGGCGTTCGCGGGGGCGGAGATATTTCAGTACGATTACCTGAACGACGACATCACTGATTTTGGTGAGATCGATTATGCGCTGTCGGGTAAGCTGCCGACGGCGCTGCGGCAGGCGATTACTAATGCGCGCGAAGGCCGGAAGGGCGCGAAGCCGATTTTAGTGCTAATCAATCCGCCCTATGCGGAGGCTACCAACGACAACACTACAAGAGGCGTTGCTTCGGATGGTTCAGGGTCCAAAGCAAAAGTTGCTAAAACTCGCTTAGCGTTAAGTCTAAAAGCCGACTATGGGAAGGCCACAAATGAGCTATTTGCCCAGTTCGTGGCACGAATAGATTTAGAGTTGCCTACATCAACACTAGCGATGTTTTCTACACTAAAGTACGTAATTTCTCCTACTTTAGAGAAATTTAGAGAAACGTGGAAGGCAAAATTTCTAGGAGGCTTCGTTGTCCATAGTCGTGCATTTGATAGCGTTCCCGGGAACTTCCCAATAGCTTTTTTGATGTGGGATACTGCTGTGAATGTGTCAGTAGCAAATATTGACACACGCGTACTCAACAAAGAGGGCAAAGAGGTCGGTGAGAAGACGTTCATTATAAGCACGGGGCGCAAGTTACTCACCGACTGGATCATCCGGCCACGCTCAAACCGCGAAGAGGTAGTGCCGCTGAAAAATGCCCTGACTACTGCGACTGCCACGAAGGATCTTCGAGGGACCAGGTGGTCGGACGATGCCATCGCCTATATGTGGTGCAACAGCAACGACTTGCAGCAGGCCGCCAAGACTGCATTGTTCTCGTCCGGCTTTAACGGTGGCCACGGGCTTTTCGTCACTTCCGAAAACCTCTGGCAAGCCGCCATCGTGTTCGCGGTCCGCCGCCTTATTAAGCCAACCTGGCTCAATGACCGCGACCAGTTCCTGCAACCCTCCGAGGCGCTGACCGACGAATTTAAGTCCGATTGCTTGGTCTGGATGCTGTTCAACGGCAGCAATTTGACCGCCGGGGCTGATGGGCTTCGCTGGAACGAGCGCGACTGGTCCCTTGTCAATCACTTCATCCCGTTCACCGAAGGCGAGGTCGGAGTGAGCGGGCGGTTTCAATCCGACTTCATGGTCCGCTACATGGCGGGCATGATCTTTTCGGCGGAAGCGCGAGCAGTGCTCGACGCGGGGCGGGTATTGTGGAAGCGCTACCACGCCATCAGCTTTCCGCGTAAAATCCGCGAAGAATTCAAACTCAACCGTCCGGATGTCGGCTGGTACCAAGTCCGCCGCGCCCTCGAAGCTTATGGTGATACCGAACTAACGGACTTCGACGCGTTCAAGGCAGCCTATGCCGCGCTCGGTACAAAACTACGGCCTTTGGTATTTGAATTTGGATTTTTGTCACAGCCTTTAGGGAGTGTAAGCTAGTGATTACGTCAGAGTATTTCCTTGTATCTGCTGAGATTGAGGTTGATGGGTCTCGTGAAAAAATAGAACTACCTGGACTGTCAGCCTTGCCCAGCGTTGGTGACGAAGTAGAGCTTAATTACTGGCACGGGCGTAAGCTGACTTTGTGGTTGAAGGTGTTCGGCATCACATTGCCAATATTGGCGAAAAAATGCTTCAGCAAACCGTACTTATTGGTAGGCCGATCTAATTAGCTAAGCATAGATTAACCCCGTGCCAAGATTAGGGGTAAGCAATGTCCGCTCTCTGCCATTCTTACTCGGGGCGATGCGAAAGTCATAGGTTCTGCATCACGCCGGAAACGGCAGAAATCCGGGCGCTTCCGTGATGCATATATCCGATGCACAATGGTCGCATGATCTACGGCTATGCGCGCGTCTCCTCCAACGGGCAGGACCTCACCCAGCAGGTCGCCCAGCTCCTCGCTGCCGGCTGCGTGAAAGTCTACCAGGAGAAGGCCAGCGCCGCGTCGGCCGAGCGGCCGAAGCTCAAGCGCGCGATCGGCGCGCTCGATGCCGGCGACGTGCTGATGGTGACGGCCACCGACCGCCTGGCACGCAACACCCGTGACCTGTTGAACATCCTCCACGCGGTGAAGGAGGCAGGGGCTGGCTTCCGCTCGATCGCGGAGCCGATGGTGGATACGACCTCGCAGTTTGCCGAGGTCGTCATCGCCGTGCTGGGGATCGCAGCGAGCTGGGAACGCCAGCGGATCGTGGAGCGCACCGCAGTCGGTCGCGACCAGGCTAAGGCGCGTGGGGTGAAGTTCGGCCGGCGTGCTGCCCTCACTCCCCATCAGCAGGCGGAGGCGCTACAGCGGCTCGCTAGGGGCGACACGCAGCGCACCGTCGCGGCTCTGCTCGGGGTCGATCAGGCGACGATATCGCGGCTGTCGCGCAAGCAAGGCTGATGATCGAGCGAGCTAGAAACAAGTCGTTAAACCGGTGCCGGGTACGGTTACGCAAGGAGATTAGAAATGGCGTTTACCGAGGCCGAAAAGCAGCAGTGGCATGCCGATCGACGTGCAGCGGAAGCCACGGATGACGACTATGCTGCATCCCCAACCTGCGGGCATTGTGGCAACCCGTTCAGCTCGGGCGCAGGAGTGGTCACCGATGACTTCTCCCTATGTGACGTTTGCAACGGCGATTGATCCTGCTGTCATTCGTCAGTGCGGCCGAACAGGCGACCGAAGAACCCTCGCTTGGATTCTGTGGGGCCGGGTCCGGTCAGCAGTCCGATAACTCGGGCTTGAGCCTCACGCCGTTCCTCGTCCGATTGATCGAGGCGACGGCGGAGATCATCGATCGTGCCGTCCCGATCGCGCAACTGTTCCAAGGCAGCATCAAGACGAGCCTGCAACACATTGGAATCTGACCCGTTACGGGTGTCAGCATTGCCGTTGCGAAGCGTTTCAGCAGGCGTTTCGGTTACTGGTGCGGCTGACTTGGGAGGGTACACCCGGTGCAATTCGACTGGCTCAATCGAGAAAGAGCCATCATCCTTCTTTGTCGCGGAAATCCGACCACTATTAATGGCCCGCGATAGGAGGCCTTGCTGATGCCTGTCGCCTTCGCAGCTTCTCCGAGGGTGTAAGCCATCTTATTGGTCCCTGTTGCGGATCGTTTCAAAACATGATCCGCTAACCCGTTAGCAGAAACGGTCAGATAGCGAAACGATTAGACCCTGCCCCACTTGGTGGCACACCCCGTAACCCATTTCGTCCAGTCTGCCTTGAGAGCGTCCCCTACCAGTTTACGGCGCTGTTCAGGGCGCACGCGGGCATACTGATCCGCTAGTCGCTGCACGGAGTGACCACCGCCTAGGGCCATTCCGATCGAATGAAGCTCCGGGGTCTTGAACTCGTTCACCTGATCGTCGGCCGGCCAGCGCAGGGTGTCGGAAACCGACAGGCGAGAAGCCGCCGAGGCGATGAGGCTAGCAGTATCGACGATGGTTTCTGTCGTCCCTTCCCGGCGAGCCTTTCGACCGCTGCTATGGCGTCCTGCCTCATCAGCCGCGGCGTCAGTGGCATCGTCGTCTTTCGGGGTGAAGGTGAGGGTGACGTGGGTAATCTTGCCCCGCGCCCCGCGTTTTTCCGACCAGTCCATCGTGAAGGCGGCGAGCTGATCGATTTCGGCCTTCGCCAGATCGAGGACGAAGCGACGGAAGTCGGAAAAGTTGAGCAGTGTTTTGGGAGCTACGCCTACCCGCTCCCGCAGCTCCTCGATCGTACCTGACCATCGAGGCTCGCGACGGCCAGCGAGCAGGCAACCCATCTCGTAGAGGGTAATGGCATATTTGGATCGGAAGGCGAGCAGCGCCGCCCGGTTCAATCGGGCGTAGTAGTCGCTCCCCTGCAGAATAGCCCGTGCTGGTGCCGTGAACTCCCATTCGACGGTAGCTCGTCCATCTTCCGCGTGTTCGTTGAGGGTCCACGCCAGCAGAGCAGCGGTAAGGGTAGCAGCACGTCCCTGAGCCGAGGTCGAAGACATCTGGAATTTCACATCCATCAGCTCGGCCAGCGTGTCTTGGATCCGATCATTGGCATTGTGGCTGCCTCGCAGCTCACGCTTGGCGATCACATGCGAGCCTGGTCGCCAAGCCTCGCCGGCAGCTTTGGCGATCAGGAGAGCCAAGGTTTTGCGAGCGGCAAGGGAGGGTGATGTGCCGGCACCAAACCGAGCTTCGATGAACTCACCAGCTTTGACGATGGCATGACCGTCTCGGACCGAAGCGGTGGAAGCCGCTTTCATGGTGCGACCTAGGGAAGGGCCATCTGACATAGCTCAAAGTGCGTCAGAAACGAGTTACGAAGCAATATCTATTCGCACCTCATTTCTGGATCAGGTTACCCCACCCCATTCATCGTAACTGGGCACCCCATTTCTCGTAGGTCAGCACCCCATTTCTCGTATCTGCGCACCCCATTCCTCGTAGGTCGAGGCGTTTATGCGTTCTAGATCAATGGGCTAGCTAACCACGAATCATAGAATCAGTAGAATCTAGAATCATCGCGGGCGCGCGAGGCTGGCGTTGCATGACGACAAGCGGAATCGGCCTTCGGCCGATGCGCCGAAGATGCGTGCGGCTACGCCGTCACAAGAGCGGCCTGACGGCCGCAGGCTCGGCGAGGGAGGAGTCGGGGCGAGGACGGTGTGCGATCATTCGCCGGCCGTCACGCGCCGGGGTGGGCGATCCTGTCGGGGATGAACGACGATCGCGGATATACCCGAACCGGCGATGCGGTCGATCAAGCGATCGGCTTCCTCCACCCGATCGCTGGGCCAGTCGCGGGCGACGTGGACGGACGCGCCACCGACCTCGACGGTCAAGTGGGGGATGGTGGGATCGAGGTCGAGCAACCGGGCCATGTCGGCCTGCGCGTCGACCGTAATGCGGCGCAGGCTGTCCCCCACCATGACGAGCTGCCAGGTGCGGTTGTCAGTCATGCTGCCCTCTTGACGCCAGCCTTCCGGATACCAATCTATGTTCCCCGTCTGTTCGGGAGAGGAGATAAATAGATGGCAGCGAAATATTGGTCCGGTCAGAATTGCCCGGAAACCGGCACCTACGGTCAGTACCGCGACACCAACAACGAATATGCCGGCACGAGCTATGACCGGAAGGTGGACAAGGGCGAGAACTTCCCTCCCTCGCTGAACAATCACCACTACGAGAAGAAGTGAGCAGGTCTTTAGCCCGTAAGGGACCGTAATGCACCGGCCGAGAGTATCTCGGCCGGTGTTTGTTTATGTAGCCCTCCACCCGGCTCATGGCAGGAGCCACCCGCTGTAGGTCTTGGCGTCGGGGTTCGCACCGAAGCACCAGTAGGCCCCGTCGCGCTTCTCGCGTTTCCAGCCGTGATCCTTGGGGCAGGCGGCGATGGCGGGAATGGTCTGTTCGCTGGCCTGATCGATGCGGCGGGCGAGCTTGCCGTTGGTAGTGTTGGCCCAGCTCGCCGCAGCCGTTTCATCACGGGCGCGGGCATAGCCCGATGCCTCGCCGGCCCCGTTACCCAGGTAGTAGCCGTAACCCCCGGCGATCGGCACCAGCAGGGCGAAGGCGGCGAGCGCACCGTTCCACCACCTGTCCCACCGGCGCCGGCGCTGCTCATGGGCCCGGCGATCGGCGGCATCGGCGGCGAGACGATCGGCCAGGGCGGCGTGCGCGGCCGTATCAGCGTCGATCCGACGCCGCAGGGCCTCTCCCGCCCCGGCAAGGCCGTCTGTGGCCCCACGACGCGCTCCGGCCTCCGCACGGGCCTCCAGGGCGGCAGGATCGACCAGGCGGGCCGCTATGGCCTTGTCACGGGCTTCCTCGTCCTCGGCGCGCTGTGCGTCCCTGGCGGCGGCATCGGCCAGGCTGGCGCGCACGTCGGCCACCAGGTCGCGCAGGGTGCCGAAGCCGGCGAGGACGCGCTGGATGTTGGTGTCGAGGTGGGAGAAGAAGCTGTGCGCCTGGGCGGCGTCGGCGGTATCGCGCGCGCGACCGGCGGCAGAGGGCGGCGGATCGGGGGGCGTGTCGAACTCTGCGGGATCGAACCTCCCGGCCGGGGGATCGGTCCGGCCACCACCACGCGCCATTCCCCTTCCGCGTCCGGACTCATGGAGCTGGCGCGCCTGTTCGAGCAGGCGGCGGGGGTCGTCCTCCCGATCGCGGTCCATCAGCTATCCTCCCCGGGCAGCGTCCATCCCTCGAACGGTTTGCGATCCTGATCCCGGCTGATGCGGTGGGTCAGCTCGGAGACGATGCCGGCGAACCGCTTGTCCTTGGTAGCGGCGTCGATGAGCAGCCCGCCGAGGATGATCTTGCGGCGGGTATCGAGGCGGCGACCTTCGGCAGCGACACGGGCGTTGAGCGCGGCGAGACGGGCCTTTGCCTGATCGACCCGCTTCTGTGCCTGCTCGATAGATTCGCGTGTGGGTGCCGCCATACCTTCCCCGCGTGAAAGCACGAATACGAAGCGAGTATAGCGCAACCCAACGAACGAAGCCACCCGACGCGACGGTAGGAGACAAGGGCGCACTTTAGCATTACTGCGTAATGCTAAAGTGGCCCTTGTCTCCTACCGTCGCGTCGGGTGGCTTCGTTCGTTGGGTTGCGCTATACTCGCTTCGTATTCGTGCTTTCACGCGGGAAGGTATGGCGGCACCCACACGCGAATCTATCGAGCAGGCACAGAAGCGGGTCGATCAGGCAAAGGCCCGTCTCGCCGCGCTCAACGCCCGTGTCGCTGCCGAAGGTCGCCGCCTCGATACCCGCCGCAAGATCATCCTCGGCGGGCTGCTCATCGACGCCGCTACCAAGGACAAGCGGTTCGCCGGCATCGTCTCCGAGCTGACCCACCGCATCAGCCGGGATCAGGATCGCAAACCGTTCGAGGGATGGACGCTGCCCGGGGAGGATAGCTGATGGACCGCGATCGGGAGGACGACCCCCGCCGCCTGCTCGAACAGGCGCGCCAGCTCCATGAGTCCGGACGCGGAAGGGGAATGGCGCGTGGTGGTGGCCGGACCGATCCCCCGGCCGGGAGGTTCGATCCCGCAGAGTTCGACACGCCCCCCGATCCGCCGCCCTCTGCCGCCGGTCGCGCGCGCGATACCGCCGACGCCGCCCAGGCGCACAGCTTCTTCTCCCACCTCGACACCAACATCCAGCGCGTCCTCGCCGGCTTCGGCACCCTGCGCGACCTGGTGGCCGACGTGCGCGCCAGCCTGGCCGATGCCGCCGCCAGGGACGCACAGCGCGCCGAGGACGAGGAAGCCCGTGACAAGGCCATAGCGGCCCGCCTGGTCGATCCTGCCGCCCTGGAGGCCCGTGCGGAGGCCGGAGCGCGTCGTGGGGCCACAGACGGCCTTGCCGGGGCGGGAGAGGCCCTGCGGCGTCGGATCGACGCTGATACGGCCGCGCACGCCGCCCTGGCCGATCGTTCGCCGCCGATGCCGCCGATCGCCGGGCCCATGAGCAGCGCCGGCGCCGGTGGGACAGGTGGTGGAACGGTGCGCTCGCCGCCTTCGCCCTGCTGGTGCCGATCGCCGGGGGTTACGGCTACTACCTGGGTAACGGGGCCGGCGAGGCATCGGGCTATGCCCGGCCCGTGATGAAACGGCTGCGGCGAGCTGGGCCAACACTACCAACGGCAAGCTCGCCCGCCGCATCGATCAGGCCAGCGAACAGACCATTCCCGCCATCGCCGCCTGCCCCAAGGATCACGGCTGGAAACGCGAGAAGCGCGACGGGGCCTACTGGTGCTTCGGTGCGAACCCCGACGCCAAGACCTACAGCGGGTGGCTCCTGCCATGAGCCGGGTGGAGGGCTACATAAACAAACACCGGCCGAGATACTCTCGGCCGGTGCATTACGGTCCCTTACGGGCTAAAGACCTGCTCACTTCTTCTCGTAGTGGTGATTGTTCAGCGAGGGAGGGAAGTTCTCGCCCTTGTCCACCTTCCGGTCATAGCTCGTGCCGGCATATTCGTTGTTGGTGTCGCGGTACTGACCGTAGGTGCCGGTTTCCGGGCAATTCTGACCGGACCAATATTTCGCTGCCATCTATTTATCTCCTCTCCCGAACAGACGGGGAACATAGATTGGTATCCGGAAGGCTGGCGTCAAGAGGGCAGCATGACTGACAACCGCACCTGGCAGCTCGTCATGGTGGGGGACAGCCTGCGCCGCATTACGGTCGACGCGCAGGCCGACATGGCCCGGTTGCTCGACCTCGATCCCACCATTGACCGTCGAGGTCGGTGGCGCGTCCGTCCACGTCGCCCGCGACTGGCCCAGCGATCGGGTGGAGGAAGCCGATCGCTTGATCGACCGCATCGCCGGTTCGGGTATATCCGCGATCGTCGTTCATCCCCGACAGGATCGCCCACCCCGGCGCGTGACGGCCGGCGAATGATCGCACACCGTCCTCGCCCCGACTCCTCCCTCGCCGAGCCTGCGGCCGTCAGGCCGCTCTTGTGACGGCGTAGCCGGCACGCATCTTCGGCGCATCGGCCGAAGGCCGATTCCGCTTGTCGTCATGCAACGCCAGCCTCGCGCGCCCGCGATGATTCTAGATTCTACTGATTCTATGATTCGTGGTTAGCTAGCCCATTGATCTAGAACGCATAAACGCCTCGACCTACGAGGAATGGGGTGCGCAGATACGAGAAATGGGGTGCTGACCTACGAGAAATGGGGTGCCCAGTTACGATGAATGGGGTGGGGTAACCTGATCCAGAAATGAGGTGCGAATAGATATTGCTTCGTAACTCGTTTCTGACGCACTTTGAGCTATGTCAGATGGCCCTTCCCTAGGTCGCACCATGAAAGCGGCTTCCACCGCTTCGGTCCGAGACGGTCATGCCATCGTCAAAGCTGGTGAGTTCATCGAAGCTCGGTTTGGTGCCGGCACATCACCCTCCCTTGCCGCTCGCAAAACCTTGGCTCTCCTGATCGCCAAAGCTGCCGGCGAGGCTTGGCGACCAGGCTCGCATGTGATCGCCAAGCGTGAGCTGCGAGGCAGCCACAATGCCAATGATCGGATCCAAGACACGCTGGCCGAGCTGATGGATGTGAAATTCCAGATGTCTTCGACCTCGGCTCAGGGACGTGCTGCTACCCTTACCGCTGCTCTGCTGGCGTGGACCCTCAACGAACACGCGGAAGATGGACGAGCTACCGTCGAATGGGAGTTCACGGCACCAGCACGGGCTATTCTGCAGGGGAGCGACTACTACGCCCGATTGAACCGGGCGGCGCTGCTCGCCTTCCGATCCAAATATGCCATTACCCTCTACGAGATGGGTTGCCTGCTCGCTGGCCGTCGCGAGCCTCGATGGTCAGGTACGATCGAGGAGCTGCGGGAGCGGGTAGGCGTAGCTCCCAAAACACTGCTCAACTTTCCGACTTCCGTCGCTTCGTCCTCGATCTGGCGAAGGCCGAAATCGATCAGCTCGCCGCCTTCACGATGGACTGGTCGGAAAAACGCGGGGCGCGGGGCAAGATTACCCACGTCACCCTCACCTTCACCCCGAAAGACGACGATGCCACTGACGCCGCGGCTGATGAGGCAGGACGCCATAGCAGCGGTCGAAAGGCTCGCCGGGAAGGGACGACAGAAACCATCGTCGATACTGCTAGCCTCATCGCCTCGGCGGCTTCTCGCCTGTCGGTTTCCGACACCCTGCGCTGGCCGGCCGACGATCAGGTGAACGAGTTCAAGACCCCGGAGCTTCATTCGATCGGAATGGCCCTAGGCGGTGGTCACTCCGTGCAGCGACTAGCGGATCAGTATGCCCGCGTGCGCCCTGAACAGCGCCGTAAACTGGTAGGGGACGCTCTCAAGGCAGACTGGACGAAATGGGTTACGGGGTGTGCCACCAAGTGGGGCAGGGTCTAATCGTTTCGCTATCTGACCGTTTCTGCTAACGGGTTAGCGGATCATGTTTTGAAACGATCCGCAACAGGGACCAATAAGATGGCTTACACCCTCGGAGAAGCTGCGAAGGCGACAGGCATCAGCAGGCCTCCATATCGCGGGCCATTAATAGTGGTCGGATTTCCGCGACAAAGAAGGATGATGGCTCTTTCTCGATTGAGCCAGTCGAATTGCACCGGGTGTACCCTCCCAAGTCAGCCGCACCAGTAACCGAAACGCCTGCTGAAACGCTTCGCAACGGCAATGCTGACACCCGTAACGGGTCAGATTCCAATGTGTTGCAGGCTCGTCTTGATGCTGCCTTGGAACAGTTGCGCGATCGGGACGGCACGATCGATGATCTCCGCCGTCGCCTCGATCAATCGGACGAGGAACGGCGTGAGGCTCAAGCCCGAGTTATCGGACTGCTGACCGGACCCGGCCCCACAGAATCCAAGCGAGGGTTCTTCGGTCGCCTGTTCGGCCGCACTGACGAATGACAGCAGGATCAATCGCCGTTGCAAACGTCACATAGGGAGAAGTCATCGGTGACCACTCCTGCGCCCGAGCTGAACGGGTTGCCACAATGCCCGCAGGTTGGGGATGCAGCATAGTCGTCATCCGTGGCTTCCGCTGCACGTCGATCGGCATGCCACTGCTGCTTTTCGGCCTCGGTAAACGCCATTTCTAATCTCCTTGCGTAACCGTACCCGGCACCGGTTTAACGACTTGTTTCTAGCTCGCTCGATCATCAGCCTTGCTTGCGCGACAGCCGCGATATCGTCGCCTGATCGACCCCGAGCAGAGCCGCGACGGTGCGCTGCGTGTCGCCCCTAGCGAGCCGCTGTAGCGCCTCCGCCTGCTGATGGGGAGTGAGGGCAGCACGCCGGCCGAACTTCACCCCACGCGCCTTAGCCTGGTCGCGACCGACTGCGGTGCGCTCCACGATCCGCTGGCGTTCCCAGCTCGCTGCGATCCCCAGCACGGCGATGACGACCTCGGCAAACTGCGAGGTCGTATCCACCATCGGCTCCGCGATCGAGCGGAAGCCAGCCCCTGCCTCCTTCACCGCGTGGAGGATGTTCAACAGGTCACGGGTGTTGCGTGCCAGGCGGTCGGTGGCCGTCACCATCAGCACGTCGCCGGCATCGAGCGCGCCGATCGCGCGCTTGAGCTTCGGCCGCTCGGCCGACGCGGCGCTGGCCTTCTCCTGGTAGACTTTCACGCAGCCGGCAGCGAGGAGCTGGGCGACCTGCTGGGTGAGGTCCTGCCCGTTGGAGGAGACGCGCGCATAGCCGTAGATCATGCGACCATTGTGCATCGGATATATGCATCACGGAAGCGCCCGGATTTCTGCCGTTTCCGGCGTGATGCAGAACCTATGACTTTCGCATCGCCCCGAGTAAGAATGGCAGAGAGCGGACATTGCTTACCCCTAATCTTGGCACGGGGTTAATCTATGCTTAGCTAATTAGATCGGCCTACCAATAAGTACGGTTTGCTGAAGCATTTTTTCGCCAATATTGGCAATGTGATGCCGAACACCTTCAACCACAAAAGTCAGCTTACGCCCGTGCCAGTAATTAAGCTCTACTTCGTCACCAACGCTGGGCAAGGCTGACAGTCCAGGTAGTTCTATTTTTTCACGAGACCCATCAACCTCAATCTCAGCAGATACAAGGAAATACTCTGACGTAATCACTAGCTTACACTCCCTAAAGGCTGTGACAAAAATCCAAATTCAAATACCAAAGGCCGTAGTTTTGTACCGAGCGCGGCATAGGCTGCCTTGAACGCGTCGAAGTCCGTTAGTTCGGTATCACCATAAGCTTCGAGGGCGCGGCGGACTTGGTACCAGCCGACATCCGGACGGTTGAGTTTGAATTCTTCGCGGATTTTACGCGGAAAGCTGATGGCGTGGTAGCGCTTCCACAATACCCGCCCCGCGTCGAGCACTGCTCGCGCTTCCGCCGAAAAGATCATGCCCGCCATGTAGCGGACCATGAAGTCGGATTGAAACCGCCCGCTCACTCCGACCTCGCCTTCGGTGAACGGGATGAAGTGATTGACAAGGGACCAGTCGCGCTCGTTCCAGCGAAGCCCATCAGCCCCGGCGGTCAAATTGCTGCCGTTGAACAGCATCCAGACCAAGCAATCGGACTTAAATTCGTCGGTCAGCGCCTCGGAGGGTTGCAGGAACTGGTCGCGGTCATTGAGCCAGGTTGGCTTAATAAGGCGGCGGACCGCGAACACGATGGCGGCTTGCCAGAGGTTTTCGGAAGTGACGAAAAGCCCGTGGCCACCGTTAAAGCCGGACGAGAACAATGCAGTCTTGGCGGCCTGCTGCAAGTCGTTGCTGTTGCACCACATATAGGCGATGGCATCGTCCGACCACCTGGTCCCTCGAAGATCCTTCGTGGCAGTCGCAGTAGTCAGGGCATTTTTCAGCGGCACTACCTCTTCGCGGTTTGAGCGTGGCCGGATGATCCAGTCGGTGAGTAACTTGCGCCCCGTGCTTATAATGAACGTCTTCTCACCGACCTCTTTGCCCTCTTTGTTGAGTACGCGTGTGTCAATATTTGCTACTGACACATTCACAGCAGTATCCCACATCAAAAAAGCTATTGGGAAGTTCCCGGGAACGCTATCAAATGCACGACTATGGACAACGAAGCCTCCTAGAAATTTTGCCTTCCACGTTTCTCTAAATTTCTCTAAAGTAGGAGAAATTACGTACTTTAGTGTAGAAAACATCGCTAGTGTTGATGTAGGCAACTCTAAATCTATTCGTGCCACGAACTGGGCAAATAGCTCATTTGTGGCCTTCCCATAGTCGGCTTTTAGACTTAACGCTAAGCGAGTTTTAGCAACTTTTGCTTTGGACCCTGAACCATCCGAAGCAACGCCTCTTGTAGTGTTGTCGTTGGTAGCCTCCGCATAGGGCGGATTGATTAGCACTAAAATCGGCTTCGCGCCCTTCCGGCCTTCGCGCGCATTAGTAATCGCCTGCCGCAGCGCCGTCGGCAGCTTACCCGACAGCGCATAATCGATCTCACCAAAATCAGTGATGTCGTCGTTCAGGTAATCGTACTGAAATATCTCCGCCCCCGCGAACGCCGGATTCGACTTCATGATCGTCACATCGGCCTGGTCGAGCGTGGACATGAAGACATTGCGTAGATTGCTGTGCTTAGCTTCCAGATTGCCAACACCCGCACACATGTCCCACACGATGTAACGGTTTTGCCAATTCTCTCCTAGCGTGGCACGCAACTGGTCATAGGCTTTATCAACGATGTTTAGCGGCGTGTAATACGCGCCCTTGAATTTCTGTTCATCGACGGGAAGCAAGCTGTCGCGGCGTTCAAGCAGATAATGGCGATGCTGCTGTTCGGGCGGCCGGTGGTAGATCGCCCAGAAGTTACGATAGCCGCGCTCGCTCGCTAGCTCGTACTGCTCAGTCCCTAGGATGAAAACTGGCTTGTCGCCACTGAACAACAGGCGCGCGCCCGCTGGCCCCTTCATCGCCTCTCGCTGGCCGTCGTGCATGATGTCGGCGAAGAACAGTACGGCGTAATCGGCCTGGTTCTTCACGCCGAGCTCGCTACCGATCATGGCGACCCAGCGGTCGAACACCTGCCGCAAATTGTCGGGAGTGATCGGCGTGCGGATGATGCGACGTTCACGGATTGCGTCCTTGACCGCCCTGACGAACGCTGCCTCATCATGCGCGATTTCATATTCGACGATGTGCGTCTGGACGTAAGGCGCGATCTGTGCGGCGAAGTCCTTGCCTGCCGCCGAGCCTGATTTGGGCCAGACGAGCGCCTTATCGTCGAGCAGCGGCAGCGCCTTTTCGGTTGGCATCAGTGCCGCCTTTTCGCGATCGATAACGGCAAGGAACGCCGGAATCGCCTCACCACGCTTCTTCGCCGCGCGGATGTAGACAAGGAGCTGGCCGAACATGACGATGGGTGCGGTCGGGCTGTCCTTCGCCTCGAACCAGACCTCTTCGGTCTGGATGTCGACCAGTCCCTTGAAATAGCCCTTCAGTCCGAGAGCCGCGATGTAGGCGTCCTTAACATCCTCCTCGGTTTTTGCCCGTGCGAGGGCCGTTAATAAGGTCACCTGGATTATCTCCCCCCGCGCAAATTGGCACCGGCAGGCACCATTGCGAAAAACGCGCGTTTTGTGTATCGCTCTAATGCCAAGGAGGGCAAGATGACACAGGTAGCTGCGACCGAGTTCGCCCGTAATTTCGGTCGCTATCGCGAGGAGGCCCAACGCGAGCCAGTCGCTGTGGTGACGCACAACCGAGTGACAGGCTATTTCGTGTCGGCGCGCGACTATGACGAATATCAGCGCCTCAAGGCAACGGCTCCTACCGCCCTGGCAGTCGAGGAGCTAGACGGCGCGACGTTGAAGGCGCTGGCGGCATCACGGATGGACCCCCGCCACGACCATCTCAACGCACTGATGGATTAAGCCTTTGTCGCTTCCTACCCCGGAACCGGGTCTGGTCATTCCCTATGCCTATCTGTGGCGGCACGAGCATCGCAAGGGACAGGAGGAAGGACGCAAGGTCCGCCCCAGCGTCATCGTGCTGTCGGTGCAAAGTCCAAAGGGCGGTGCCCCGCGCGTGACGGTCGCACCGATCACGCACACCCCGCCCGCGAAAGACGGGGAAGCGGTCGAGCTGCCGCCTCGCGTCAAACAGGCGCTCGGCCTTGATGACGATCGCTCCTGGATCGTGCTGGATGAAGTGAACCAGTTCGCCTGGCCGGGCTATGACATTCGGCCCGTGCCTGGGAGCAAGGATCGCTTCGCCTACGGCTTCATCCCGCCCAAGCTCTACGATACCGTCATCAGCCGTATTCTCGAACTGGCTGCTGCGCGCCGCGTCACCGAGATTCTACGCGACTAACCTGCCTACCGTCCAAACCCGATATCGTGGTCGTGTTGCCGGTCCCGCTGTCGATCACGCTCGATCTGCGGTTGATCCAGCTCGGAGCCGGTCTGCTCGCGGCGGGGTGACTGGTCGATTGCCGGCAACCCATCGAATCCATCGCCGGCGCTGGTCTGCAACCCCGCCCGCATTGCCCTCGCCGCGCCCTGGACGAAGCTCGACATGCTCTGCGCCAGATGTTCGACCCGCTCCCGAGCCTGGCCGGTCCACTCCCGTATCCGCTGCTCGCCATACTCGATGTAGTAGGCCAGCCCCCGCTTCTCCATGATCGCCTCGTTCATCTGCCCGCGCGGGGTGACGGCGTGCGGCTCCTCACCGGCTGCGATCTGCTCCCGCTCGGCGCGCCGCTCGATCGCGGCCGACGCATGGCCCATCTTGACCGTAGGCTCGATATCCAGCCCCTGACGCTCGTAGCTGCGATGATCGACCCGCTCCGGCACCTGGGCGTGTTCCAGCGCGTCGTTGACCATGCCCGCCCATCGCTCGCGGATCGCCTCCACTTCGACCGAGGCGGTCGTGCGCACGTCGAGCTGGCGCGTCTTCGCCCCCAACCCGTCCGCCTCCGCTACCCGCGTCGTCGTCATGACGTGGGCGTGGTGGTTGCGATCGTCGCCGTAATCATGGGGGGCGTGGATCGCCGCATCGACCGCCACCCCGTAGCGGTCGCACACATCCTCCGCGAAAGCACGAACCAGGTCGCGGCGCTGGCCGGCGTCCAGCTCGGCCGGTAGCCCCAGTTCGTATTCCCGCGCCACCTTGGCGTCCTTGCGCTTCTCCGCCGCCTCTGCCGCGTTCCACAGCGCGGAGCGGTCCTGCGCCCACTCCGCGCCCTCCGGGGCGACGATGAACGCATCCTCGACGCCGCCCCGCCGCGTGTAGTCGTGCACCAGGCCGTCGCGCTCGTTTTCAAGATATGCGCCGGCCCGGTACGCCGCAGCGGCGACCGCGCTGCGCCCGGTCGAGCGCGACACCGATTTCACCGCCAGATGGTAGATCGCCATCGCTGCGTCTGCCTTCTCCAACGTGGTCCAGCGGCGTTGCGCTGGTCGGGGTGTGGGGCGGAGGCCCCGCTGTCGCATCGCGACATGGGTGCAGGGTGTCCCTGCCGCACGCATTACGCAGTAATGCTAAAGTGCGCCCTTGTCTCCTACCGTCGCGTCGGGTGGCTTCGTTCGTTGGGTTGCGCTATACTCGCTTCGTATTCGTGCTTTCACGCGGGGAAGGTATGGCGGCACCCACACGCGAATCTATCGAGCAGGCACAGAAGCGGGTCGATCAGGCAAAGGCCCGTCTCGCCGCGCTCAACGCCCGTGTCGCTGCCGAAGGTCGCCGCCTCGATACCCGCCGCAAGATCATCCTCGGCGGGCTGCTCATCGACGCCGCTACCAAGGACAAGCGGTTCGCCGGCATCGTCTCCGAGCTGACCCACCGCATCAGCCGGGATCAGGATCGCAAACCGTTCGAGGGATGGACGCTGCCCGGGGAGGATAGCTGATGGACCGCGATCGGGAGGACGACCCCCGCCGCCTGCTCGAACAGGCGCGCCAGCTCCATGAGTCCGGACGCGGAAGGGGAATGGCGCGTGGTGGTGGCCGGACCGATCCCCCGGCCGGGAGGTTCGATCCCGCAGAGTTCGACACGCCCCCCGATCCGCCGCCCTCTGCCGCCGGTCGCGCGCGCGATACCGCCGACGCCGCCCAGGCGCACAGCTTCTTCTCCCACCTCGACACCAACATCCAGCGCGTCCTCGCCGGCTTCGGCACCCTGCGCGACCTGGTGGCCGACGTGCGCGCCAGCCTGGCCGATGCCGCCGCCAGGGACGCACAGCGCGCCGAGGACGAGGAAGCCCGTGACAAGGCCATAGCGGCCCGCCTGGTCGATCCTGCCGCCCTGGAGGCCCGTGCGGAGGCCGGAGCGCGTCGTGGGGCCACAGACGGCCTTGCCGGGGCGGGAGAGGCCCTGCGGCGTCGGATCGACGCTGATACGGCCGCGCACGCCGCCCTGGCCGATCGTCTCGCCGCCGATGCCGCCGATCGCCGGGCCCATGAGCAGCGCCGGCGCCGGTGGGACAGGTGGTGGAACGGTGCGCTCGCCGCCTTCGCCCTGCTGGTGCCGATCGCCGGGGGTTACGGCTACTACCTGGGTAACGGGGCCGGCGAGGCATCGGGCTATGCCCGCGCCCGTGATGAAACGGCTGCGGCGAGCTGGGCCAACACTACCAACGGCAAGCTCGCCCGCCGCATCGATCAGGCCAGCGAACAGACCATTCCCGCCATCGCCGCCTGCCCCAAGGATCACGGCTGGAAACGCGAGAAGCGCGACGGGGCCTACTGGTGCTTCGGTGCGAACCCCGACGCCAAGACCTACAGCGGGTGGCTCCTGCCATGAGCCGGGTGGAGGGCTACATAAACAAACACCGGCCGAGATACTCTCGGCCGGTGCATTACGGTCCCTTACGGGCTAAAGACCTGCTCACTTCTTCTCGTAGTGGTGATTGTTCAGCGAGGGAGGGAAGTTCTCGCCCTTGTCCACCTTCCGGTCATAGCTCGTGCCGGCATATTCGTTGTTGGTGTCGCGGTACTGACCGTAGGTGCCGGTTTCCGGGCAATTCTGACCGGACCAATATTTCGCTGCCATCTATTTATCTCCTCTCCCGAACAGACGGGGAACATAGATTGGTATCCGGAAGGCTGGCGTCAAGAGGGCAGCATGACTGACAACCGCACCTGGCAGCTCGTCATGGTGGGGGACAGCCTGCGCCGCATTACGGTCGACGCGCAGGCCGACATGGCCCGGTTGCTCGACCTCGATCCCACCATCCCCCACTTGACCGTCGAGGTCGGTGGCGCGTCCGTCCACGTCGCCCGCGACTGGCCCAGCGATCGGGTGGAGGAAGCCGATCGCTTGATCGACCGCATCGCCGGTTCGGGTATATCCGCGATCGTCGTTCATCCCCGACAGGATCGCCCACCCCGGCGCGTGACGGCCGGCGAATGATCGCACACCGTCCTCGCCCCGACTCCTCCCTCGCCGAGCCTGCGGCCGTCAGGCCGCTCTTGTGACGGCGTAGCCGGCACGCATCTTCGGCGCATCGGCCGAAGGCCGATTCCGCTTGTCGTCATGCAACGCCAGCCTCGCGCGCCCGCGATGATTCTAGATTCTACTGATTCTATGATTCGTGGTTAGCTAGCCCATTGATCTAGAACGCATAAACGCCTCGACCTACGAGGAATGGGGTGCGCAGATACGAGAAATGGGGTGCTGACCTACGAGAAATGGGGTGCCCAGTTACGATGAATGGGGTGGGGTAACCTGATCCAGAAATGAGGTGCGAATAGATATTGCTTCGTAACTCGTTTCTGACGCACTTTGAGCTATGT
>NZ_WSUT01000002.1 GCF_009789535.1 Sphingomonas carotinifaciens | reverse complement strand
TCTTGGCTCCGATGGCGATGACAGCTTCGCCACGGACGGCGATGTCGCGCGCGTGGCGCTCGGCGCCGGCAACGACCTGCTTGCGCTCGGCACCACGCGCGCGTCCGGTCTTTATGCGGGCGGCGCAGGCACCGACACGCTGCGCTTCACCGCGACCGACCCCGTCACGCTGGCGGGTACGGCAACCGGCTTCGAACAGGTCGTGCTGGCGGGCAACGCCCTGACGATCACCGGCACGCTCGGCACCGTTGGCGCATCGCTGACGTTCGGCGCAGGGGATCAGCAAATATCCGTCGCCCCGACCGGGACGCTCGCTGGCGTGATCGATCTCGGCGCGGGCAACGATGCGCTACGCCTTGCGGCTGGGGCCACGCTGAACGGCACCGTCTCGGGTGGCACGGGCAATGATATCGCCACGCTGGAGCTGGCCGGCGACCGCACCCTCGCCAGCACCACCTTGCGCGATTTCGAGACCTTGGCGACCGAAGGTCGCGGTGTCCTGACGCTTACCGGCGCGCATGTCTATGACCAGGTGCTGGCGGGCACCGACCTGGGTATCGCCAGCGATTCCTCGCTGGCGGCGACGCAGGTCCGCTTCGGGGGCGGCGACAACCGCATGCTGATCGCCGGCCGCTTTGCCGGCGCAGTGGATGGCGGCGCAGGCCGGGACAGCATCTCGGTATCCGGTGGTTCCGCGACCGCGCCGGTCGCCTTCACGTCGATCGCCGGTGTCGAGGCGTTTGGCATGACGGGCGGCTATGCGACCATCGCCGGCACCGCCGCACTTGGCGGCATCGACCTGACGGGCGGGCGCCTGGTGGGGCTGGCCGGATCGACGATTACCGCACCGCGGATCGCGGTCGGTCAGGGCGCGACCTTCGGATCGGCCGGTACCGTCAACGGCGACATCGCGGTTGCAGGCACGCTCAGTCCCGGCGCATCGCCGGGCGTCATGACGGTCAACGGCAACGTCACGCTCGCCAGCACCTCGACCTCCTTGTTCGAGATCACGCCGGCGCTCGCCGACAAGCTCGTCGTCAACGGCGCGGTTGCGATCGGCCAGGGTGCCACGCTTCAGATCACCGCGACCGGCGCGATCCGGCCCGGCACGTCCTATGATCTCGTCGTGGCCAGTGGCGGCATCACCGGCAGCTACACCAACGTTCTGAAATCCGACACCTTGTTCGGCTTCGTCGTGCAGCGTGCGGACCGCATCCAGCTCCTCGGCCAGTTCCTGGGCGACCCGCGCTTCAGCCCCCAGGTCAGCCGCTCCATCGCCTATGCCAACGCCACCCTCATCACCCAACCCGCCACCAGCACCCTGTTCGCAGCCTTGCCCTCCCTGCTGACCGCATCGGGCACCTCGGACCCGCGCGCCTTCGCCCAACTCACCCCCGAACCCTACGCCTCCGCCACACAACTCGCCGTCGACCATGCATTGACGCTGACGCAGGCCGCGCGCAGCCCTGCATTTGCAACGACACGTGACGAGCCCGGCGCTTTCACCTTTGCGCAGACGGTCGGCCAGTGGCACACGCTGCAGGGCGATGCGGCGCAGGGAAGCGCAACCGCACGCACCCAAAGCTACGGCTTCCTCGGTGGTCTGGGCTATGGTGACCGAGAGTGGTCGGCCGGGGCGTTTGCCGGCTATCTCAACGGCCGGCAGCAGATCGGCGCACTGGGCGCGCGTACCCGCGCCGATGGCATCGTGGCCGGTGTGCACGGACGCTACGGCGCCGACGCGGGCTGGGGCTTCAGCGCGTCGCTGCTGTACGACGGTGGTGAAGCGTACACCGATCGTACGCTGCTCGGTGCAGGGGGTGCAACTGCCCGTTACAACCTGCATAGCTGGGTCAGCGATCTGGCGGCCTATTACGGACTCGAGGTCGGTAACGGCTGGTCGCTGCGTCCGCGTGTCGGCATCACCTACGTTCGGACCACGCGTGAGGGGGTCACGGAAAATGGTGGCAGCGCCTTTGCCCTTGCGGTGGCACGAGACCGGCATGTCGCAGGCTTCACGGATGCGGGTGTGACCTTCGCGCGTAGTGAAGCCTCGGACGCTCCGTTCCGCCCGTTCGTGACACTGGGTGCGCGCTACCAGATCGAGGGACAGCGCACGGATGCACGGGCGGGCTATGCCGGAGGCGGCCTTGGCCTGACCGCGATCGGCGCGTCACGCGCCGAACTGGTTGGCACCGCGTCAGGCGGTGTCGCCTATCGTCTGCCAAGCGGGCTCGACATCTTCGCCACCGCTGCGGCCCAGACCGGGCGTGACGATCACCAGGAGACGATCAGCGCGGGAGTGCGCCTGCGCTTTTGATGTGACGTCCTCCGGTTTTGCCCAGTTTGAGTGAGGATTTTTTGTCCTTTGGAGCCTTTGGGCAAAGATCCGGGATATGAAGAAGCCGAGGTATACTCAGGAGCGAATTGCCTTTGCGCTAAACAGTTGGTCACGGGCCTGTAGCTTGGACAAGCAAATCCGGCAGGAGGTTCTGGCAAAAAAGCTCTGACGCCTGAACGTGTGCGAGATAGTCGCGCACGTCCAGGCGTCTCACGGTGTCAGCGAGTAGCGCGACTGCTCGGCGCTAGGCGTCGAGCAGTCGTCGATGCGCTCCTACGCCGGCTTCATCGGTCTTGCCTCTGCATTGCTCGGGTTGCCCACGCGGACTAGCGAAATTGGCCATGCCGCCCACAGCTACCACCCCTCCAAACCATAGCCGATATCTTATAATAACCATAACATGGTATTATCGTTACCGACATTTAGAGATTACATCGGTTGATGGTTGATCACGCCCTTGCTGTCCGGCAGCGGCACCCGCGCGCACTGTGATGGGTAGCGGATCCTTGATCCTCGCTCCGGCCCATTGGCCCCCGTATGAACCAAGCGCGACAGGTGCGCGGATCGCTAGTGATTTGATCAGTTCAATTATGCTTTTGACGACACCGTATAAGGGCGTCGGCGCATACGGTCGGGATTGCTGAACCCCGACCACCCGGCGGTCGGCCTTGGCCGCATCGGAGCGCGACCATAGGCACCGATCAACGCTCAAAGGCATCTTCGTGAACCTGGATAGCGATCGGTGCCGGGGCGTCCTGGCCATTTTAGATTCCGGCGCTTGTTGAATCGGTTGCGCGGCCATCTGCTAAAACAGCGCAGGACTACCAAGACCGCATGAGGGATCTGGCGAACCATATCCCGGCAATAGGATGGACGGCGCAGGTTCGGCGGTTTCAGCGGCTTCGCCGTCTGGGGCGTTTCGGATGGCAGTGATGAGAGCGTACGCTGACGGAGTGGCTCTGCGATGCCCCCACGAACCGTCCGGAAGCCGTATGATGTGCCGGCTACGACCTATCTTGGCGGACACATAGCGCGCGACACGTCGCCTGCCTCAACGCGGCGTCGCTTCCTCCACCAGCCGCAGCACGGTCGGAGTTGTGATGTCTTCGTCCGGCTGATCGCGATGCGGCGGGCGGCTGGGCCAGGCAAGCGCGACGCCGCTGCCACTCGGGTCCTCCAGCGTATTGAGTACCATGCCTTCGGGCACCGCGATCACGCCGCGCAAGCGATCCGCCAGGCGGTTCGCCGGCCGCTCCTCGATCCGTTTAAGGCTGGCGGCATCAAGGAGGAAATCGATCGGCTTGCCGTCCCGTATGACGGACACGCGGATGCGATCGCGGCCGACCGGCACCGGCCCCTCGACAAACAGACGACTGTCGAGCGAGCCTCCACCACGAAAGTCCCAGCGAAAGCCCTGCCAGCCGCTGACCTGCTGCGTCCGCCAGCGATCGCCCTCACGCCGCGCGACGAAGATCTGCGTGTTCCCGGCCTTGTCGAACTTGTGATAGGTGATCATCACCCGCCCTCCGGGGTCGAAGCCGATCACGGTGTTGTTGTTGATCATCCCGCCCTCGACCGGAACGGGATCGACGATTTCGGCGCTAGACAGGCGGATCGGCAGCGTCAGCGGAGTGCCGTCGGCCCGCGTCCAGTGCACCAGATCGCGGCTTTTGGCATAGGACAGGTCGTGGTTCGTCTCGGCCATCGGGCTTTCGCGCCAGACCCAGGCGAGATGGAACCAGCCATCCGGGCCCAGTCGTGGCCCGACGAAATAGGCGTTGCGCCGCCCTTCCCCATCGGTCAGCGGTGTCGACAGCAGGTGGCGCCACGTCCGGGTGGCGGGGTCGTAGACATTGTAGATCTCGTTGCCGTTGCCGCTGCGCCCATCGCGATATTTCATGACGAGCCGCCCATCGGCATCGTGCAGGAATATCGGATAGGTCATGCGCTGTTCGGCCGCGGGGTCCACCATCACTGGTACGCGCGCCAGGGTACGGACATCGCCCGCCTGCGTGGTACGGTAATAGACCAGCGGATCGCCGTGAAGATTGCCGACGACATGGATCTGTCCGGCCGCATCCAGCGCCATCGCGAGGTAATTGTGGCTGTCCCATCCGGTCCAGCTGTCGACCTTGTGATAGACCCAGGCCGGGGCGCCGCGCGGTCGCGAGGCGACGGTCAGTTGCCGGTTGGCATCATAATAGGCGACGATGATCCGGCTATCGGTGACGACCATCGCATAGCCGACCCGGTGGCTGGACCAGACCCGGTCGATTGCAGACAATGCCGGGGTAGCGGCCGCGATCGGCGCCTGCATCGCACCTGTCGGCGCCCCGCTTGAAAGGACCACCCCGGCGAGGAGCGCCAGGACGGAGGTGGAAAGCAGCGAAGGGAGCAAGTGCTTGATCCTCGTCAAAAGGCGACGCGTTCACCGATCTCATAAAGGTCGCCGATTATATCTGCATACCACTGCAGATTGATCTTGGATTTATATACTCATGCATGAGCATTATTCAGGTCTAGTGGCATAAAACTGTGAAAACAGCGGCATAGCACCGGTCCTTGCTGGCATGACCACTAAACCTTCCGACCGCCAACGCTTTGACGGATCTAACGGAGCTATAAGAATCAATCGGGCTCGGTTTGGAATGCGCATATGTCACGCCGGAAGGCTGCCGCGTCGCGCCTGTCCGTACCCTCCCCTCGCGCCCGAAATAGGTCGATTGTAAAGCATTACACGGCGCATTGGGCATATTCAGAACTTGATCCTTATCAGGTAAACGATTGTAAAAGCTTGCGAGCAGGAGGGTGTGCCGTGTTGCGATCCGAGTTGGTGCAGATGATCAAGGAACGGCACGCCGATTTCACGACGCGCGAGGCGGAGCTTATCGTCACCGCGTTTTTCGATGCCATCGTCAGGCAATTGCAGGCCGATGGCCGGGTCGAATTGCGCGGGTTCGGCATGTTCACCACACGGGCTCGTGAAGCCCGGCAGGCGCGCAATCCGAGAACCGGCGAAGGTGTGAAGGTGCCCGCAAAGCGCGTCACCTATTTCCGGCCCGGCAAGGAACTGCGCGAGCGGCTGAACGCGGATGCTCCTGCCGATGTCGAGTATGACGACGTCTTGGCGGCCTGACCGGTCGGCATTTTCGGCATCGGCGTCATCACCGTGTAGACAATGCTGGATTTCTTCGCGACACGTGACACCGCTGTCAGCGCGAGGAAGGGACAAGGTGACGCGATCCGATCTGATTGCCCGGTTGACCCTGGACGATCGCGGATTGACGCCAGACCAGATCGATCAATTCGTCGACCGCTTCTTCGGCCTCCTGCAAGATCGGTTGCACGGCGACACCGTCATTACCGTCTTCGGGCCCGTCCAGCACCTGCAGCTTCAGTCCACCCGCACCCATTCGGCCAGCAGGACCGGGGTCGATGTCGAGGCGTCGCTGATACCGGCGACACCACCGCCCGGCAGCCTGTTGTCATAATCCGCGCGAGGGCTCGCGAACGCCGGTGATCCCGTGCCCGATGCTTCCATGCAGCTAAATGCCTGAAAACTTTGTTCATCGTTAACGCCTCGACCTTAGCGAGGGGGCCGGGCATAGGGGCCACTCACCAAGGGAGATTACAATGATCGCAAAGTTCCTCGCCGCAGCAGCGGCCACTGTTCTGGTTGCCGCTCCGGTTGCCGCTGCTCCTGCGAACCCGGCTGCCAGCCTGTCGGTCGCCAAGTCCGCCCGCGCCTCGGCACCCGCCGCCAAGTCGAACAAGCTCGCCGGCGCCGGCATCGCTGCTGCGGCCATTGCCGCCGGCATCGCGGCGATCGGCGTGATCGCGATCGTGAAGAGCGACGACGACTCCGACAGCAACTGATCGGACCGGCATTCCTGCCGCAAGGAAGGGGGCCTTCACGGCCCCCTTTTTCGTGGTCATGTCTCAGGGGCAGTAGCGAGCCATCAATACCTCTTCTGAGTTATTATCCAGATCAGTTTCGGTCGATATAGTACCATAATGGTTGCAAGAGCGCGCTGGCGGCAGGCGGCATCCCTGATCGCCGATGATGCCGACCGGGATGCCATCGACCACCGATTGGCGACCGAGGTTGCGCGCTGCCTGTTCGCCGATGATGCCGTGTGTATCGAGCATTGGCGATCCATCGGGCAAATGGTGGAAACCATTCTCGCACCTGACTGTCTCTGCTGATCCGGGCGCGGCCCTGCCGACAGGTAACGCCTAGGAATATTTGCAAAACATATGCGCGCTATATGCGTTTTTCCCCGATCGATCTCGAATTGCTACGCGCACCAGGCCTAATCGCGCACCCCTGAAGGCGATCGTCACGGGACGGTCGTCGCTCCGAAGGGGTGTGACAATGAAGTTCCGACAGACGGCCACAATGGTCGCGTTCCTCGGCATGCCGCTCGCCGCACAGGCGCAGTCGACGCCGGATGACAGGGTCCGGACGACCGACGCTCCCGCGCTCACCATCAGCGGCGCCGCCACGATCGCCTCCGACTACCGGTTCCGCGGCGTGTCGCAGTCCGACCGGGAGATGGCGGTGCAGGCGGGCATCACCGCGGCGCACGACAGCGGCGTATATGCCGGGGTCTGGGCATCGAACCTTGCCGGTTGGGGCACCTTTGGCGGTGCCAACATGGAGCTGGACCTGATCGGCGGGTACAAGGCTTCGCTCGGGCCCAACGCCGCGCTCGATATCGGCCTCACCTGGTACATGTATCCGGGCGGCGCCGACAAAACCGATTTCGCCGAACCCTATATCAAGCTGACCGGTACCCGCGGCCCGGCCACGCTGACCGCCGGTGCCGCCTATGCGCCCCGGCAGCAGGCGATCGGCAAATGGTACAACGCCGGCGCGGATGCGGCGAACGGCAACTATACCGATCCCGGCGACCGGGACGACAATCTCTATCTATGGGGCGACGCGGCGCTGGCCGTGTCCGCTGCGCCGGTCACGCTGAAGGCGCATATCGGCCATAGCCGGGGCCAGGACGGGCTGGGGCCGAACGCCACCGCCATCGCCCCGACCGGTGCCTATTGGGACTGGTCGATCGGTGCCGACACCAGCTACCGGAACCTGACCCTGGGCGTCAGCTATGTCGACACCGACATCTCGACCGGGCGCGCAGCCTATCTCCGCCCGAGCTTCAGCAAGGGCCAGGACGGCACCGGCACCATCGCCGGGGGCACCGTCCTGGTCTCGCTGACCGCCGCCTTCTGACCCTTGGAGGACATGCCCGTGCAGGATCTGCTGTGGATCGCGATCATGGTCGGATTGGTGGCGCTGACGCTCGCCTATGTCCGCCTTTGCGACAATGCGTGAGGGGAACGGCGATGACCCTCGACCTCTGGCTGGCGGCGCTGACCGCGCTCGGCCTTCTCGTCTACCTGGTGGCGGTGCTGATCCGCCCCGAACGCTTCTGAAGGAGGCGAACCGATGACCGCTCAGGGCTGGTTCCTGATCCTCGGCTTTACCGCCATCCTGCTCGCGCTTGCCAAGCCCTTGGGCCTGTGGCTGTTCGCGCTGTACGAGGGGCGGCGCACGCCGCTTCACCGCATGCTTGGGCCCGCGGAGCGCGGCTTCTACGCGCTTGCCGGCGTCGATCCCGCCCGGGAACAGGGCTGGCGCCGCTATGCGGTGCACATGCTGGTGTTCAACGCGGGGCTGATGCTCTTCACCTATGCGGTGCTGCGCCTGCAGGCGGTGCTGCCGGGCAATCCGCAAGGGCTGGGCCCGGTCGGCGAGCATCTTTCGTTCAACACCGCGATCAGCTTCACCGCCAACACCAACTGGCAAAGCTATGGTGGTGAGGGCACCATGTCGAACCTTTCCCAGATGCTGGGGCTGACGATCCACAATTTCCTGTCGGCGGCCACCGGCATCGCGCTCGCCTTTGCGCTGTTCCGCGGGTTCGCGCGGGCAGAGACGAAGACGATCGGCAATTTCTGGGCCGATATCACCCGGATCACCCTGTATCTGCTGCTGCCGCTCTGCACGCTGCTGACCATCTTCTACATCGCCAGCGGCGTGCCCCAGACCTTGGCCGGCGTCGTCGACATCCGGACGTTGGAGGGCGCACGCCAGTCCATCCTGCTCGGCCCCGTCGCCAGCCAGGAAGCGATCAAAATGCTGGGCACCAATGGTGGCGGCTTCTTCAATGCCAACAGCGCGCATCCCTTCGAAAACCCCACCGCGCTGACCAATTTCGTCCAGATGCTGTCGATCTTCGCGATCGGCACGGGGCTGACCTGGTGCTTCGGCAGGGCGGTCGGCAACACCCGTCAGGGCTGGGCGATCCTGTCGGCGATGATGATCCTGTTCCTGGCCGGCACCACGGTTACCTATTGGGCGGAAGCGGCGGGCAATCCCGTCCTGCACCAGTTCGGCGTCGCCGGCGGCAATATGGAGGGCAAGGAAGCCCGCTTCGGCATCGCCGCCTCCGCGCTGTTCGCGGTGGTCACCACCGCGGCATCCTGCGGCGCGGTCAATGCGATGCACGACAGCTTCACCGCGCTCGGCGGCCTCATCCCCCTCTTCAACATGCAATTGGGCGAGGTCGTGATCGGCGGGGTCGGTGCCGGCATCTACGGCTTCCTGCTCTTTGCCATCCTGGCGGTGTTCGTCGCCGGGCTGATGGTCGGCCGCACCCCCGAATATGTCGGGAAGAAGATCGAGGCGCGCGAGGTAAAACTGGCGGTGCTGGCGATCGCGGTGCTGCCGCTCGTCATCCTCGGCCTCACCGCGCTGTCCTCGGTGCTGGCCCAGGGCCTGGCCGGGCCGCTCAACAAGGGGCCGCACGGCTTTTCCGAGATCCTTTACGCCTTCACATCCGCGGTCGCCAACAACGGCTCCGCCTTTGCCGGCCTGACCGCCAACACGCCCTATTATAACGGGCTGCTCGGCGTCGCCATGTGGCTCGGCCGCTTCTTCGTCATCATGCCCATGCTGGCCATCGCCGGCAGCCTGGCAGCGAAGCGCTACACGCCGGAAAGCGCGGGCTCGTTCCCGACCACCGGTGGCCTGTGGATCGGCCTCCTCGTCGGGATCATCCTGATCCTGGGCGGTCTCACCTTCCTGCCGAGCCTCGCGCTCGGTCCCATCGCCGATCATCTTGGCATGATCCGCGGCCAATTGTTCTGACAGGGGCCATCATGGCGAAACCAAGTCACAAGAGCCTGTTCACGGCCGACCTCGTCGTGCCCGCGGTCAGGGCATCGTTCGTGAAGCTGAACCCGGGCGAACTCGTCCGCAACCCGGTGATGTTCGTCACCGCAAGCGTGGCGGCGCTGATGACGGTCCTGCTCGTGATCGGGCAGGACGATCTTTCCACCGGCTTCAAGCTGCAACTCGCCGTCTGGCTGTGGCTGACGGTGCTGTTCGGCACCTTTGCCGAGGCGCTGGCGGAGGGGCGCGGCAAGGCGCAGGCGGCATCGCTGCGCGCCGCCAAGGCCGAGCTCACCGCCAAGCGGCTGAAGGGCGATGGCCGGGCGTGGGACGACATCCCCGCCAGCCAGCTCAAGGTCGGCGACATCGTGCTGGTCGAGACAGGCGACCTGATCCCGTCGGATGGCGAGGTGGTGTCCGGCGTCGCTTCGGTGAACGAAGCCGCGATCACCGGCGAAAGCGCCCCCGTGATCCGCGAGGCGGGTGGCGATCGTTCGGCCGTCACCGCGGGCACGCGCGTCATCTCCGACGAAATCCGCGTGCGCGTGACGGTGGAGCCCGGCAAGGGCTTTCTCGACCGCATGATCGCACTGGTCGAGGGTGCCGAGCGGCAGAAGACGCCGAACGAGATCGCGCTGACGCTGCTGCTGGTCGGGCTGACGATCATCTTCCTGATCGCGGTCGCCACCATTCCGGGCTTCGCCGCTTACGCGGGCGGCAGCATTCCGGTCGCAATCCTGGCCGCCCTGCTCATCACGCTGATCCCGACGACCATCGCGGCGCTGCTGTCGGCGATCGGCATTGCGGGCATGGACCGGCTGGTCCGCTTCAACGTCCTCGCCAAATCGGGCCGCGCGGTGGAAGCGGCCGGCGATATCGACGTGCTGCTGCTCGACAAGACCGGCACCATCACCATCGGCGATCGCCAGGCCTCCGCCTTCCGCGCGGTCGGCGGGACCGGCGAGGCGGCACTGGCGGAGGCGGCACTGATCGCCAGCCTGGCCGACGAGACACCGGAGGGTCGCTCGATCGTCACCCTCGCGCGCGAAACGTTCGGCGTCACCACGGCCCGGCTGCCTGCGGATGCGGAAGTCATCCCCTTCACCGCGCAGACCCGGATTTCCGGCGTGCGGGTGAACGGCTCGCTGATCCAGAAGGGCGCGGTGGACTCGATCCTGCGCGCCAGTGCGGGCGCCGGCGCGACCGCGGCCGCGACCGAGTTGCGCCGCATCACCGACGAGATTGCGCGCGCCGGCGGAACACCGCTCGCCGTGGCGCAGGACGGGCGGCTGCTCGGTGCCATCTTCCTCAAGGACGTGGTAAAGGCCGGCATTCGCGAGCGTTTCGGCGAACTCAGGACCATGGGCATCCGCACGGTGATGATCACCGGCGACAATCCCCTCACCGCCGCGGCGATCGCGGCCGAGGCGGGGGTCGACGATTTCCTCGCCCAGGCGACGCCGGAGGACAAGCTGGACCTGATCCGCCGCGAACAGGTGGGTGGCAGGCTGGTCGCGATGTGCGGCGACGGGACGAACGATGCCCCCGCGCTGGCCCAGGCCGATGTCGGCGTGGCGATGAACACCGGCACGCAGGCCGCGCGCGAGGCGGGCAACATGGTCGATCTCGACAGCGATCCGACCAAGCTGATCGAGGTGGTGGGCCTGGGCAAGCAGCTGCTGATGACCAGGGGTGCGCTGACCACCTTCTCCGTCGCCAACGACGTGGCGAAATATTTCGCGATCATCCCGGCGATGTTCGTCGCGCTCTATCCCGGCCTCGGCGTGCTCAACGTCATGGGGCTCGGCTCCCCGCAATCGGCGATCCTGTCGGCGATCATCTTCAATGCGATCATCATACCGCTGCTGGTGCCGCTGGCGCTGAAGGGCGTGGCCTATCGGCCGATGGCGGCCGGGCCGCTGCTCGCCCGCAACCTCGCCATCTACGGTCTGGGTGGCCTCGTCGCACCCTTTATCGGCATCAAGCTCATCGACCTCGTGGTCGGTGGCCTCGGCCTCGCCTAAGGAGTTGAATATATGGGCAAGGATTTCTCCTCCGCATTACGGCCTGCGATCGTCATGATCATCCTGTTCGCCGCCCTTCTGGGGCTTGGCTATCCGCTGGCGATGACCGGCATCGGGCAGGCGCTCTTTCCGGTTCAGGCGAATGGCAGCCTGGTGCGGGATGCAGGCGGCCAGGTGATCGGCTCGACCGTGATCGGCCAGCCGTTCACCGCCGATCGCTATTTCCAGACGCGACCGTCCGCGGCCGGCAAGGGCTATGACGGGCTCGCCTCGTCGGGCTCCAATCTCGGTCCGGCCGCCCAGGCGCTGGTCGACCGGGTGGGAGCCGATGTGGGCAAGCGCCGCGGCGAAGGCGTGCACGGCCCGGTTCCCGCCGACCTCGTCACCGCCAGCGGCTCGGGGCTCGACCCGGACCTGTCGCCCGCCGCGGCATTGGCGCAGGCGCCGCGTATCGCCCGTGTGCGCGGCATCTCCACCGATCGCGTCCGCGCGCTGGTGACCGGGCGGACGCAAGGGTCGGTGCTGGGCGCCCCCCATGTCAACGTGCTGGCGCTCAATCAGGCGCTCGATGCCGGTCTCCGGTAACGGCCGTCCCGACCCGGACGCCCTCCTGCGTGTCGCCGCGCAGGAGGGACGCGGCCGGCTGAAAATCTTTCTCGGCGCCGCACCGGGTGTCGGCAAGACCTATGAGATGCTGTCCGAGGGTGCGGCCCGCCGGCGCGACGGCGTCGACGTGGTCGTCGGCATTGTCGAGACCCATGGTCGCGTCGAAACCGACGCGCTGACCCGCAACCACGAGATCATCGCGCGCCGTGCCGTCCCCTATGAGGGCCGCACGCTGCGTGAAATGGATCTCGACGCGATCCTCGCCCGTGCCCCGCGACTGGTGCTCGTCGACGAGCTCGCCCACACCAATGCCCCCGGCAGCCGGCATCCCAAGCGGTATCAGGATGTCGAGGAGCTGCTGGCGGCCGGGATCGACGTCTATTCGACGATCAACATCCAGCATGTCGAAAGCCTCAACGACGTCGTCGCCAGCTTCACCCGCGTGCGGGTGCGCGAAACGGTGCCCGACAGCATCCTGGAAGCGGCCGAGATCGAGGTGGTCGACATTCCGCCCGACGAACTGATCGAGCGGCTGAAGGCGGGCAAGGTCTATCTGCCGCAGGAGGCGACACGCGCGCTCGGCCACTTCTTCTCCAGGTCCAACCTCTCGGCGCTGCGCGAACTGGCGCTGCGCCGTGCCGCGCAGGCGGTCGATGCCCGCATGCTCGACGATGTGCGCGCCCTGGGTCTGGGCGGAACCTGGGCGGGCAGCGACCGCATCGTCGTCGCGATCAACGAACTGCCCGGCGCCGACGGGCTTGTGCGTGCCGCCAAACGCGTCGCCGACAGCCTGCGCGCGCCCTGGACGGCCCTGTTCGTCGAAACCCCGCGCGCGGCCCATTTCACCGACGAACAGCATGCCCGCGTCGCCGCGGCGATGACGCTGGCGACCCAGCTTGGCGGGGCGGTGGCGACCGTTCCCGCCGCAAACGTCGTGGAAGGCATCCAGACCTTTCTTCGTGACGCGCGCGCCACCCAGCTCGTCCTCGGCAAGTCGCGCCGGTCGCGCTGGTTCGAGCTTCGCCACGGCTCGGTCGTCGATCAGGTGATCCGCAACACGCCGGACGTGACGGTCCATGTCCTGCCCGTGCCTCCCGGCAGCGATGCCGGCGGGCGCGGCCGGCGCCGCCCTGCCCGGTGGGGCACGCCGCTTGGCTATACGGCGACGACGGCGATGGTCGCGGCCGTCACGGGCGCCGCCAGCGCGCTCTTCCACGTCCTCGACCTCGGCAACGTCGCGCTGCTCTACCTGTTGCCGGTGATGGCGGCCGCCAGCTTCTTCGGGCTGCGCACCGGCCTTTATGCCGGGATCGCCTCCAGCCTCGCCTACAACTTCGTGTTCCTGCCCCCGGTAGGTACGCTCAGCATCAGCAATCCCGAAAATCTGATCTCGGTCATCGTCCTGCTCGGCATCGCCTTTGCCACCAGCCACCTGATGTCCCGCGTCCGCGCCCAGGCCGATCTCGCCGCGGCCAGCGCCAGGACAAACGCCACGCTTGCCGGGTTCCTGCGCCAGATCGCCGGCGTCAACGATGCCGAAACCGCAGCGCAGATGATCTGCGACGATATCCGGCGCCTGCTGGGCGTGCAGGTCATCCTGCTCGGGCCGGTGCCTGGCGCGACGCTGGAAATCCTCGCCGCCAGCGACCCCGCCTACCGGCTGGGGACGATGGACGATGCCGCGGCGGGCTGGGCGTTCGAAACCGGCAGTGCGGCGGGCAAGGGATCGGCGACGCTCGCCGCCTCGGAATGGCTGTTCCAGCCGCTAAAGGCCGGCGACCGCATTCTCGGCGTGCTGGGTGTCGCCAGCGAAACGGGCGCCGATCCGGTACGGCCCGACCAGCTGCCGCTGCTCAGCAGCCTGATCGACCAGTCCGCGCTCGTCCTCGAACGCCTGCGGCTCCAGGCGGAGATGCGCGATGTCGATGCCGTCCGCACCCGCGACCGCCTGCGCGCGGCCCTGCTCTCCTCGGTCAGCCACGACCTGCGCACCCCCCTCACCGCCGTGATCGCGGCGGCCGCGCAACTCCACCACGGCACCACCCCCGACCTGATCGCCACCATCGAAAGCGAAGCCGCCCGCCTCCACCGCTTCGTCACCAACCTCCTCGACATGGCCCGCGTCGAAGCAGGCGCCATCCGGCTGAACATCGAGGCGACCGATCTGAGTGATGCCGTGACCGGCGCCGCACATGACGCCCGGCGTGCGCTGGAGGGTCACGGGGTGCGGTTGGATGTACCGCCCGATCTGCCGCTCGTCCGGGTCGACCCGCAGCTCCTTCATCATTGCCTGCTCAACCTGCTCGACAATGCCGGCCGCTACGGCGATCCGGGCACCGAGATCGTCGTCGAGGGCCGCAACCGGTTCGGCGAAGTCCGCCTCGCGGTCCTCGATCTCGGCCCCGGACTGCCAGCGGGCCGGGAGTCGCAAGTGTTCGAGACATTCACCCGCCTCGAAGGCTCCGACCGCGCCGTTGGCGGCACGGGACTGGGCCTTGCCATCGTCAAGGCGTTCGCCGAGGCGATGAACATGACCGTCGAGGCGACGAACCGGGCGGACGGCATCGGCGCATCCTTCGCCCTGATCTTCCCGCCCGCCCTGATCGTTCGCGACACCCCGACCGAAGGCTTGTCCTGAAATGCCCGCAAAAATCCTCGTGGTGGATGACGAAGCCGCCATTCGCCGCCTGCTCCGCAACACGCTGGTCCGTGCCGACTACCTCGTCGTCGAGGCGGAGGATGCGAAGAATGCGCTGCATCAGGCCGCGGCCCAGCAGCCGAGCGCCATCCTGCTCGATCTGGGCCTGCCCGATCGCGACGGTCTTTCCCTCATCCCGCTGCTGCGCGCGAAAGCCGATGCCGTCATCCTGGTAGTGTCCGCCCGCGACGCCGTCGACGAAAAGGTCGCCGCGCTCGACCTCGGCGCCGATGATTTCGTCGGCAAGCCGTTCGATACCGAGGAGCTGCTCGCCCGGCTGCGCGTCGCGCTCAGGCATCATGGCCGATCGGTGACGACGCCGCAGCTCGTGCAGCGCGGCGATCTCAGCATCGATCTCGATCGCCGCATCGTCTGCCGCGGCTCCACCGAGGTGCATCTCACCCGCAAGGAACATGACGTGCTGGCACTGCTCACCCGTCATATCGGCCGGATCGTCACCCATGAACGCATCCTGTCGGCCTGCTGGGGCGGCGAGGAAGACCCGCGCATCGAATATCTGCGCATCGTCATCCGCAACCTGCGCCAGAAACTGGAGGCGCCGGCGCCGGTCGGCAGCGTGATCGCCAACGAACTGGGGGTCGGATACCGCCTGCGCACCGACGCCTGACGCGGCCGGGCCCGCCCCCATCACCAGCTTCAGGTCAAACGGTAGAGCGCGGCGCCGTGCGAGGGCACAGTGCGCGTGACATGGCCGCTTGCGGTGCCCGCGTCCTGACCCGTCCACAGGTCCCGCAACCGGACCGTGCCGGCCTTGCCCAGTTCGCGCAGGGCGATGCCCACCTCTTTGGGTTTGTCGGTGGTATTGAACAGCGCGAGATAGCGGTCCTGGCTCCCCTCCGGCCGGGCCGACCAGATGCGCGTGCCGTCCTCGACGAAATGCGGCTGGTTGTCGGTCGATGCCTGGTTGACCGCCAGCACCGCGCGATTGGTGAGCAGCGCCAGCGTCGGCGCATCCAGGTGGCGCAGGTCGCCCCCCATGATCAGCGGCGAGCGTGCGATCGACCACAGGGTCATCAGCGTGCGCTGCTCGTCGGGCGTGAACCTGGTGTCGCGCTTGCCCAGCGCCAGCAGGCCGAGCGGCAGCATGTCGGCATCGGGCCAGGCACCGGGGCGGCGGTGCGGGTTCCAGTTCTCCAGCCGGGTGAACTGCGCCTCCAGCATTCCCCAGTCGTCCCAGAAATCGTCCGAGATCCGCCACATCTGCGCATATTGGCGAACATGGTCGCCGCGGATCACCGGCGTCTCGCCCGGTGACAGGCTCAGCATCATCGGGCGGCCGGTGTTCCGGATCGCCTTGTGCGCGCCCTCGATCTCGGGCGCGTGCGCGTCATAGGGGCGGCTCATGTCGTCCATCTTGACGAAGTCGACGCCCCAGTCGGCATAAAGCTTGAACACGCTGTCGTAATAGGCCTGCGCGCCCGGCTTCGTCATGTCGACGCCGTACATGTCCGGGTTCCACGAACAGATGCTGTTCGTATCGGCGATGTCCTGCGCGCGGTACGGCGTGCCGAGCACCGGCAGGTTCTTCTTCACCGCCAGGCGCGGGATGCCGCGCATCAGGTGGATGCCGAACTTCATCCCCATCTTGTGGACATCGGCGGCCAGGGGTGCGAACCCCTTGCCGCCCGCGCTGGAGGGAAAGCGATTGGGCGCGGGGATCAGCCGGCCATAACCGTCCATCGCCGGCACCGGCTCGGCATTATATTCGTAGCTCGACGCGGCGGGCTCATACCATTGGATGTCGACGGTGAAGATGTCGTAGCCGAAGGGCAGCAGCTTTGCGCGCATGATCGCGGCGGTTTCGCGCGCCTGCGCCTCGGTGATCGTGGTCGCAAAGCTGTTCCAGCTGTTCCAGCCCATCGGGGGCCGCGGCGCCAGCAAGGTGCCGGCCGATGCCGATGCCTGTGCCCCCGCCTGCCCGGCAACGCCGACCGCGGCCACGCCACCCGCCAGGCCGGACGCCAACAGCGCCCTGCGGTTCATCTCGACATCTCTCATGATACCCCCCCCGTCCGACACATCCGCTGCCGCGTGTCCGGCAGGCGGTTTTTCTACTCGTACAATTGCAGGGTTGGGCTTGCGCGGCAATCCGTGCGCCGCGCCGATATGGCCGCCTAATCGCCGATCGGGCTCTCGCCATATTTCTTCAACACGTCGTTGAACGCCTCCGCCATCAGCGCCTGCAGGCTCCGGCCCTGACGCCGCGCGGTCATATGCATCGCCAGCGACATTTCCAGCGAAAAGAAGCCGGCGATCTGCTTGCGGCCTTCGCGGCTGGCGGGGCGCGCGGCGCGATCCTCTTCCGGCTTTGCGGCAGGAGCAGCGGGGGCATGGCTGCGCAGATTGGCGAAACTGGGTTTGCGGCTCATGCGGGCACCTTCCTGAAACGGGGCTTGGGGAGGCCGAGCTGGCGGCTCGCCCATGTGTAGAGCTGGCGGATCTCGTCCGCGGCCTTGCCCGCAGGCTCGGCCTCCATCACGGTCCGCCCCTCGGCCGCGGCATGGCGATAGATGGCGCGGTCGGGCAGGATCACCGGGCAGGGCGGCGTGCCATAGCTGTCCACCAGCTCGCCCGCCTCGGCATAGATGCGCGGGGCATTGGGTGCGCCGGCGGTGAACACGACGAAAGCCGGCTTGCGCAGCAACTGGACCAGCTTGGCGGTGGTCTGGATCGCCGACAGGTCGAACGCGCTCGGCCGACACGGGATCAGCACCAGGTCCGCCACCTCGACTGCCGCCCGCGCCGCGCTGTCGGCATGGGGCGGCGTATCGATCACCACCAACTGTGCGCCCTGTCCCATCGCCTGCTGCACCTTGGCCGCCAGCCGCGGTGGCGGGCTGTCGATCACCTCGGGCGGCGCATCCTGGCGCCATGTCGCCCATTGGCCGGCAGTGGCCTGGGGATCGGTGTCGATGATGAGCGACACCTGGCCTGCCTCCTGCCCCGCGCTGGCGAGATGGATGGCCAGCGTCGTCTTGCCCGCCCCGCCCTTCTGACTGATGATCGCGATTGTCGGCATATCGATCGCTCTACGTGTCGACACCGCGACATGTCGAGCGGCAAATCGCCGTCGACCCTAGTTCTGGTGGGCGAGATCTGCTTGCGGCGCGGGTGCGGGTTCGGCGGGCACGACCGGCTTTGCCTCCATCGCGCCGATTGCACGCGCGAGCACGAGCCCGGCCGTCACCGACACGACGATCCACGCAACCGCAAGAAGAAGGATGAACACCGCGCTTATGCTTTCGGATAAAATGATTACACCGCGCTTATGCCACGGATCACCTTATCAGAACATTGATAAACACGGCACTGAGTGATCGATTATGGCACTCTTTTCAGCCTCTTGACCGTGCCGGGTTGCCCATCACCGTGGCCCCTGCGGCCACATCGCGGGTAACGACGCTGCCCGCGCCGATGATCGCGTCGTCGCCGATCGTCACGCCCGGTACGATGATCGCGCCGCCCCCGATCCATACATTGGCACCGATCCTGATCGGTCGGCCGAACTCCAGCATCTGCGCCCGCGCGGCGGGATCGCGGGGATGATCGGCGGTCAATATCTGCACGCCCGGCCCGATCTGCGTCCCCTCGCCGATATCGACGCGCACCACGTCCAGGATCGTGCACCCGAAGTTCAGGAATACGCCCCGCCCCAGATGGATGTTGTAGCCATAGTCGCAGTGGAATGGTGGCCGGATCGTCGCGCCCGTGCCGGCGCTGCCCAGTCCCTCCACCAGCATCGCGTGCCGATCGGAAGCGGACGCCGCCAGCATCCGGTTGTAGCGCTCCAGCCAGCGCATCGCCCGCGCGGCATCGGCCGCCAGTTCGGGATCGTCGGCGGTGTAGAGTTCGCCCGCCAGCATCTTGTCTTTCTGGGTCATGCGCGCCCCGTCTCCATGGTCGTTGCTATTCCGTCCCGCGACGCGGCCGGAAAGACAATCCAGATCAAGAAACACAGGCAAAACACAAGTATTTTACGTATGCGTATCAATAACTTGGAACATAGGAGTTCGTTCGGGAGCTTCGCAACCATCCTGATGGGAGGTTCGCACATGACACAAAGCGATCAATTGCTCGAAGCGTTGGAAGGACAGGCACGACGCCGCGAAGGGCGCCGCGCCTTTTTCCGCGCCGCGGTGGGGGCGGCTGCAATCGGTGCCGGCTCGTTCCTGGTCGCCAACCGGGCGGCCGCACAGACGCTGACCGATGCCGATGTGCTGAATTTCGCGCTTAACCTGGAATATCTGGAAGCGAACTTTTATTCCTATGCGGTGTTCGGCACGCCGATCGCCGCGACCTCGGTGGGCGGCACCGGAACGCCGGGCGCTGCGACCGGCGGGCGGGCGGTACGCTTCTCCGACCCGATCGTCGCGCAGCATGCGCGCGAGATCGCGCTGGACGAGATCGCCCATGTCAATTTCCTGCGCCAGCAGCTCGGCGCTGCGGCGGTCGCCCAGCCGGCGATCGATGTCGGCACCGCGGCAGGTGGCGGGTTCAGCAGCGCGGCCCGCGCAGCGGGCGTCATCACCGGTGCGGATGCGACCTTCGACCCTTATGCCTCCGACGAAAATTTCCTGCTCGGCGCCTTCCTGTTCGAGGATGTCGGCGTCACCGCGTACAAGGGTTCGGTCGGGCTTCTGACCAACAAGACCTATATCGATGCCGCAGCCGGCATCCATGCGGCCGAGGCCTATCATGCCGCGATGATCCGCACGACGCTGGACCAGAAGGGCATCGACACGCCGACGCTGATCGCCAATACCGAGGCGATTTCCAATGCGCGCGACCGGCTCGACGGCAGCGCCGACATCGACCAGGGCATCGCCCGCGTGTCCAGCGCGGCCGGCGACGTCGCCAACATCGCGCCCACCGACGCCAATGGCATCGCCTTTGGCCGGACCGCGCAGCAGGTGCTGAACATCGTCTATCTGAACGCGGCCGCGGTCACCGCGGGCGGGTTCTTCCCGGCCGGCGTCAACGGCACGATCCGCTCCAGCGCGCTTTCCGCCTGACCTCCTCGCTTATCCCAAAGGGGACACAGCATGATCGATCATGACAGTCTGCTTGAAGTGTTCGAACTGGCGGAAAAGCGCCGGGCGGCGCGACGTCGGTTCCTGAAGTTCGCCGGCACCGGCGTCGCTGCCGTTGGCGGTGCCGCGATGCTCAGCGCGTGCGACGATGACGAGGAACAGACGATCATACCCGGCCCCTCGCCCACGCCCACCCCGACGCCGGCCCCGGTCGGCGCGGCCGATGCCGACATTCTGAACTTCGCGCTGAACCTCGAATATCTGGAGGCGAACTATTACCTGTCCTCCGCGCTCGGTACCTCCCTCGCCTCCTCGCTGACCAGCGGCACCGGCATGCAAGGCGCCGTCACCGGTGGTCGCCGCGTCAACTTCGGCGACAACAGCATCGCCGCCTATGCCCGCGAGATCGCAGCCGATGAAAATGCGCACGTCACGTTCCTGCGCCAGCAGCTCGGCAGCGCCGCGATCGCCCAGCCTGCGATCAACATCGATGGCGGTGCCAACGGCGCCTTTACCGCAGCCGCGCGCTCGGCCGGGGTGATCGGCCCGAACGAGACGTTCGATCCCTATGCGTCGGACGAGAACTGGTTGCTGGGCGGCATGCTGCTCAGCGACGTCGGCGTCACCGCGTACAAGGGTTCGGCCGCGGCGATCGCCAGCCCCGTCATCCTGGAGGCGGCAGCCGGCATCCTGGCGGTGGAGGCCTATCATTCGGGCCTGTTGCGCACGATGATCTATCGCAAGGGTCTCGATCTGCCGGTGCTGCGCACCAACGCCGGCCGAATCTCGGATGCGCGCGACAGCCTCGACGGTCCGGCCGATCTCGACCAGGGCGTGACGGGCGATGCCGACACCTCGAACATCGTGCCGGCCGATGCGAACGGCATCGTCTTTGGCCGTACCCCGCAACAGGTGCTCAACATCGCCTATCTCAATCGTGCCGCGGTGACGCAGGGCGGGTTCTTCCCGGCCGGCGTCAACGGCAATGTCCGGTCGAGCGCCGCGAACGGCTGATAACGCCGGTGGACATGACGTGTAGGATTGTCGGCCCCCCGACACTTCTACACGTCATGCCCGCGAGGGGACCAGCCGTCATCTCTCGCTGCGGTCAACCGCCTGCTTCCACCGGGAAGCATCCGCGCCGGCATAGCCGGTGCATCGACCGTTCCTGTTTCGGCTTCCTTCGTTGTTCTGGTTGTCTTTTCCGCGTTCGTCGCCGTCAGGCGGATGGCGTCGGCCGGCTAGGCCGACACCGTCAGGTTCATATGAATAGACTCTGAGAGCGGTTCAGGATCCTTTTGAGACTCGCATCCCTGTCGATCGAGGGTCGCGCCCAACCGGGCCAGGACCCTGCCGAGCGGACCACTGATCGTCACTTCGGCCAGGTCACGGCATGAAAGCGTGCCGAGCATGTCACGCATCGTCTCGGCGCGCTCCGCCTGATGCTGCGCCTCGTCATCGGGCAGCGGCGCAGGCCGCATCCAGCGCGGCAGATAGGCCTCGACCGATGCCGGCATCAGCGCCCGGTACACGTTGGAGGTCTGCGCATAGCGCGCGGTGCCGCCTTCGCTGGCGACACGCTGGAAACGCCGCTGCCGCACCAGAAAGCCGATGCCCTCCAAAACGGTCAGGGCGCGCGCCACGGTCGCCCGTCCCATTCCCGTCGCTTCCGCCAGATGGTCATAGGAGGGATAGACACGGCCGCGGTTAAGGCGCGCCAGCGTCAATAGCTCTTCGAAGATGCGCACGGCTCCCGCGCTCAGCCGCACGATCCACCGTTCGCGCGCACTCAGCGTCCGCATTCCGGCCCGTGCATCCCGGCGCAGCCGGCGGGCCGCGTCCAGCGTGCGCCGCGCGACATGGAGCAGGCGATCGGTCTCGCCCTTTGCCGGCACCGCAAAGAACGCCTCCTCGAAGCTGCCCGCTTCCAGGCTGCCGCGCAGCACCGGCGCGCCGGTGCGATGCACCGCGCCCGATCGCGCAGCTTTGCGCGCGCGCATGTTACCCAGCGCCTGGAGCGAGGCCGCTCCAATCGTGATGATCGCCATCGTCATGATCCCCATGCGGGACATGCTCGGGCAAAGGAATGACGTGGCGCGAAACGCGCATCCTTGCGGGAAGGGGCAGGATCATGTATCCGGAGATCACGAGTGAGGTGATCCCGCACACGCTTGCCGGCGTGTCGATATGAACCTTGGATGCCCGGCCTTCGTGCCGGGTTTCCTTTATCCGGTCATGGTGGTCCCTTTTTCGTCCCCGGCCGCGGGGTCATACCCGCCACCACCCGACCCTGGCCTGTGCCCGGCATCATCAAACCGCCGGCTGCACACACCTGAATCGCGCAAGGGTCATCATTGCCGCCAAAGCGGTTTTACCCAAGCGCGTTGAATCGTGCTTTCACGCGGAAAACCTCAACAAAGATTCGTGCTTTCACGCGGAAAACCCCCCGTTCGAGCGCCGATCATGGTCCGTATCGGCGCCGTGCGCGCAAAATCGTCTGCTAGGAGGATGGGTCCTTACGGATTCGTGCTTTCACACGGAAAATCCGGCTCCGCGCCCTCCCCGCCGATCTCGTCCATGTCACCGCTTTCATCCGATAGCGGCCTGGGCCGCGTCCGGAAGCTGACCAGCGTGCGCACCCGCGGGCGTCCGCCGCGTGCCGAGGGCATCTTCTCCTCATCCAGCATCACGGTATATTCGGGCAGCGGCTGCTTGTCGGCGACGTCGCGCAACTGCTTCTTCAGATATTCCAGCCCGCGCTTGTCGGTCGCGCAGCCGACCCGCGTCGCCAGCGCCTCCAGATCGATGGTGAAGCCGGCTTCGTCGTCGATGCAGTTGAACTTGGCCAGTTCGTACAGGCGGCGTTCGATCGGTCCCAGCTTGAAGAAGTCCAGGTGATAGGCCGCGATCCGCCGGTCGGTCAGGATCGCGCGGTACAGCCAGTCGCACACCATCACCTCGACCCGCTTCACCCGGCGCTCGCCGGACGGCAGCTTGGTATATTTGATGTCCGCCTTCAGCAGCCACGAAAAGGCGCTGTCCGACCCCTCCCCGCCCGTCTCGATATTGGTGATGATCTGCGTGCCCTGCAGACGGTTGAGCGACGCTTTCAACGAGGTGTAGGACCGTGCCGAGGCATTGGTGCCGGTCACCCGGAACAGGTCGTTGGCGGTAAAGCTCATCACCCGCTCGACCTGTTCGCCCTGCTCCATCCGCGCGGCCATCAGGCTGGCGATGTAGAGCAGGATCTCCTTGTCGTAGATCGTCGCGACGCCCGTCTTGCTGGGATTGATCTCGATCCGCGCATCACCGCTCTCGAAGATCATCGGCGTCATCTGCGCCTTCTTGGTCAGCGCGAAGAACGGGAATTCCGCAACGGTACGCTCGCCCTGAACGTCGCCGTACAGCGGGCTGTCGAGCGGAAACAGATCGTCTTGCCGTCGTGAAATCTCGCCCATCGTCCCGCCTTCCCGTCGGGCCGGAGCATGTGGCGATCCCCGCGCCTTGTCCACATCGCCGGGCGGCGCGGGGGGGTTTTCCGCGTGAAAGCACGAATATTCGTCACCCGCCCCTGCCCCTGGGGGCGAATTGCTTGGAAAAACCCGTATTTCCGCCGCCTGGACGCCGTCACCGGCCAACGGACCTGTTTTCACGCGGAAAACGCGAGGGGCTTGGCCCTCCACGGCCGGCGATCGTCCGCCCCATTCGTGCTTTCACACGGAAAACCCCCCTTTGCTCCCACCCGGCATGGGGGCCGCCCACAATCGTGATGATCCGGATCAAGCCCGGGAACGGCGGACCTGCGCGTTCGATTATCGGTTTATGCGACTGTATCTACTGGCTTTATTTGACCAGTCGGGTCGCATCGTCGACCATCGCAGGCTGCAGGCCGCCAGCGTCTCGCTGGCGCTGGCCCATGCCAATCGCCGGCTATGCAGCCTGCTCAAACGGGCCGGACGCAGCAGGATCGACCCGCGCGGACGCATGGATGTGCTGGACGAGAACGGCATGCCCGTCGCGCGCGTCCATTGCCGCGATGTGCTGCACTCGATGTCCTGACGCGCCCGTTCCGGTCCCCCTCTCCCGCCTGTTGCCGGAGCTTTCCAGTGCACAACATCGCCCCACCCCTTCACCTGCCGCATCCGCTGCCCGATCCGCCCGGCATCCCCGAACCCATCGATCAACCCTATTGCGGGGTGCTGCACCTCGCCGTCGATGCGACGGACGTCGATCGCGGCATCTTCCGCGTGCGCGAAATCATCCCGGTCACGGGCGCCGGCGAGCTTGTGCTGCTATATCCCAAATGGCTGCCGGGCTTTCACGCCCCACAGGCGCCGATCGAGCTGTTTGCCGGGTTGTGCGTCCATGCCGGCGGGCGCGACCTACGCTGGCGGCGTCATCCGGTGACCGTCAATGCCTTTGCCATCGACGTGCCGGACGGCGTCGACGCGATCGAGGCGGAGTTCCAGTTCCTGTCGCCCACCGATCCGGCGCAAGGGCGCGTGCTGTGTACCCCCGACATGCTCTGCCTGCCCTGGAACACCAGCGTCCTGTATCCGGCGGGCCATTATGCGCGCGGCATCATGGTCGATGCCAGCCTGACGATACCGCCCGGCTGGCAGGCGGCATGTGCCCTGGCCGTGCTGGACCATGCCGATGGCACGATCCGGTTCGAGCGCACCGCGCTCGACACGCTGGTGGACTCGCCCGTGCTGGCCGGACGCCATGTCCGCCGCGAGGCGCTCGACGATCAGGTCAGCCTGACCATCGTCGCGGACGAGCCGCATCTGCTCGGCGCGACGCCCGAACAGATCGACGCCCACCGCGCGGTGGTTGAACAGGCCGACCGGCTGTTCCGCTCGCGCCCCTTCGACCGGTTCGAGATGCTTCTGGCGCTCAGCGAAACGCTGACGAGCGTGGGCATCGAACATCATCGCTCGTTCGAGGCGGTCAGCATCCCCGGCTATTTCCGCGACTGGTCGGACAACGCCGCACGGCGCGACACCGTGTCGCACGAATATGTGCATAGCTGGAACGGCAAGCATCGGCGCGGTGCGGACTCCTGGACGCCCTGTTTCGAGAAACCGATCCGCAACAGCCTGATGTGGGTCTATGAGGGGCAGACCCAATATTGGACGCATATTCTGTCCGCCCGCTCCGGCCTGTGGTCTGCGGAGCAGGCGCTGGGCGCACTCGCCTTTACCGCCGCGCGCTACGATGTCCGCGCCGGCAGTCGCTGGCGTCCCACCATCGACACGACCCGCGATCCCATCATCGCCGCCCGCGCTCCCCTTCCCTGGACGAGCTGGCAGCGCAGCGAGGATTATTACGCCGAAGGGGCGCTCATCTGGCTCGATGTCGACACGCGGTTGCGCGAACTGTCCGGGGACACCCGCTCGCTGGACGATTTCGTCCGCATCTTCTTTGCCGCCGCGCCGGGGGACTGGTCGACCTATACCTATGAATTCGACGAGGTGGTCGACACGCTGAACGGCATCGCGCCGTTCGACTGGCAGGGCGTCTTTGCCGCACAACTGATCGAAACCCACGAGCATGCGCCGCTCGCCGGGCTGGAGCGGGGCGGCTACCGGCTGGTCTATCGCGATTACCCCAGCGCCTATCAGACGTCGTTCGAAGGGGTGTTCGGCCAGATCGACCTGACCCATTCGATCGGCCTCGCCGTCACGCCGGAGGGCAAGATCGCCGACGTGCTTTGCCTATCAGGCCGCCCTCACGCTGGGCACTAGGGTCGAGGCGGTGAATGGCCGTCGCTTCACACCCGACCGGCTTCGCCAGGCGGTACGGGCATGTGCGGCGGGCGGCGGGATCGAACTTGCCGTGTCGCATGGCACGCGGCACCGCAAGGTGCAGGTCGGGGTGCCCGCAGGCCTGCGCTATCCGCATCTCGAAGCGATTGCCGGCGCGCCGCCCCGGATCGATGCGATCCTGCAACCTCTTCCACGGTAAAACCTTGCTAACACACGATAAACAAAGGAACTTCACCCTTCCCTTACGCTTCATCCCCTGACGCGGCGACACCGCCGGACTATGCAAGGGAGCAGCGCATGCTGGCGATGAACTACCGCGGGCCATACCGCGTCAGGGCCGATGAGAAGCCGATGCCGACTATCCTCCATCCCGAGGATGCGATCGTCCGGGTGACGCGGTCATGCATCTGCGGATCGGACCTGCACCTATATCACGGCATGGTGCCCGACACGCGCGTCGGCATGACCTTTGGCCATGAATTCTGCGGCATCGTCGAACAGGTCGGCCCCGCGGTGCAAAATCTGAAGGTCGGCGATCATGTGCTGGTGCCGTTCAACATCGCCTGCGGCAAATGCCATTTCTGCCAGCAGGGGCTGTTCGGCAACTGTCACGAATCCAATGCGCAGGCGACCGCGGTCGGTGGCATCTTCGGCTATTCCCACACGGCGGGCGGCTATGACGGCGGGCAGGCGCAATATGTGCGCGTGCCTTATGCCGATGTCGGCCCCATGGTGATCCCCGACTGGATGGACCCCGACGATGCGGTATTGATGACCGATGTCGTGCCGACCGGATATCAGGCGGCGGAGATGGGCGGCATCCGCCCCGGCGATACGGTGGTCGTGTTCGGTGCCGGGCCCGTCGGGCTGATGGCGGCGCGCTCCGCCTGGCTGTTCGGCGCCGGCCGGGTGATCGTGATCGATCATATCGAATACCGGCTGGATTTCGCCCGGCAATTCTGTCCCGCCGAGGTCTATAACTTCCGCGAGATCGACGATGTCGTCGTGTTCCTGAAGAAGCAGACGGACTCGCTGGGCGCGGATGTGTGCATTGATGCGGTGGGCGGCGACGCTGCGGGCAACGCGCTGCAATATCTGATCGGCACCAAGCTGAAGCTGGAGGCGGGCAACGCCATCGCGCTCCACTGGGCGATCAATTCGGTGAAGAAGGGCGGGATCGTCTCGATCGTCGGCGTGTACGGGCCGACCGGCAACATCGTGCCCATCGGCAATGTCGTGAACAAGGGCATCACCATCCGCGCCAACCAGGCGTCGGTGAAGCGCCTGCTGCCCCGCCTGATCGATCATCTGAAGGCCGGGCACATCAATCCCAAGGCGATGATCACCCACCGCGTCCCGCTGACCGACATTGCGGACGCCTATCACCTGTTCTCGGCAAAGCTCGACGGCTGCATCAAGCCCGTGCTGCTGCCTCATGGCGCATGAAGGAGCAAAGGGCATGAGCAAGTCTCTGGTCGACACCTCGACAATTCCGGGCTGGGGCGTCGATGCCGATGCCCGGAACGACCCCACCTATCCGATGCGCCATGTCGAGGATCAACAGACCCGCGGCCTCTCCTGGACGCGCCCGCCCGAGCAGCAGCCGGATGTCGAGGTGCTGCAATCGATCGAGCATAACCGCCTGCCCGCGGTGATCGGCACTTCGACACCGCCCAGCGGGGTGAGTGGCATGATCCGCCGCTATGCCTTTCGTCGCAGCGAGTCGGACTGGTGGCATTGGCTGCTGCTGATGGGCGCCGACCGGATCAACGTGGTCGAGGGCGTGGTGGAGGACCTCGGTCGCGGCATCATCCCCAACATCCCCGGCGAGATGGGCGCCCGCGCGGAATGGCAGCACAACAAGAAGGGGCTGGCGATGAAGCTGGCTGTCGGCGCCGGCCTGTCGCTCGGCCTGTTCCTCGCCCTTCGCAAGCCGCGCCGCGAAACGCCGCCCGCCCCCGTCCCGGTAAAGCCGATCACGATCGAAACCCGCGAAACCGCGCTTGGCGACAATCTGCGCAACCAGCCCGGCGAGGTGATCATCGGCTAGCGGCATTTCTTCCATGCGCCTGTCCGGGTATCGCACCGCCACGGACAGGCGCATGGACGGGCACATGCGGGTATTGATGGTCGGACTGGGCGATATCGCGCGCAAGGCTTATCTGCCGGTGCTCGCCGCGCTGCCCGATCTCGAACTGCACCTCGCCACGCGCGACGCCGGCGTGCTGGATGCCGTTGCGGCCCGCTACCGGATCGCACACGCCCATGTCGGACTGGACGCGGCACTGGCGTCGGGCACGTTCGACGTGGCCTTTGTCCATGCCGCGACGCCCGCACATCCCGGCCTCGTCACGACGCTGCTGGAGCGCGACATCCCCGTGTTTGTCGACAAGCCGCTTGCCGACAGCGCGGACGAGGCGGCACGGCTGGTCTCCCTTGCCCGGCACCGGGATGTGCTGCTCGGCGTCGGTTTCAACCGCCGCTTTGCACCCGACTATGCCGCGCTCCGCCAGACCCTGCGCAGCCTGATCCTGATGCAGAAGCACCGCCACGCACAGGCCGACACGCCCCGGCGCGTCGTGTTCGACGACTTCATCCATGTCGTCGATACCCTGCGCTTCCTCGCCCCCGCACGGCCCATGCGCGAGACGATCGAGACCGTGGTGCGCGATGGACGGCTGGAGGCGGTGACGCTGACCCTGGCGGGCGATGGCTATCACGCGATCGGCACGATGCACCGCGCCTCCGGTCTGGACGAGGAGCGGATCGACATACTCGGCGGCAACGGCAAGCGCGCCGTCGTCAACCTGGCCGAACGGATCGAACAGGACGGTACCGAGCATGTCCGCCGGCGCGGCGACTGGACGCCGGTTGCCGAACAGCGCGGCTTTTCCGCCATGTGTGCCGACTTCCTGGCCGCGGTGCGCGCGCGGCGGCCCACCGCGGCAGACGACATCATGGCCACCCACCAGCTGTGCGAAGCGATCGTGCAGCACGCCGGGGGTCGATGACGGGCCCGCTAATGCGGAACCAATCCACCCGGTGGAACGATGACCGGGCAGACCGCCCGACAAAGGACCATGCCATGACCGAACAGCCGCTCGTCACGCGGACCGGCATCCGCCTGGTGGTACGCACCGCCCGGCCGGACGATGCCTCCGCGCTTGCCGCCTTTTTCCGCGAGGTCTCGCCCGAGGATCTCCGTTTCCGCTTCCTGACCGCGGTGCGCACCGTCGGCGCGGCACAGATCGCGGCGATGGTCGCCCCCGATCATGATCGGTCAGAGGCGTATCTCGCTCGCGATACCGACAGCGATGAAGTGGTCGGCGCCGCGATGCTGGCGACCAGCGACGACGGCAGCCGCGGCGAGGTCGCGATTTCGGTGCGCGCCGACCTGAAGAACCGCGGCATCGGCTGGACCCTGCTCGATCATGTCGCCACCCGCGCCAAAGCCAAAGGCTTGCAGACGCTGGAATCGATCGAAAGCCGCGACAATCGCAGCGCGATCGAACTGGAGCGTGAGATGGGCTTCACCAGCGAGCCGGTTCCCGGCGACAGCACACTGGTCCTGCTGCGCCGGCACCTCGCCTGATCGCCAAAACTTGCACCGATCCCAGTTGAGGCATATATAAGCCTCAACTGAGAAGAGGCAGATATGGCGACCCAACCCGCATCGATCGAAGCGCTGCTCGGCGTCACCGCCGGCCTGCACGCCTCACGCCTCGCCCTGGCCTATTCGATCGAGAAGGGGTTGCCGGTTACTGCGCTGGACCGGCTCGCCGACAGCGTCGCACCCGACGATGCGCGCTTCAAGTTCCGCCTGATCCCCAAGGCGACGCTGGAGCGTCGCCGCAAATCCGCCTCCAAGCGGCTGACCAGCGAGGAGGGCGACCGGCTGGCCCGGCTGGCCAAGGTGTTCAGCTTCGCCCTGTCCATCTATGGGGAGCCGGAACGCGCCCGCGCCTTCCTGACCCGCCCGCACGCCATGCTCGACGGAAAACCCCCGCTCGACGTCGCCCTCGCCACCAGCCCCGGCGCCGACCTCGTCATCAACCTGCTCGGCCGCGCCGCCTATGGCGGCGGCGCGTGACGAAAGGCCACCGCACCGACCGCGTCCTGACCGTGTATCGCATCGGCGACCCGCACGGCGCACACCCGATCTACGACAGCGAAGGCGCGCGGCTTTATCCGGGCCGCTGGAACACGGCGCTCAGCCCGGTCATCTACACGTCCGAGCATTATTCGACCGCGATGCTGGAAAAGCTGGTCCACGCCAATGGCGTGCTGCCGCCCAACCAGCATTATATCCGCATCACCATCCCCAATGGCACCAGTTACGAAATCTTCCAGACCGCCGCCCATCCCAGCTGGGACGGCAAGGATGAAGGTCTGTGCAAGACGTTCGGTGCGGACTGGTTCACCGCCCGGCGCAGCGCGCTGTTGCTCGTTCCCTCGATCCCGGCGCGGCTGGAACGCAACATCCTGATCAATCCCGCGCATCCGGATGCGGCCGCAATCACTTATGATCTGCCGGAGCCCGTCTGGTGGGACGAACGGCTCTACGGTTAGATCTGCGGCGCAGACCGGTCAGCCCGGATTCGCTGTCATTTGATCGATCACGGCGTTCAGCAGGTCGTTTACGATGACCGGGTCCCCCGCCTTTGTATCCTCTGCTGGAATGGGATCGGAAACGGGTTGCCCCAGCACGACCGTGGCTAAGGCTTGCGTATCGATCGAGGCGGGATCGACATCGTTGCGGCCGACGCGCTGCACCTCGGCCAGGACACCGCGCTCCTGCCGAGGCGTATAGCGTTCGGCAAGCAGGCGCTCCTCGGGCGAGAGATCGGGTCGTTCAGTTGCAAAACTGTCCGCACGCGCCTCGATCACCTGCTGGCAGACAGATGATGCGGCACGTGCCTGGCTCTGCGGATCGCATCGATCTGCACCGGTGATACGCGGTACACGCACGTTGCGGCTTTCACCCGCTGCGGTCAGGCGTTCGCCGGGTTGCACCGATCGGTCACCATGCGACGCTTGCGAAGCCTGGGGCGAGTGGGACGACGATGTAGTTATCTGGGTCAGGGGCACTGCCCGATCGGCCGGCACCGATTGCATGGCTCCGTTCAGCGGCGCGGCACGCTCGCTCCGCGCGACGGTAGGAATCTGACCACGATCCTGACTGAGCTGCGGCATCGTCGTGTCCGACACATCGCGATGCACATCATGGGGCTTGTCCACGATCTGACCGCCGGGTGGCGCGGTACGATCCTGTGCGAACGTGCCGGCCGTGCCAAACAGAATGGCCGTTCCTATCGCGGCATATGACCATGCGCGACTGACACGGGATGCGGGATCGTCCCGCGTCATTGCTGCAGGATATAACCGGTTGCGCCACCGGATTGGGTAATCTGTAGATCGGGCAGGTCGTTACCCTGCTGCGCCCAAACCAGCATGTTGTTACCGCCGAGCTGCGTTGCCGTCATCGCATTGTCGTTGCCGGACTGGGTCAACACGGCCTGATTGCTGCTGCCCGTCTGGGTCAGCGTAGCGGTATTGCCTTGGCCGATCTGCGTCATCACCGCCGCATTGATGCCGCCTGTGCCGGTCTGGATAGCGGTCATCCGATTGTCGGCACCCTGCTGAACCATCGCGAGTGTCAAAATGCCCTCGCCGCTCTGGCTGCCTGATGCCATATTCCCGGTGCCCGATTGAACAACGGTAGCAATCGCGTTGGAGGTTGCCTCGGCACGGAGAAACGCGCTGTTGCGATCGCCGGACTGGCGGATGCCACTTTGGCTGCGCGCGGCATGCTGCTCCACCGACGCGGTGTTCGTGTCGCCGATCTGTGCGACAAAGGCGCTGGAACCAAGCGGCGTGGAAGACGTCACACGCTGTTGCCCATATGCCGGCATCATGGTTGCACCCATCGCCAGCATGGCACCTGCGATGATGCCCCATCGGGTCATCTGCATATCGGCATCCTCTTCCTGTCGACAGGCATAAAAGCAAAAAGGGGCGCCCCCGCCGCGGCGGGGGCGCCCGATCTTATCAGTGCTGGGTCACGTTCGCGGTGTTGGCCAGGCCATCCTGAACAACGACCGAGACGTTGTTGTAGCCGTCCTGGTACACATTGGCGTAGTTTTCGTCGAAGGTCTGCGTGATAACCGAAGCGTTGCCCCAGTCGCCGCTGGCGACGATCGCTTCGTTGCCCTTGCCGTCCTGCATGATCAGCGACGAGGAGTCGCCCGACGCAGGCGAGAAGGTCACGTTGGCATAGTTGCCTTCGCCCGACTGGCTGGTGATGCTCGTGCCGTTATAGCCCGACATGCGGGTCTGGCTGTCGTTGCGGCCCGACACGAAGTCGGTCTTCTGCTGCAGCACGAGCGACTGGTTGTTGCCGCCGCTCATCTCGACCAGCGCGGTGTCGTTGCTGCTCGCCTGGAAGATCTGCGAAACGTTGGTGTCGTCATTCTGGAGAACGGTTGCAGCGTTCTCGTTACCGATCTGCTGAACATAGGACTGGTTGCTGACGGTCTGCGCGAGAGCCGGGGTAGCGAAAGCGAGAACCGAAGCCGAAGCGAGGACGAGAATCTTCATGGTTGTCATTCCTTAAAATTTGAGGTGATAACCATGGCGCCGTGCCGGTTGGCGCCGGCCTGGCGACATGATCGTTGTTTTTCCACGGCAACGTTCCTTCACGGCGGGGTTACCGCCCCGTCGTGAAGACCCCCGGTTATTGTTCGTATGCCGCGGGGGTACGGCCATCAGGGTCGTTCGGCGGTCCGCTTAAAGCGCGCCTCCCGATCCGGATGATTCCTTGGGCGACCCGTCCTTGCGGTCGGATGCGGACTGGTCCTTCAACCGGTCCCGCGTCGCCAGGATCTTGAGCGGCGGAGCGGCATCGGCCGCCTTCATCGCCGTCTGAACCTGCTCGGGGGCAAATTGTCCGTCGCGCTCGATCTTGTAATCGCGCAGCAACGCCGTTCCCGCCGCAGGATCCTTGAAATTCCAGAGCTTCAGCTCCACGCCTTCCATCACCAGGCTGTATACCGCTTTTTCGATCGCCTGGCGCAGCGCCAGCTGATCGGGCTCGTTGGTGGTGATGCCCATTTCGGCCTGAAGCAGCTCCTTGAATGCCACGTAACGGAACGTGCTGGCATTCAGGGAGCGCGAAGCGATCGTCTTCGACGTCGTGACCGAGGTCAGCACTTCGCCGGTACGAACGGATACCGCCCGCAGATAAACGGTGACCGTGTCCTGACGATACTGGGTATGTGCGCCCAGCCCCAGGAAAGCTGCGCCCGCGCCCCCGGTGACGGTGTTGGTGTCATACCCGATCACGCCGCCTTCCAGCAGCACCCCGGCGAACAGCAGCGCTGGAAGCGCCTGCGGGTTAACCGCCGTTTCGCCCAGATAACGCTCGCGCATCTCGCGGATTACCTGTCGCTCGTTCAGCAGGTTCTTGAACTGCTCCCGCTCGACAACGGTGAACCACTGACGGTTGCCCGCATCCTGCAACGCCTTCATCAGGATTGATCCGGCGCCTTGCGTCACGGCACGCGACAGCGTCTGGCCCGTCTCGCTCGGCTTGAACTGACCCGTCTGGTCGCCGAACCCATATACCGCGACCGCGACCTGGCGCGCCGGCACCGGCAGCTTGTTGAGGCTCAACTCGGTCGGCGTCTTGGCCGGTACATAGGCCTGAGGATTATATCGGGCCGGGCCCACATCATAGGCGGCACATCCTGACAGACTTGCGGTCAGGCCGGTCGCCATCAGAAGAAGAGAAGCACGCATCTCAGCTCGCCCTCACCAGCGTGGGGATGGAGATCACGGTTTCCTTGCCGCTGGCTTGATCGGTGATGCGAAGCGTCACGCTGTCCAGGCCGCGATCAAACTGGATCACCTGTCCGCCGAACTGAATCGTTCCGCTTTGCTGCGGATCGTCACCAAATATCGCATCAACGACCTGCGAAGACAATGATGACAAAAGCCGGGACTGAAGCTGCTGGGCAAATATCTCTGCTTGGGTTTGATTCGAACTATCGTTGGGATCAGTATATTTATTCTGTGCGTTGGCCTCACCAAGCAGGTGATTAGAATTGAAAGGATTACCGCCAAATCTCGGATTGATTGGCTGATAAGAAAGATCCTGCGCTGACGCGCATATCGGCATCAGCATCATGCAGGTGCATATTGCAGCACTGGCTGTTTTCATACTGATTACAGGAGCTTTGCTCCCACCCCCCCGGATTGCCATCTTTCGTGATGACCGATTTCTAAGCGAATCACCTTTTCTCGTGAACCGCCAATCACGCTACCCTTCTGGCCCATTGTTCCATTTTAGATCAGATATTAAGTGTATTTAATTACAAGTTCATCACACCTTAGTTGCCCCGTATAAAACAGGATCAATCCCTTTGGTGCTAAGTGCCTACTAGGCAACATTAATAATTTACATTGCGTAAGACAGCCATGCATCTTCGCACTTTTGGTGATCGATCATGTTTTTCTGATTCTTGCTGTTTTCAAGCAGGTCTTGGTTAATCCAGACGCTGCAACATCAGAAATGCGCGGTATACCCGCCATCCACGGCCAGCACCTGTCCGGTGACATAGGATGCCGCGGGCGATACCAGGAACAGCACCGGGCCGACGATCTCTTCCGGTCGCCCCCAACGGCCAAGCGCCGTGCGCGTCGCCAGATGCGCGGCGATTGCCGGATCGGCACACATCGCGGCATTGGCCTCGGTCGCGAAGAAGCCGGGTGCAACCGCGTTCACGGTGATGCCGAGCGGCCCCAGTTCTGCGGCCAGGGCGCGGGTCAAGGCATCCAGCCCGCCCTTGCTTGCCGTATAGGCCGCATCGCCCCCGCGCGCGATCTGTCCGGCGATCGAGGTCACGTTGATGATACGCCCCCCCGCCCCCATGCGCGGCGCGAGCAGCCGTGCCAGGTCGAAGGGCGCAACCAGGTTCACCTCCAGCATCTGGCGCAGCGCCTCCCGGTCCAGTGCGCCCAGCGGCCGGCGATCGCGCCGCCCGGCATTGTTCACGACGATATCGATACGCGGCCAGGGCTTCAGCGCTTCGACCACCGCCGCCCCGTCCATCAGGTCGACCACCAGCGGCCAGGCCACCCCGCCTGCCGCCCCGATCGCTTCTGTCACCTCTTCCAGCGCCGCGGCGCGGCGCCCCTGCACGATCACCGCCGCGCCCCCGGCCGCCAGCCCCTGCGCGATCTCCCGCCCCAGCCCCCCGCCGGCCCCGGTCACCAACGCAACCCGCGCACCCTGTGTCGACATATCGGCTCCAACCCGCCTGATGATCCCGCCGCTATGCGGGTCAGCGTCCGTCTTTGCCAGTGGCTTGGACGCATGTATGCGCCTCGACGTGTCGACAATCAGGCTTGGTTATTCCTGCCCCAAGCCCCAAGTCGCCGAACCCGATCCCTTTCCAAAGCGTTTGACGCAACACGCATCAGGAAAGGCCGACCATGTCCAATCTCGATCAGGCAATAGAGCGACTGCAGAGCTTTCGCGCCCGCCATGCGGCCGGGCAGTCGATCGACAGCGGCCTGACTGCCGACGACATCGACACTATCCTTGAGCAGCTGCGTCGCCCCACCGATCTCGAACCGGGCGGGTCGCTGGGCGCAGACGATCTTGGCAATCTGGCCTGACGATCCGGCGGGATGGCCGACACTCCGACACTCTGACATGTCGACAGCACGACGTCGGGAGTTATGCCGGGTGCGGCCCCTCGTTCAGGCGATCGATCGCCGCCAGATCGCGATCGATCGCCTCGACCGCATGCGCCAGCGACGAAGCATCCGTTGGTGCGGCCGGCCCGGGCTCCGGTAAGGCGTAATCGATGACCCCGCCGGGCTGCAGCGTCGCCAGTCCGGCCCCGGCCAGCGCACGCATCTGCATGTCCGCTCCACCGCGCGAAAGCGTCAGCGCGCGCCCGAGTTGCCGGCGGGTGAGCATCTGCAATGCCGCAACCACGCCCCAGGCATCACGCGCGCGCGCATTGCGCGACAGATGCGCCAGCGCCGCCCCCCCGCGCGCCAGTTCGTCGTTCAGCATCAGCAGGCGTCGATAGGTCCGCTCGCCGGCCGAAACGGCATCCGTCATCAGTTGACCGGCAACCGCATCCGCGTCGGCAAGTCCATGAAACAGCGCGCGGCTGACGATGCCGATGGGGGGCGGCGCGCGCTCGGTCACCCTGGGGTCGGCCAGCATCGCGAGGTTCAGCGCCCAGGCGGCGCCGGGCGAAGGGGCCGCCACCCGGTGCCGTACCGGAGCACCGACCAGAGGCCGAACCAGACCACCATCCTCCGCTTCCAGAAAGTCCGGCACGACGCGCAACCGGTCGACCGCACCCGCAACCGTGGTGAGCATCATGCCACTGTCCGGCCCCAGCGCGGCGGTCACCGGCCCCGCGACTGGCACCGCCAGCGCGTCGCCCGCCACCTCCAGCAAGGCCAGATCGGCCGTGCCGAACCGGATTTCGGCATCCACCATCCGCGCCATCCACGCCGCAGCCTCGCGCAGCACCGGGGCGGCATGATCCGCCAGCCAGAGCAGCACGGCATCCCGCCGCGGATCCTCGGTGAACAGGATATGGGTCGAGCTCGCCTCGTGCGCGGGCCCGACATGGCCCGGCCCGGCATCGCGCCGAACGATGTCCCAGACATCCCGGATCAGCGCCAACGCTGTGAAGCGGCGCAGATCGGCCGAGGCGAAGCGCCAGCCGGCATCGATCCGGCCCAGCGTATGCGCGAAACGGAAAACAGGCGTCATGCCCGCGGCCTATATCAGCGGATGCGACGCCGTGGCAGAACCCGCCGCACGATGACCGACGCCCCACCGCTCCCCAACCTGTTCGCCGATATCCCGGCACCCACCGGGCATGAGGAATTTCGCGAGATCCTGTGCCGCCCCGGCTGCCGGATCGAGCGTATCGTCTCGCAGGGGCAGGTCACGCCGGCCGATGCGCCCTATGTCCAGGATCATGACGAATGGGTGCTGCTGCTGGCGGGAAAGGCAGTGGTCGCGCTCGCCGATCGCGCGGTCGTGCTGGCACCGGGCGATCACCTGATGATCCCGGCCGGTGCGGTCCACCGCGTGACCTTCACCGACCCGGCCGCCCCGACCATCTGGCTGGCGGTACATTTCGATCGATGATCATCGCTGTCGACACGTCGACGTGCCGACATGTCATGTCGGGGCCTTGCTCCATCCCTGGTCGGCGGGTGCCAGCCCGTCCAGAAAGGTCGCCGCGCTGTCGCGACAGGCGGTTCGCTGTGCCGCATCGAACCGGTCCCAGGTGGCGTACATGCCGCGCATCCGTGGATTGCCGCGCAGGCGCCGCTCATGGCGGGCCAGGAAATCCCAATATAGCGCGTTGAACGGGCAGGCGTCCGGTCCGGTCTTGGCCTTCACGTCATACCGGCATCGCCCGCAATAATCCGACATGCGGTCGATATAGGCGCCGGTCGAGGCATAGGGTTTGGACGCGATGATCCCGCCATCGGCGAACTGGCTCATGCCGATGACGTTGGGCAGCTCGACCCATTCATAGGCGTCGAAATAGACGACCAGGAACCAGTCCGAGATCGCCTGCGGCGCCACCCCGGCCAGCATCGCGAAGTTGCCGAGTATCATCAGCCGCTGGATATGATGGGCATAGGCCTCGCGCCGGGTCTGCCCCACCGCTTCGGACAGGCAGCGCATGTCGGTGTCGCCGGTCCAGTAGAATTGGGGCAGCGGCCGCGTCGCCCCCAGCGCGTTGCGCGCAGCAAATTTGGGCATGTCCCACCAGTACATGCCGCGCATATATTCGCGCCAGCCGATGATCTGGCGGACGAAGCCCTCCACCGCGTTGATCGGCGCCGCTCCCTTCTCATAGGCGGCGACCGCCGCCTCGCACACTTCCAGAGGGCCCAGCAGCCCCAGGTTCAGGCACAGCGACAGGCTGCTATGGTACAGATAATCCTGCCCCGCGATCATCGCGTCCTGATAGCGGCCGAAATCGGGGAGCGCGGCCGCGATGAAATGGTCCAGCGCCGCCAGCGCCTGTTCGCGGGTGACCGGCAGGCCGAACGGCTCCAGATCGCCGAAATGCCCACCGAACCGGTCCGCGACCAGCGCCAGCACGCCTTGCGTGATCGCATCCGGCGCGAAGCGCTCCGGCGCAGGATAGTTCAGCCCGCGGGGCGGCGTCTCGCGATTGTCCTTGTCGAAATTCCATTGCCCGCCGACCGGCTTGCCCTGCGCCGTCATCAACAATCCGGTGCGACGGCGCATGTCGCGGTAGAACCACTCCATCCGGTAATCGCGGCGCCCCCGCGCCCAGTCATAGAAGTCGGGCAGAGGGCAGACGAAGCGATCGTCCTCCATGATCTCGACGGGCAGGCCGGTGCGCGCCGCCCAGTCGTCCTGATCGCGCCGCACCCGGTATTCGCCGCCTGCCACCACCCGGATCGCTTCGGCCCCGTGCCGCTCCGCGGCGCGCGCCACCTCGCCGGCGAAGCTCTGGCTGTTCCCGCCCGCATCCAGCGTCACATAATCGACCGTCCAGCCGTCACCGCGCAGCGCCTCAGCGAAATGGCGCATCGCCGAGAAGATCAGCGCGATCTTCTTCTTGTGATGGCGCACATAGGTGGCCTCGTCCCACACCTCCATCATCAGCACGACGGCCCGCGCCCGGTCGACCCCGCGCAGGCTGGCCAGCGTCATCGACAATTGATCGCCCAGCACCGGGATAAGCAGCGTCATGCCGCCCACAACGCGCGATCATCCTGGATCGACGCGATTTCGCTGCCCCCCGGCTAATGGCAGCTGTTTAAGAACGTGCTGAGGGCACGTTCTGCGGTGCCGGCCCGCTCCCCCACCCGGCCACCCACATGGTATTCTGATGGGTGGCCGGGTGGGGGAGCGGGCCGGCACCGTCTTGAAATTCGCCCTTTCGCGAATTTTCAAACAGACTTTAAAAGGCGCCATGCGTTTCGAGTTGAAGGAAGGCCGCGCCCAGGCAAAGGCACCCCCGGTGCCCGCGGGCGAGATCATCGTCCACCGCACCGATGGCGAGGCGCTGCCGATGCGCGGTCGCCGCACCCGGCCGGAGCCGGTCGACGCCCGGCTCGCCCGCGTGCTGGGCGCACTCGTGCCACCCGGTGCCGCACCGGTCAGCGCGATCGGCTTCGACGCGCAACTGACCGCCATGGCGGAGGCGAGCAAGGCTGCGCTCGCCGCGGACCTGACCTGCTATGGCGCATGGTGCGCGGACGATGGCTGTTCGCCCTTTCCCGCCGATCCGGAGGCGCTGGTGCGCTATCTGCGCCATCTCGACACAAACGGCTCCAGCCCCGCGACGCTGGCGCGCCGGCTCGCCAGTCTCGCGACCGCGCACCGGTTGATGGGACTGGCCGACCATGCCGAGCTGCCGACGCGTCACGCCATGGTGCGTGCCGCGTTGAAGGGGGTGCGACGTCGAAAAGGCGCCGCACCGCGCCAGGCCGCGCCGCTGCGCTTCGGGGCCGCGCTCGATCCGCATGCCGGCAAGGGGGTCACGCTCAGCGCGATGCTGACGGCGTGCGGCACCGATCTTCAGGGCCTGCGCGACGCCGCCCTGCTCTCGCTCGGCTATGATGCGGGCCTGCGCGTTAGCGAGCTCGTCGCGGTCGAGGAGCGCCATATCGATCCCCAGCCTGACGGCACCGCGACACTGTTCATCCCCTCGTCCAAGACCGATCAGGAGGGTCAGGGCGCCTGGGCGTGGCTGTCCGCCGACACCATGCGCCGCGTCGGCCTCTGGCTGCAGGCCGGCGGGATCACGAGCGGCCCGATGTTCCGGCGGGTCGGCGTCGACCGGCGCCGCGCCCGCGCCGAGGCCGCACCGCTCGCCTATGCCGCGATCCCCGGCCACACCCGCCAGTGGCGCGAAAAACTCGCCGGCCAGCCGGCCCAGTCCGCACGCATCACCTACACCGTCGGTACCACCGCGCTCAGCCGGCAGGGCGTCTGCCTGATCTATCGCCGGGTCGCGCTTGCCGCCTGGGATGCCGGTCTGGTCGATCTGCCCGCGTCCGACATTGCGGAGGCGGTGCGCGGGCTATCCACCCACTCGCTGCGCGTGGGGCTGACGCAGGATCTGTTCGCGGCCGGCGAGGACGGCGTCGGCATCGCCCAGGCGCTGCGCTGGACCTCGCCGGCCACCGCGCTGCGCTACGGCCGCAAGCTGGCCGTGCGCAGCAACGTCGCCGCCCGCGTCCTGTCACGGGTCCGGGGATAGAAAGACGGTCAGAAGTCGACGTTCACCGAGACATATACCCGACGCGGCTCCTGGTTGTTCGCATATTGCTGCGCATACACCGTGGCGCCGCGCTCGGTGTACGGCAGGTAGCGCACGAAGTTGCGGTCGAAGACATTGTACAGCACCGCGTTCAGCGTGATGTTCTGCGCCAGTGCCCAGTTCGCGCCCAGATGAAACACCTCGAACCCGTCGAAATCCCCCAGCGCCGCCTGCGCCGTGTTGGCGCCCCGGTAGCGGCTCGACTGGATCTGGCCGCGTGCCCATAGCGACAGGTCGTCCAGCGCCTTCCACCGCACCTGCGTGTTGAACATGTGGCGGGGCGTACCGATCAGCGGCTGGCCCTGCTCGCTGCCCGATCGCTGCACGCTGTCGGTCAGCGTATGGTTCGCGGTCAGGGTGAGGCGCGGCGAGAAGACGAAGCGCAGCGCGGTCTCGATGCCGCGCGTCCGAGCCTGATCGACGTTGATCTGCTGGCCGAACAGGTCGACGTTCGGGAAATTGCCGACATCGATGCAGCCCGGCCGGTCGCGCGCCAGCCGGAACGCACAGTTGGGGATACCGGGGCCCGCCGCGATCTTGTTGTCGAAATCATTGTTGAAGACGGTGACGTTGCCCGAAATGCCGGTGAACGTGTCGAAATACACGCCCAGTTCGCTCGATGTCGTCGTCTCCGGTCCCAGGTTCGGGCTGCCGATCTGCGGGATCGTGCCCTGCCCGCCGAAACCGACGATGCCCGGCGTGATCTGGTTCAATTGCGGCGTCTTGAACCCGCGCGACACGCCGCCCTTCACCGTGATCCCGCGCGTCGCGTTCCACACCGCATAGCCGCGCGGGCTGAACTTGCCGCCGAAGGTGGTGTGTTCGTCATAACGCCCGCCCGCGGTCAGCGTGAACGTTTCCGCGATCTTCCAGCTCGCCTCCAGAAAGCCCGCCCACTGGTCGAAGGCATAGTCGCGCGGCGCGACGCCGTCGGTCATCCGCGCCCACCAATATTGCCCGCCTGCGGTAAAGATCACCGGCCCGACCTCCGAAATCAGGCGGGAGTCCAGGATGGTGTTGGTCGCGCGCAGCGCACGCTCGTCACCGGGCGTGCGGCCCGGCGTGCCGGGCGGGATGGTACGGCCGAACGTCTCGGTCGCGTTGCGCGTCACCGTCGTCTCCAGCGTACCAAAGCCTGCCCGCCAATTGTGCGCGGCGCTATACTGGTCGCGCACGAAGCGCATCTCGGGGCCGTAACCGCCCTGCACCGTGCCCGTGCCCAGCTGCGAGTCCGCATTGTCGTAGCGCTGGTGCGATCGGTCATATTCCAGCCACAGGTCGTGGTTCGACGCCGGCGTCACCGACAGGCGCCCGCCAAGGGTGTAGATGTCCGCCTCGACCGGGCTCGGCCCCCGCGCGCTCACCTCCACCGGATTGCCGTTCACGTCGGTATAGTTCAGCGAGGAGGCATCGCGCCGCAGATAGCTGCCGCGTACCGACAGGCCGATCAGGTCGCGGACCAGCGGCCCCTGTGCAAAGGCGTTGCCCGAATAGGTGTTGCCGAAATCGCCATCGCCCTGGATCGTCGCGTCCGCGGTCGCGGTGCCGACCCAGCGATCCCCCACCTTACGCGTGATGACGTTGATGACGCCGCCCATCGCGTCCGATCCGTACAGCGTCGACATCGGCCCGCGCACCACCTCGATCCGCTCGATCGCCGACAGGGGCGGCAGAAAGCTGGTCGACGTCTCCCCGAACCCGTTGGGCGTCACGTTGCCCGGCGCGTTCTGGCGCCGCCCGTCGAGCAGCACCAGCGTATAGTCGCTTGGCATGCCGCGGATCGACACGTTCAGCCCGCCCGTTTTCCCCGCGGTGCCGCCTACATCGACACCTTCCACATCCACCAACGCATCGGCCAGATTGTTGAACCGCTCGGTTTCCAGCTCGTCACGCCGGATGACGCTGATGCTCGCCGGTGCATTCTCGATCTTCTGTTCGAAGCCTGCGGCGGTGACGACGATTTCACCCGACTGGCTGGACGGTCCGGTCGCGCGGATGTCGCGCTGCGCGGTGCTGGCGGGTGCCTCGCTGTCCTCGCCACTGCGCTGCGCGGTGACGGGTCCGCCTTGTGCCCCGACCTGTGCCCCGACCTGCGCCACCGCCATCGCATGACCGGACGCGGCCAGCATGATCGCCGTCACGACGAGCGTCTTCATAATCCCCCAACCCCTGATATTGCTAATTACTCGCAAGCGCGATTGGGGCGTGGGTCGTGAGGGGTCAAGTTACGAAGTGTTGCTGGGTGGTTGATCGGTGACAGGCTGCCCGGCCGGACCATGGCTTGTGGGGCCGGGCATCAGATGCGGCTCCGCCAGACGGAGATACGCCGGCGGTCCGCTACCCGACCGCCCGCCGGCTGGCGACGCCGGCAATCGATATGGCCGGTGGATCCGCCAGACCGATCAGCGCCGCGAAGGCGAAGCGACGACAAGCCATGCTGCTCGCACGGCTGGTGCGTGCACCAAAATGGCTTGCCGCGCCCCGCTCCCTGGTCAGCGTGGCAGAGGACCGACGTGCTCGGCGATCTTGGCTATAGCGTGATCGAGGCGACCGATGGTGTCGCCGGCCTCAGGATCCTGCGCTCCGATACCAGGATCGATCTGCTGGTCACCGATGTCGGCCTGCCCGGCGGGGTCAACGGACGCCAGATGGCCGATGCCGGCCACGCGGTATGCCCCGACCTGCGGACGCTGTTCATCACCGGCTACGCGGAAACCGCCGTCATCTGCAACGGCCAGTTAGAGCCCGGTATGCAGATCCTGACCAAGCCATTTGCCGTCGATGCGTTGGCCGCACGCATTCGCGAGTTGATGAAGGATTGAGATGCGGGCGGGCGGCGCCTGTCCGGCGCCGTGTCGACATCATGACGGAACATCCTCGCAAGCATTGCACGACACAAGAAGGACTCGATCGTCAGGACACTGCCTTCACGGCTCCGTCGCAGGTATGGTCGTTGCCCGTGTCGATACGATCGACCTGATTGATCATCGGCCGGCGACAGGTATTTCGCTCGACCGCCATTGCCACGCAATGTTTCAACCTCTGCACGGCGACACCTTCGATACAGGGCGCCACGATCAAAGCTGCTGCCACGGGCAAGGTCAGGATCGCGAGAAACATCGACACATCCTCTCCGGCACGCAGACCGGCATGATGCATGACGATGATGATCGGCCAATGTATCAGATACAGGCTGAAGGATGATCCGGCGAATATCCTGGCCGCATGACGCACTGCTTCAGGCACCCGAAGGTCGTTCGGTAAAAGCACTCTACCGAAAATGAACATACACGATATCAGGAATGCGAGCAGCGCGTCGGTGAAGGCATAGGAAGAGAATCTCCATGCTTCCACATCAACGCTTATCCCGCGCAGCGTGCCATAGAATCGACAATGCACTTTAACGGCACGGAACAATATAATCAATTTTACAAGGGTCCAGCGACATAAGCGGCGTCTATACCATTACAGTAAAGACTTTGCTGCCTGTCAAACACCGGCCATACCGGTTGAAGTCGCTGCCATCGGCCCAGCCCGCGTCACGTCGCACCAGAAGCAGCCGCAAATGCCCCGCTCCATCATGCCACATGTCTATTATGATGAGCTCGCCAACGCCTCCATTTCGATGCGTCGCGCGAGATGCCGCTTCAGCCGGGCAAGTGCAGGCGGTGTCCATCCCTGCGGCTGGGTCACCGCGGTCCAGGCATCGACATAATCCTCAGGGGCATAGACATGGCCGTGCCCCATCGGCGGCGTCGTCGCGATCGCCATGTCCAGTCCCAGTTGCAGGAAGGTCACCAGCGGATACCAGCGCAGCGACGCGGATACGTCCGGCCCGCGCGGCCCGCTCAACCAGGCGGGAGGGCGAAACGCGGACCGCGTCTCGAAAAAGGTGATCGGGTCGCTGGCATATTGCAGATAGACGATCCGCATCGGCCCCCAGGGTGCCGGTGCCTGTTGCACCGCGTCGCCCTGTCCGGTGAAGCGGATCACCGATCCGTCGCGAAACCGCGGCAACCAGGCGGGTGATCCGGGCACACGCTCCCGCGTCGCTTGCAACCATGTCCGGCTCTGAAAGGGAGGACCGCTCCACAACGCGCCCTGGTGCGGATCGCCGATCACGTCGAACAGATCGGCCGACAGGTCCGAATTGAGCGCACCCAGGCTCAAACCATGCAGGTACAGGCGCGGCCGGCGGTCGCGCGGCAGGCGGTGCCAATGGTCATAGACCTTGCGGAACAGCGCACGGGCGGTGTCGGCGCCGTAGGTCGGCTCTACCATCAGTGCCAGCCAGCTCGGCAGATAGGAATATTGCACGGCCACCGTCGCCACGTCGCCGCGGTGGAGATATTCCAGCGGCATCTGGCTTGCAGGATCCAGCCACCCCGTCCCGGTCGGCGTCGTCACGACCAGCACGGAGCGCTCGAACGCCCCGACCCGCTGCATCTCGGCCAGGGCCAGCACGGCGCGGGCCTCGATCGTTTCGGCGGATTGCAGGCCGACATCGATGCGCAGCGGCTCCATTGCCGGCTGCCCGGTAAAGCGCGCGATCTGCGCGCCCGTCGCCCCGACCGAGATGGCCTCACGCCCCATGCGCCCAAGATCCGCCCAGCGCAGCAGCGAGGCATCGCTGCCGGTCTTGCGGGGATCCACGGGCTGTTCCAGCCCGTCCTCGACATGCGCATCGAGCTGCCGATAGGAGGAGTCGAGCGCACGAAGCCCCGCACGCAGCAACACGCCGTTGCCGATCGCCCAGAACAGCATCAGCGACACAACGATCCCGGCGATCGCTGATACCCGTCGCGGCACCACGCGGTCCAGCAGGTGCGTGACGCCGCGTGCCATCGCCTTGAACACCCGCGCCAACAGGATCGCCACGACCGCGATCGATGCCGCCACGCCCCCGACCAGCATCGGCCGCGCGCTATCCACCGCATCCATGCCCATCGGCAGGCGGACGGAATTCTGCCACGCGGATGCATGCCACAGGAAGAAGCCGGCGATCACGACGCAAACGAGAGCAGCCCCGATCTTGGCCCACCGCCCGATCCGGCTCTCGTCCCATGCCGGCAAATGCAAAAACCGCCACCCCGCCCTGAGCGCCACGCCGATGCCATATCCAAGTGCAAAGGCAACGCCGGACAACAACCCCTGAAGCAGCGCCCCACGCGGCACCAGGCTCGGCGTCAACGAAGCCGCAAAGAACAGCGTCCCCAACCACAGACCCGATCCGCACAACGAAAAGAGCAACCGGGCGGGCAAGCGGTGCAGAGCGTCAGGCATATCCATGACGCTTCCTAACTGTCATGGTCCATGATGACGATCGTCGAGCCGCAAGGATGGCGGGATCGCCATCCTCCCGGCCATGATGATCAGTTTACGACCGAAAGCTGTACCGGTGCCGGCACCCTGCCGACGTGCGCGTCCACCTTTCCGACAGGCAAGTCCTTGTAGCGCCTTGCGCGTACCGCACCACCTGGGCTTGCCATGTTCAGATACATGCCATGCGGCTCGGTATCTTCCACCACCAGCGCCTTCGCGCCGATCATGCATCCTTCGGCAATCGTCACGCCCTGGTTGATCGTCACATCCGCCATCACCCAGGATCCTTCCTTGATGGTGATGGGCGCCACGATGATCAGAGGGGAGGAACGGCGCTTCCAATCACCAAAAGGATGAGAACTGGTGGTGAAAGTGACACCAGAGGCGACACGGGCATTGTCTTCAATCGTCAACCGGGCCGAACCGTCATAGCGGGCAAAGCTGTTGAGCATTGCATTTCGACCCATGACCACATCCGCCGAGGCCAACCAGCATGAGTGGCGAACCGTCGCCGTTGGGTGGATCTTTGCGCCAATGAAATTCAACAGGAACCGACGCATGCGATCAGAAAGGAAGCGCGACCCCTGCACACGCAGGACTACAGAGCGAAATTTCGTCCGCTTCCAACCTTCACCAGACATTTTATAAAACTCTCCCTAGCTTCATCCCCTGAATGCCTGTTTACGTTTCATTAAGCATTATCAAGCATCAAATCACGATCGTGTGATTTCGGTCGCCACGAGTTGCCGGAAAGCGTCCGGATCGGAACCACCCGTACATTCGCGTTTCGCGCGGCTCCCCCACGTCATAACCCTGAAATATGTTACCGGCGGCCTCTTGAACCCCATTCCCGAATTGGTACGTTAACCATCCAAGGCGAAAACGCTGGGAGAGGACAGGATGCGCATTTTCAATTACCCTGATGCTGAACAGCATCCCTTTGGCGCGCATGGCGTGCTGCTGGCACTGCCGATTGCGGCGGCGCTGTGGGCGTGCATCATCGCGACGATTTTTTGACGCCATACCTGCAGGAACGGCACCACCGGGTTTGATGCGATCTCCCCGGTGGACATCATCGCCGTTACGAGGTCCGGTATATCTTGATCCGGTATTTCGTCGTGTCGGTTCCGATCGCATTCTTGTTCGGCCCGACAACGACCGAGACGATATCCCCCTGTTTGATCGACAGGTTCTTCAGGTTCATGTCGTAGTGGCGGGCAACCGTCGTTGCGAACACGGTTTGCGCGTTGACCTGAACCTGCAGGTCTATGCCGTCATCCGACGTTTCCACGACGTCCCAGACCGCTTGAATGTCGAAGCGCCCCTCATGCGGCGACGTATAGCGCAGCACCGCCTTGTATGCGTCGGGTGAGCCCCCGGTATTATAGTCCACCGGACCTACCGTATTGGCGTTGATGTTGAACGGTCGCAGCCAGTCGATGCCGATATAGGGCATCCAGTCGGAACTGCTGATCTCGCCTCCGCCTTGGGTATAGGCCATGTCATAGGCCTGGCGGCGCACGGCATAGGAAAAATAGGACCAGGGCCCCTCGAACCGGGTTTCACCGGACAGGGAGTTGGTGAAATCGAACTGGTCATAGCTGTCCGCAACCAGCCTGATATCGCCGAAACTGACATTCTGGCCGTAAGCCAGAGGCTGATCGCTGACGATGATGATCGGCGAACGCTGCTCGATCGCGGCAGGTGCGGCGATCTCCAGCCCTTGCGCATTGTAGAAGCGCGCCGGGACCTTCACGCTGAGCGAACGCGGTTCGCCCCATACCACCATCGCGTTCTGGCCGAACTGATAGGCGTAGGTGAAATCGTCCACCGCGATCCGGCGTCCCGCACCTTTGGCGAGAACCTGTTGCGACATCACCTTGAACGCCTGCCCTGGGGGCAGAAGATCGCCGGCAAAACTCGCCAGAGCGACATTCTTGTACCAGATGTTGGACGGGCCACCCTGTTGGCGAAGCGCATACCAATCGGCTTCCGCCACACCCGCGCTCGCCATGACGGCGATACTCTTCACCAGATAATTGGCGGTGTCCGGTATGCTGTCGAGTTCCTGCGCAAACTCGGTGACATGGATCGGCTTGGCTGCGGCACCCATTGCTGCGCGCAGAACGCCCAGTTGCTTGGCAAGCTGCTCCGGATCGGTGGTATAGGGATGCACGACGATGCCATCCATGTAATCCAGCGCACCCATGCCGAACAGCGGCTTGAAATAGCCCACCGGTATGGCCATCCCCGCGCCGCCCAGGATCTTCACGTCGGGGTGCGATGCCTTGACCGCGCGGTACACCGTCTTGAGCGTCTCGAAATAATAACGCTGCCTGGCGCCATAGCCTTCGTCGCGCACAGGGCCGCTGACGAAGTTGAAAGCGTTGTATTCGTTGCCGATCTCGATCGTCTTGATCTTGGGAAAGCGATCCAGCGTCGCGACGATGTACTTGGCATAGGCCGCTCGCCCCTGATCGGTATGGGGCGTCTTGCCGCCATCATAAAGCGGGTTGGTGTCGTCGAACAGCAGCGTCACGGGAAAGCCGTTGTTGATGACCGTTTCCATCCATTTCGACCCGGGCGAGGTGAACTGGTACACACCCGGCGTCTTTTCGATCTCGGTCCAGGCGACACCGTCGCGCACTGCCATGACGCCGATCGAACGCGCCGTTTGCAAGATCGAGAAATCCCAGGCCTGCTGCCCGAATGCCGTTGCCGCGCCCAGAACCATCGTGTTGGGCCCGACCGGTGTCGGAGCGGCAGGCGCGGGTGTCGGGGTCGGTGTGGGCGCAGGTGCGGGCACCACGACGACCCCGGTGGGGTCTGCCGCAACGTCCTCCTCGGCGCCGCTTCCACCGCCGCACCCGCCAAGCAGGAGGAGGCCAAGTATCCCAAAAGCCGGTCGAAGGTTACGCATTGATAATCCAGCAAAGATTGCTGGATCAGAATTAGGCCCACGTGTTTAAGATAGCGTTGACAATGCATTGCCGCAGATACGGCGGCATGAGCCGTAATTTATGGTCAGGAAAGATTGTCGATCCCGAACCAGCGCAACGGCTCCTGCCCGGACTGCGCGCCTATCCAGGTATAGGGCACGTCGCGCCACGACCGGATCGCATCGGCCCGGCTGTCCAGAACCAGATCGCCGGACGAGGTGCGCGCCACAAGCACGACATGCAGGCCAAGGCGCCGGGCATGCACCACTCCAAGGAACAGTCGATCGGCAGGGAAGCCCGCCTTGATGAGCTGCTGCCGCTTTTCGATCGCGATGTCTTCGCAGTCGCCGACCGGCTTGGCATGCGCTCCCGCCGGCATCCAAAGATCGGCACGGCCATAGGTGCGGGTGTCCGCTTCCTGCCGCACGACACGGTTCGTCCGGCGGTTGATCCGGTCCAGCACATGCAGATTTTCGAGGATGCCGTCATCGATGCCGGCCCCGGCATGGATCGACCCGGCATTGGTGCAGAGTTCGGGCTGCGCTCCGCACATCGCGGCGAAACCCTTGGGCGGGGTAATCTCCTGCGCAAGCGCCATGAAAGAAGCCTGCGGCCCGCGCGCCGTGGCGGGAAATACCCACAGGCCGATCAGCCCGGCCGCGAAAGCGACCGATCGCATGGTCCGGCGGGGCAACAGCCCTCCGCTGGATCGGTGTCCCCGACGCGTTGCCGCGCCTGTTGCCAGGATGTTGCAATCGCTCATGATTACCCGAGCGTATCGGCTGGAGGTTACCGAAGCGTACCGATCGACGGTTAGCGTCAATGGTTACCAAGTCGTTCCTGTCCCAAGGATGGACAGAGCAGCGGGCTTTGGCCTTGCCGCCCGCTCGACAAGGATGATAAGAACGTGAAAAATCACATCATATTGGATTGTGAAAACCGGTTGCCTCCCCGTCGGGCGCTGGTTGCTTGCTGCGATCAATAATGGCGCGTCACTCAACGGAAGCTTTTGCGTATGCGTATCTTGATGGCCTTGGTCGCACTAACGAGCCTGGCGAGTGCACATCCTGCGCTCGCATCCGGTCAGATGACCGCGCCGCGCACGGCAACGCCCGGCACCACCACCGCCGACCCTGCCACCACCACCGCCGCCAGCCCTGCCCGTGCAGCGGTGGCGCGCGCGGAAGCGGGGCAGGCCACGCCCGTATCGGCCGGTAACGACTACACGCTCGGCGTGGCGGACAAGGTTCGCGTCATCATCTTTGACGAACCGTCGCTCTCCGGCGAATTTTTCGTCAATGCCAATGGCCGGTTGTCGCTGCCCCTGATCGGCGACGTCGATGCAGCAGGCGTCAATACCACCAGTCTTGCCGCCACCATCCAGGAAAAGCTGGCCGATGGCTATCTTCGCCAGCCGCGGGTCAGCATAGATGTTCTGACGTTCCGCCCCTATTACATCCTTGGTGAAGTCAACAAGCCCGGTGAATATCCCTATTCTTCCGGACTGACTGTGCTCAATGCCGTGGCGACCGCCGAAGGATTTACCTACCGGGCAAGCAAGAAGTCCGTCGTCATAAAGCATGCCGGAGAAAGCACCGAGGAAAAGGTAGATCTTTCTCCGGATCTGAGGGTGCGCCCCGGTGATACTATTCGTATCCGCGAGCGGTTGTTCTGATCGATTATTTTACAGCCGGCGTTTCCGGGAACTATTAGCAGGGAACTTTCAAGTCGCTTGCGCACTTTGTGAGCGGGGTTCTTCCGTTCCAAAATTGGACGAAATCACAACCCGTTGAGATTGTGGTTTGGTTCGATGTGTGGGAGGGGCTGCTTAAATAGGGGACTAGCCATGCGAAAGTTTTTCCTGGGAATGGCGGCCACGATGTCCGTCATCGGGGGTAGCGGTGCCGCGCAGATTCCGGTTGCACCTGCGTTGCCGGCACTGGCCGCGAACGATCCGAACGTCATCGCATTGTACACCGATATCATGCGCACCATCGCGGGCGTTCCAGCGGCGGCAGGCCGCGAACAGGCGGAAGCGCAGATCGCCTATACGGTCGATCAGAGCGAGGAAAACTGCCGTGTGGTGGTGGCAGCACTCCGCCAGGCACTGGGCACGCCGCGTCAGGCAAAGCCGATCACGCTGGCCCTTCGTGACGTACTCAGCCGGGCGATCCGGTGCGATCCCTATGGTACTGCGGCCCCCGGGGGCAGTGCAGGAACCCTGGCGCAGGGTCCGGTGGTGGGTATCGGTGGTGGTGGCACCTCCAACTACTCGACCTTCTGATCCATGCCTTCCATGACAGGTAATTTGATGCGGCTGCCCCTTGTTGCCCTGATGGGCGTGTTGACCATGCCGCTCGCCCTCGGTGCAGCACAGGCGCAAACGATCGAGGACAATCTGATCCTCCCCAACCTTCCGCTCGAATATGACCGCGGCCGGAACGTCAGCGTCCTTCAGCGCGAACGGCCGGAATATCAGGCACAAGGGATTCGGGCCGGATCGTTCCTGGTCTATCCGCGCCTCGAACTGAGCGGCGGTTTCACCGACAACGCCTATCAGATCGAGAATGACAAGCAGAGCGATGCCTATGCGATCATCGCACCGTCGGTCGCCGCCAACAGCAACTGGGCCACGCACGAATTCAATCTCAGCGCCGGGGCGCGGCTGCGCCGCTTCGCCAGCGAGACGCCCCGGAACGAGACCAACTACACGATCGATGCCAATGGCCGCCTCGATGCGACGCGCACGCTGACCTTCAACGGCCTGCTGCGCACCGCCCGCGCCACGGAGCCGCGTTCGTCTGCCGCCTCGCCGCAGGATGCCGCAGAGGCGATCCAGTTCCAGCAGACCACCGCCAGCGTCGGCAGCGCCTTTGCCGGATCGCGGATTCGTGGCCAGGTGGCGGTCACGGTCGACGAGTTCAGCTTTTCCGACGTGCGTGCCTTTTCGGGTGCACGGATCAGCCAGGCCAATCGCGATCAGACGCTGTTCCGCACCACCGCCCGCGGCGAATATGCCGTGTCGCCCGATACGTCGGTGTTCCTCCAGGGCGGTTTCGTCGATACCGATTATCGCCGCCCGCTGTCGATCGGTGTCGCCAATCGCGATTCCAAGGAATTCAGCATCATCGGTGGGGCCAGCTTCGACCTGTCGTCGCTGATCCGTGGCGGCATCGGCATCGGCTATGTCAGCCGTAACTACGATGCCCGGATCTATCAGGATATTTCGGGCCTCGCGGCCGAAGCGCGTCTGGAATATTTCATGACGCAACTCACCACCATCGGCCTGAACGTGCGCCGCACGGTGCAGGACAGCTTCTTCGGCACGAGCAGCGGCTTCTTCGCGACCGCCGCGGCGCTGCGCGTCGACCACGAACTCTACCGCAACGTGCTGTTGAACGCACAGATCGGCTATGAGCAGGACGATTTCGTCAACAACAGCGGCAAGTCCAAGATCCTGCGCTACAGCGCGGGCGGCCGGTATCTGCTCAACCGCAATGTCGGTCTGGGACTGCTGGTCGGCCGGGACAACCGCTCCACATCGGGTTCGGCCGCGCTGCAATCGTTCGACGAGACGCGCGCGCTGTTTTCCGTCGTTCTCCAGCGTTGATGCTGGCGTCGCCCAAAGGACCTTCGCGACCGTATGAATAGACATTCCCCGCAGGCCGAGCACGACGATGCCAGCCGCTTCGACCAGTCACGTCATCTGGGGCGACGTGCGGTCACCTTACGGTCGGTGGGTGATGCCATCCGGCGCCGCTGGATCATCGTGGTCGCCTGCGCGCTGACGGTTTTTGCGATTGCGCTGGGCACGGCGCTGATGCTGACGCCCAAATACGACGCCTTTGCCAAGGTGCGGATCACGCCCAACGCGGCCTCCCCGCTCGACTTCGGCAACGGCACGGAACAGCCCGCGGATCAGACCGCGGTCAATACCGAGGTGCAGGTGATCGGATCGCGCAACACCGCGCGCCAAGTCGTCACGCAGCTTGACCTGAACCGCGATCCGGAATTTGCCGGCGAAGGTCCTGCCGGAACCGCGATCGAGCGTGCGACCAGCAACGTACTGGACAGCCTCAAGATCAACCGCGACGAGAAGAGCTATCTCGTCCATATCGGCATCCGCTCCGTCGATCCTACCAAGGCCGCCAAGATCGCCAACACCTATGCCAGCACCTATGTCGCTGGCACGGCAGACAATCTGATGGGCACGGCGGCCAAGCAGTCGACGTCGATCCAGAATCGGCTGCGCGAACTGGGTGCCGAGGTACAGGCCGCCGATGCGCGCCTGGCCGCCTATCGGGCGCAGAGCGGCATCAGCCAGACCGGCCAGGCCGGCACCATCACCGACCAGCAGATCGCGCCGCTGTCGATGCAGCTCGCCACCGCGGAGTCCGAGGCCGCTGCGGCACGGTCCGCCCTGTCGGTGGCCGAACGGCAGAGCGCGACCGGCGGTACGGACGCCATTTCGGCGGTGCTGTCGTCCAGCGTCATCGCCGATCTCCGGCGCCAGCGTACCGAGGCGGAGAAGCGGCGTGCCGAACTGAGCGCACGCTATGGCCCGCGCTATCCCTTGTCGGTGCAGATCGCCCAGCAGATCGAGTCGCTCGACGAACAGATCAAGCAGGAGGCGCAGCGCGTCGTCGGCGGGCTGCGCAGCCAGGCACTGTCGGCGGAAGCGCGGGCCAACAGCTTGCGGGGCCGGTTGAATACGTTGCAGCGGGGCGTGGCACGCGACGATCAGGCCTCCGTCATGGCGGGCAGCCTGGAGCGCGATGCCGAGGCGAAACGTACGGCCTACACCCGTCTGGCCCAGGCCGCGCAGCAATCGACCCAGGCACAGCGTGTATCGGCACCGCAGGCGAGCATCGTTGAAAATGCAACGGTTCCGACACGTCCGACCTTTCCGAAGGTGAAGGCGTTCGCTGCGGCGGGGCTGTTGATCGGCATCGTCGTCGGTCTGGGCGCGGTGCTGTTGTCCGAGGGCCTGAGCTCGACCATCCGCAAGCCGGAGGACATCGAGACGCTGCTCGGCCTCTCGTTCGTCGCCTCCATCCCGCGGCTGCCCGGCCGGTCGCGGCTGCGCGGCAAGCGCACCACCAACCCGGCCAGGACGCTCGTCTCCAAGCCGATGACCGTCTATGCCGAGGCTTACCGCGCAGTCCGCTCGTTCATCGCGACGACCGACCAGGCGGAACCCGCGCGGGTGATCGCACTGGCCTCAACACTGCCCGGCGAGGGCAAGACGACCAGTTCGCTGTCGCTGGCGCGCGTCATGGCGATGAGCGGGGACCGCGTCCTGCTGATCGACTGCGACGTGCGCCGCGCCGGGGTTCTGCGCGCGCTTGACCGCACGGTGGAAACCGGCCTCACCGACGTGCTGGAAGGCCGTACCACCATGGCAAAGGCGGTGGTGCGCGACGAGGTCGAGGGGCTGGACATGCTGCTGGTGCAAGGGTCGCTGTTCACCCCCACCGATCTGTTCGGCAGCGGCCGGATGGAAGCGCTGCTGGCCGAGGCACGCGCCGCCTATGATTATGTCATCCTCGACACCCCGCCGCTGCTGGGCATCGCGGACGCGCGTACGCTGGTCGGTCTGGCCGATGCGGTGATGCTGGTCATCAAGTGGAACGCGACGCCGATCGCCGCGGTCGACGCTGCGCTTGCAGGGCTGGAGCATGGCCAGGGTCATGTGCTGGGCGCGGTGATGACGATGGTCGATCACCGGTCGGAGGCGATGGGCGGCCTGTATTATTCTGCCCGCTACTCGTCCTATTACAACGAATAGGAAGGCGCAGGCGCGGTGCAGGTCCTGAAGACCGCCTGTCTGGCCGCTGCGGCGGTCACGCTGGTCGTATCGGGTCTGTCGATCGCGGCGGAGCGGCGGGTCGCGACGGTTGCCCTGGCGGCCGATGGCGACCCACCGGCACGTGACGCGATGCTGGCAGAGGCTCGCACCTGGGCGCCGGGGTCGATTCCGGCACGGGCGGCGATCGGCCTGACCGCGCTGTGGCTGCGCAAGGCAGGCGAAGCCGCCGCACCCGCACCCCGGCAGAATGCGCTGGCCCAGGCCCGCGCCATGCTCGCCATCGCCGATGCGGCTCGGCCGCAGGCGGCCGCGACGTTGCTCCTCCATACGCAGCTCGCACTGGTCGAGGGGCAAAACCCCAGCCGGCGCGCAACCCGCGCCTTTGCCGCCAGCTATGCCGCGGCGCCCTTTCTCACCTCGGAAGGGTTCTGGCGCACGGCCTATGCCGCGAATTACTGGAAGACCCTGTCCCCCGCGACGCGCGATGCCGCGATCGAGGAAGCGGTCTGGCTGGCGGGACTAGACGGTCGGTTCAACGATCGGCTGGCCGCGATCCTTGGGGGGTCCCCGATGGCGGTGCGCTACGCGCTGCGGACGCGGGCGCCCCACTGACCTCCGGCGAAGCGATGCGCGCCGAAGCGAAACGTGCCCGGCCAGAGCCGAACCCCATAGCGCGCCCACCAGCACCGCGAACAGCGCGGCGATCGCCGGCACGTTCAGGGCGATGTCGATCATCGCGCTCCCGCCGATCGCCCCGATCGCACACAGGACAGCGACCGACGACCAGTCGCGCCGGACGGTGAACACCTGCCGCGCCATGATGGCCAGACCGATCAGCAGCAGCGCCAGGCATGGCAGCCCTGCTTCCATCACCAACTGGATCGGTGCGTTATGCGCAGCACCGAAATTCCAGTAGATCGGTGCGGTGCCGGGCGTCAGCGTCTGGAGATTGATCTCGAAGAAACTGCCAAGACCGTAACCCCAGACGGGGCTGCTCCACGCCACCCCGGCATAATGGCGGATGCTGTCCCAGCGCAGGCCGGCATCTGCGGCAAGGTAGCTTGATCGATCGGCCATCGGTGTGATCAGGGCAACGATCGTCACCAGCCCCAGCAGGGCGACGGCGCCGATCGCGACGGCCCCGATCGGCGGGGCCGCGCCATCGCGCCGTATCAACCGCAACGCCAGTATCACGCCTCCGAACAGCACGGCCAACAGCACCGCGCTACGGCTGCCGGTCATCGCGCAAAGGATCAGCGCCACGGCACAGCCTGCCAAAGCGGCGAGGCGCAGCGCCATGCCCCCCCTGGCTTCCTCGCCCGGCGATAGGACGACACCGCCCGCCAGCAGGGCGACGACCGCAAAGACGATGCCGGCCGCATTGGTGTTGCCCAGCGTTCCGGCATAGCGCGTGGCATGTGCCGCATCGTACAGCCAGTCGATCGCGTCCACTGCGGCATACAGGATGTAGACGATCCCGAAGATCGTGAGCCACCGCACCAGCCTGGAGGGCGAGCCAGACCGATAGGCGAGCAGCGCTGCGGCGACGAGCAACAGCGTCGTTGCCAACGCCTTCGCCAGCGCCAGCCCGAACAGGTCCGCCGCAGGCCGCACCGACACGGGCACCACCGCGGGCAGCGCACTCCACAACAGCGCCCCCCCGAACAGGCAGAGCGGCACCCGCGCCCGCCCCCAGAAGCGCGATTCCCCAGGCGACCGGTACAGAACGAACCCCGCCACCAGCGCGGTCGCAAAGGACGCCACCCCGCTCGACACCGCGTCATTCGCCCCGCCCAACGCCAGCTCCATCATCAGCAGCGCCGCGATCAACGGCGTCGCCCATGCCAGCTCACCGCTATCTCGCCCGAGCTTGTGGTCGGGCACGGCCCCCGCCCGGTCGTGGGTAGCGCTCCGCTGGGCATTGGCGTCTTGGTCTTGAGAGGTGCCGGGGCTGCGCATCACGGATCATTCACATTCTGCCGGCCCATGGCGTGCCGGTCGTCGCGCGATGGAATACCCAATAGCGTCAGATCACGCCAGATTGGCGCCGTGTCCCGAAAACATACGATGTGGCTGCATCGACAATAACTTAAAGAGGGACGGCTGGTGGCCACGGGTTTATGGACGGCGGCGATTACGCGACGTCCAAGGACCAATTTGTGCTGCTTTCCCACTCCCATAGATCAACCCTATGGGGGCTGCTGACGATAGCATTGTTGATCGGCCTGGGTGTTGCATTGCTGACCATGGACGACGACCGGGAATATCTCGATGTCATTCCGATGGAGGCCCCCAAGACTGCGGTTACGCCCACCGAACCGGCGGAAGACGGCATCGCGCTCGACGACCTGATACCGAGCGCAGTCCTCGAATTGTCGCCGCAGGACGCGTTGACCCGCAACCTCGCACTGCCGCTCAGCCGCGCCAGCAATCCGCTTGCCCCGCCCTTCGTCGCGGCGTGGCTGGGTGCGGATCTGGAGCGCTCGACCACCTGCCTGGCAAACGCGGTCTATTACGAAGCCAATGGTGAGCCGATCGCCGGCCAGCGCGCGGTTGCACAGGTGGTGCTCAACCGGTTGCGCCATCCCCGCTATCCCAAGACGATCTGCGACGTCGTCTATCAGGGGTCGGATCGGCCGACCGGGTGCCAGTTCAGCTTCACCTGCGACGGGTCCTTGGCCCGCGCGCCCAATCCGGTGCGATGGAAGAACGCGGTGCAGGTTGCCGAGGCCGCTCTGGCCGGCTGGACCTCCGCCGAAGCGGGACAGGCGACGCATTACCACACGCTGTATGTGTTTCCGAAATGGGCGCCGACGCTGCTCAAGACCGGCATCGTCGGCCAGCATATCTTCTATCGCCTGCCTGGACGCTTCCACGATTACTCGGCCTTCCGCGCTGCGACGCCCCCGGCCGAAGTTGCTCCGCCGATGATCCTGGCGCCGACGATCCCGGACGATACCGGCGTGCTGATGGCAGGAGCGGAGGGCGGTGCACGCCGTGCGGAGGAACAGCCCGTGGCTGGTGCCGCTCGCGTCGGGGTAGGTGGCGGCACGCCTGAAACGATGGTGCGGGCCGAACCGCCCGCCATATCCGCCGTACCTGCCGCCCCGATAGTTGCTCCCGCCACGAACCCAGTGCCGGCGGCAAAGGCCAAATCGGAGGATTATTTCCCTAACCGTCGGAAATCGCGTTCACATCTCCCCCTGACGCAATAAGAGCCGCTGTAAACATATGCGCCGGGCAGCAATGCCCTGCGGGCCGATCTGGTCCGGAATGTTGCGGCCGATCTACAGGATTGCACCCATGAATGTTGTGACGATACCAAGCGAAGCCGAAAGCCGTCCGGCACGCAAGGTCGCCATCATCCATTACTGGTTGGTGACGATGCGCGGCGGGGAGCGCGTGCTGGAGCGGATCTGCGATCTTTATCCCGATGCCGACATCTTCACGCATGTCGTCGATGAAACGGTGTTGTCACAGACGCTGAAGCGGCACCGCATCTTCACCACATCGATCGCAAAACTCCCCTTTGCCCGGTCGCAATATCAGAAATACCTGCCGTTGATGCCACGCGCGCTGGAGACGCTGGATCTCAGCGCCTATGATCTGGTCATCAGTTGCGAGGCCGGGCCGACCAAGGGGGTTATCACCCGCCCCGACGCGGTGCACGTCACCTATTGCCACTCGCCGATGCGCTATATCTGGGACCAGTATCACGCCTATCGCGCAGCGAGCGGCCGGCTGGCGAAGCTGTATCTGCAGATGGTGGCGCCGCGGATGCGGGCGTGGGACCGGATGAGCGCATCGCGCCCCGACCTCATCATGGCCAACAGTCAGTTCGTGCGCCGGCGCATCGCCAAATTCTGGGGCCGCGAAGCCAGCGTCGTCTATCCGCCGGTCGAGGTCGATCTGTTTCAGCGGAGCGACGCGGTGACCGACGAATGCGTATGGATCAGCCAGCTCGTACCCTATAAGCGGCCCGATCTGGCCGTCGATGCCTTTACCCGCACCGGCCGCAAGCTGCACGTGATCGGCGATGGCCCGATGCTGGAGGCGCTGAAGGCGCGTGCCGGGCCGAACGTTCGCTTCACGACACGCATGCGCTTCGACGAACTGCGCGCCGCTTATGCGCAGGCGCGCGCGCTCATCTTCACTGCCGAGGAGGATTTCGGGATCATCCCGGTGGAATCGCAGGCTGCGGGGCGGCCTGTGGTCGTCTTCGGACGCGGGGGGGGCACTGAAACGGTGATCGACGGCGCGACGGGCATCCACTTCCACGAACAGACAGTGGACTCGCTGGTCGAGGCCATGGACCGCTTTGACGCATGGTTGCCCAGCTTCGACCCTGCCGTGGCGATCGCCCACGCCCGGAACTTCGACCGCGCCCGCTTCATGCAGGGCTTTGCCGCAGAAGTACGCCGGGCGGAGGCATTGGTCGCCGCCAATACGGCGCTGACGGATTAAGCGGTAGCGCCGCGACGGGACGCCGACTTATGCGACCGAGAGGTATAATCCGATCGCGGCCGCCCATGCCGCCACGGCTGCGATCACCGCGATCGTCAGCTTGGTGCGCGGGGCATAGGGCTCGACATAAGGTTCAGGCGCATCGCCAAGCTGCAGCGGTTCCGCAATCGACGCTGTGGCCCGCATGCCGTCGGACCGTGGTGCTCCTACCGCCGGCAGAAAGGCGATCGGTGCTTCGATCGGCGTGTGCAAAGCCATGTGCAACATGTCCTGCGTGATCGGCGTGATAAACTCACAGCCATATATGTCCGCATCCCGGCGCATGATGCGCGCCTGGTGCGTGCCGATGCCCGCAAAGCCGATGGATATGGAGGCACCGACCGGCAGATCCGGTGCGCCACTCAGACGAAAACCGGTCAGTGAAAGATCCTCGATCGTCACATCATGCGGGCGCGTGATCTTGTCCCGCAACGTGGCGTTCAGATCGACCGTAAAGCGCGCGAAACCGCGATCGTCGCTCGTCATCTGCGCAGCAATTGGCATGTCGTTCCCCAGTCGTTCCAGGCAGCAATGCAGAGGAAAGGTAAAGGGGCCGTAAACATATCTACCGTCGCTTAGCTTGGCGGGCATACAAAAACAGCGTCAATATTTGGTTACTTCATACGCTTAACGAATTCATTCGAACAGGTACGTGCAAACTGGCGGCATATGATGACGGTATGTAGAAATATCACGCGCGACGACGCAACATCGCTCAACTTCATGATCATGTTCATGCAAGTGGATGCGTCGCATACGCGTGCACGTTACCCAGCATTGCGGGGATGCTCTCCTGTCACGATCACGTTTCTTGTCGCCGATGATTTGCATGGTGCGCCGGGATGGTCGGAAACGCAACGTCATATAGCTGCCAATAGCCGCCGCTGGGGGCAGTATAGCGCATGACGGCTGCGACGGGCACGGGCACGGCCACGGCGTCGCACCGGACGGCGCTGGCCTCGATCCTGACGGTCGGGGGGCGATTGCTGTCGCGGGTCATCGACCTGCTGGCGTTGATCGTGCTGGCGCGGTTGCTCACGCCTGCCGATTTCGGCCTGATCGGTATCGCGATGAGCCTGATCTTCATCGTCGAGGCGATCATGGAGCTGCCAGTATCACAGGTGCTGCTCGTCGAACGCGACATTACGCGCCCGATGATGGACACTGCGTTCACGCTCAGCCTGCTGCGCGGCATCGTACTGGCGATCGTGATCGGTGCCATCGCCTGGCCGTTCGCGGTCGCCTATGGCGACATGCGCCTGTTGCCGCTTGTGCTCGCCCTGTCGATCGCGCCTGCCGTTCGCGGGATCAGCAATCCCCGGCTGGCGCTATATTGCCGCGACCTGGATTTTCGGCGCACCGTCGCCACCGAGATTTTCGGCAAGCTTGGCTCGCTCGCAGCATCGACCGCGGTCGCGCTGGCGACGGGCAGCTACTGGGCACTGGCGATCGGCACGATCGCTTCTCCGGTAATCGCGGCCGGCTTGTCCTTTGTTCTGGCACCCTATCTGCCCACGCTCTCGCTGCGGGAATGGCCCATGTTCCGGAACTTTCTGGGATGGCTGAGCGGTGCGCAGCTCTTTTCCGCCTTTGCATGGCAGATCGACCGGCTGGTACTGGGCTGGCTGGCGATCCCTGCGGTCGTCGGTCGCTTCACCATGGCCGACAATCTTGCCTCCATTCCGGGCCAGGTGCTGCTCGGGCCGATCCTTGGACCGTTGTCGGCCGGGCTCGTTGCCGTGCGGGAAGACCCCAAGAGGCTGCAACAAGCCTATCTGAAGACGTTGTCGGTAGTCGCCCTGGTCGGCTTCCCCGTTCTGACCGGCACCGCGTTGCTGGCACAGCCGCTCGTCAGCCTCGCACTGGATGACAAGTGGCGCAGTGTCGCACCCGTGCTGCAATGGCTGGCGCTGGCGGGCATACCGGGGCTGTTGTGGACGCCGCTCAACGCGCTGGCGCTGGCATTGCGGCGATCCAACCTGATCTTCAACCGTCAGTTGACCGACTTCCTCGTCAAGGTGCCGCTGGTTATCGCGGCAGGCTGGCTGTTTCTGGTTCCCGGCATCGCGGCCGCGCGTGGGATAGCCGCGCTGGTATTGGCCGCCCTGGCCATCGATGCGGCGCGGCGCCTATCCGGGGTAAGCGCCTGGGCACAGGTCAAGGCCATCGGCCGGCCCGCCATCGGCTGCATGGCCATGGCCGCGGTCGTTCTCCCTGCCCTGCAACTGGCCCCGCCCGGACTGTCCAAGATCGGACTGGTCCTGGCCATCGGTCTGCTCGGGGGTCTGGGCGCGCTGATATTTGCGGGGACCACCCTGCTGCTTTGGCATGGGCGCGGCCGCCCTGATGGCGCGGAGGCGATGCTGCTGGGCCTGATGGGCAAGATGGTGCTGCGCGGCCGTTTTTCACCACGCGCCGCGCCCCGGTCGGATGCGCCGCTCAGCACCGCCGAAACCCGCGACCGCATGTTCGCGATTGCCACGGCCAGCAACAAATCCACCGCCGATCCGGCTGCCTCCAGCGTTTACCGCATCCTCGACATCCTGACGCAGGCCAATCTGGTGCAACCGGTACATCCTGCCCCCGTACCGGCGGTCCGTCATCGCGAGACCATCCGTCTCACCTGCCTGAGTTGCAAGAAATCCCTTTCCCTTGAAAGCCCTATCGCGTTGAATGCGATCCACGGCTCGGCGCGGGCGGCAGATTTCCGGATGGCGGCGGAATTTATCGACGTTGCCGGACATTGTGCATCCTGCCGGCCGCATCGCCCGCCGATCGGGGCCGTGCACGTCGATCGGCAGACAGATCCACCGGAGTTTCAGAGTATCCTCACCCAATCCCAAATCACACGCCGCAAGAGGTCTTGACGCATCGTGACCGTTACCAATTCAACCCTCACCGTTACGGCGATTGTCGCAGTCCTGATCGTGGCGTTTCTGCTGCTGAAGTGGCGCTCGAAGAACCGTAGGCGCCGCATGTACCGGAATTACTTCCGGGATTGAGACAGGGGTTCGATTTCGCCCGCTTACAAACGGCCGCTCAGGTACGAACCGGACGCACACGGCGCTGCTGGGTGCGGCGTCGACCGCGATGGCTGGGCTGACCTTGCACAGGCGGCGCTGGTATCGAAACCGTACCGGGGGCCGGATGCATGGCCCGGCGCGAGCGACGGATAGGCTGGCCGACGGCACTCAGGAAGGGCAGCGCAGCCGTGATCGCGAACAGCGCGGCATTATACGCGCCGAAATCGACCAGCGTGCCGGCGACCGCACCGGGCACCATGCACACCAGAATGCTGTAGCGCGCGCCAGTGACGACCCGGCGTATCTCATGGCTGGCACCGCGCAGCGAAAGCGTGAAAATCCGCAGGAAGAACAGGATCATCAGCATGGCACCGACGATGCCGGTGCTGCTGAGTACCGCGACCGGCCAGGAGGATGCGCGCGTCGATCCCACCCCGACGCCATAACCGCCCGTGGCGAACAGCCCTTCCAGGCTGACGGTGTTCCAGCTGCTCCGCTCCGAGAAGGAGCTGCTCGACGTCTTGTTCAGCACGGTCTTGTCGACCAGATCGAACAACCCGCCGAACAGGCTGGGCGTCGCGATGATCAGCGCGATGCAGCACAGGATCGCGGCGCCGATGAACAGCAATTCGATGACCGCGCGCTTCTCATCCGCACCGTGCCGCAGCGCCAGCACGTTGCTGCCGACCGCGATCAAACCGAACACAGCCAGGCCGAGAAACGCGGCGGACGATGTCGATAGCACGGTCAACAGGACCAGCATCAAGGCCAGCGGCATCTCCAGCTTTGCATAGACACCGCCCAGCGCCTGGCCGATCTTCATGAAATAGATCATCGAGGCAAAGGAAAGCACCAATGCGCCATAACCCGAAGCCTCGGTGTTGAAGCCGATCACCCGGCGCATGCCGCCGACATCGTCGCCGTCCATGATCACATAGGTCGCGGTACGCAGCGGAGCGAGCAGACCTGTGCCGGCGGTTGCCATGTCGAGCAGGCCGGCGAACATCGCCACGACACCCCCGACGAAGATCGCCTTGTAGACCAGCCGGCGCGTGTCGGTCTGCAACAGCAGCTGGTAGATCGATATGGTGATCGCAAAGGAGGACAGCAGGTACAAAGGCTGGGTGATATTGCCCGAACCGAAACCCAGTGCGCTGCGCCGGATGTTGTTCAGACCCATGACCGGCGCCCCGCTGAACAGGAAGGGCGCGGTGTAGGTGACCGCCAATGCAAAGGCCATGAACGCGGTCAGCAGGCCCAGCTTGTTATAGTCGATCAGCCCGTCGACCAGCAGATGGGGCCGACCGGATGCCAGAAAGGCCTTGATGCACAACAGTCCTGCGCAGGCGGTCAGGGGCAGGAACGTCGTACCCCCCGTCAGATTGACGGGCAGGATCGCCAGCGATCCGAAAGCGAGGCTGCTGAAGAACAGGTACAGCGTCCACCGGACATCCGCGATGGCCGCGGCAAAGAACAGCAGCCAGAAAATTCCGAGAACGACCATTGCAGCCCCTGAGTTCGGCCCGATCCCGGCCGCGATTTCCGTTTGTGTTCGGCGTCACGCCGATCACCCGGCGGCCAAAGACAGGCATTGGATCGATTTCACCAACGATCTGCCGACGTAATCCTTTGCGAGGTCTCGATAATAGCATTGCCTCCCCCGCAACGCCATCCCGACCGGAGGTGGCTTGATAGGTCGTGCTGCAGGAAAAAGCACATTCAGCGTATCATTTTCACACAGGTCACGAAATCTTGACCTCCCGCCATCACAAGCAACATGGCTAAGCATCGGTAAAGCTGGCGTTTGCACCGCGGTAACCGCCCGCCATGCAGGCCTCTCGTATTTTCAGCCGCTGCGCCAAGCAGGAGTTTTATCGTGGACAACCTGCCCCTGGGTACGCCCGAATGCAATCGGCAGGGCATCGACCGGGTCATCACCTTCGTGACCGACCGGGGCTATCTGGTGCAAAGCCTGATCGCCGCATCGCAACTCGCTGCGCAGCCCGATGTCGTCGCGATCGCCGACATCATTATCTACCTGATCGACATACCCGATGACGAGCAGGCCGCGATTCGAACCGCACTCGGCGCATCGCGGTTCAACTTCCGGTTTCTGGACAGCAGATCCTTCATCCCGGACAGCGCGGACCGTCTGCCCTCGCTGCATGTTCCACGTTCGACGCTGGGCCGGCTGGTGCTCGACGCACACATCCCGGCGCAGTACGACACAATCCTCTACATGGACGGCGACATCCAGATCACCGGTTCGGTCGCGCCCCTGGTTGCGCATGACTGCCCCCCCGGCAAGGTCCTTGCCGGCTGCGACCGGCTGAACAATGGCGGCAAATATGCCAACCCGTCATCCTATCTCAGCCGGCTCGGCATCATGCATCCGACCGATTACGTGAATGCCGGCATCATGTTGGCATCGCGTGCCGCATGGCGCGAATATACCGGCGAGGCGCTTCGTTTCCTGACGAACCATCCAGAATGCTGCAAGCATCACGACCAGAGCGCGCTCAACGCGGCGATCGGCGAGCATCGCATACGGTTTGGCCCGGAATACAACTACACGACATGGTTCCAGGCGGCGGACGGCCAGCATCTCGTCCGCCCGAGGATCGTCCATTTCACCGGTCCGGCCAAGCCGTGGAACTCCCTGAAGGGGCCTTGGGGCACTCGCTATCGCAAGGTCTATGCGGATTTTCTGGCAGCCCACCCCTATTTCACACGCTACCTGACGCTGACCGACAGCCGGGACATCGATCCAAAATATGCCGATCCCTCACCCGCCATGCGGGCGAGACGCACGCTGAAATCGGTGAAGGCGGCAATCGACAGCCGCTGGCATTCCGTCCTACTGCGCAGGTTCCTGCATCGGGCACCGTTCAAACGTCTCGATTGATTGGGTAGTTGAAGTTCGCCACGCAGTCGCCGGGCGGCCGCCATGGTTTGCTGGACCATGAGCGTTTGGAATCGGGATAAGGCGGGCGATGACGGCAGTTACAGAAACGGAAAAGGCGGTGCCCGAGCAGCCGCGCCCTGGCGTCGGCCGGCGTACGGCGGGCAGCGTGGCATGGTTGATGGCGTCCCGCCTGGCGGCGCGGGGGATCGACTTCACGACGCTGATCGTCCTGGCGCGTACCCTGTCGCCGCAGGATTTCGGGCTGATCTCGGTGGCGATGACGTTGATCTTCATCGTCGAAGCAGTGTCGGAACTGCCCATCTCGCAATCGATGGTGCGGCTCGACCGTGTCGGCCGCAGCCATCTCAACACCGCCTTCACCATCGGGTTGATGCGCGGCGGCCTGCTGGCGCTGGTGATCGCGCTGGCCGCGGTACCGTTTTCCTATGCCTATTCGGATTCGCGGCTGGTGCCGCTGATCCTGTTCCTGGCGCTCGCCCCGATCACGCGCGGTCTGCAAAGTCCGGCCATGGTGCAATATGCCCGGCGCATCGATTTCCGGCGCGATCTGGTGATCGAGATCGTCAGCAAGCTGTGCGGCTTTTCGGTCGCCACCAGCCTTGCCATCGCAACCCATTCCTATTGGGCGATTGCGATGGGAACGGTGGTCACGCCGGTTGCCAGCATGGTGCAATCCTACTTCTTTGCGCCCTTCCGGCCACGGCTCAGCCTTGTCCGGTGGCGCAGCTTTGCCGGTTTTCTAGGCTGGGCCAGCCTCGCGCAGGCGCTCGGCGCCCTCAGTTGGCAATCCGACAAGCTGATCCTGGGCCGCTTTATCGGCAAGGCCGATCTGGGCCACTTCTCGATGGCGGCCGACCTGTCGTCCGTGCCCGAACAGGTGCTGGTGGCGCCGGCGATGCGGCCGCTGATGGCCGGCTTCGTGACGATGAAGGACTCATGCGAACGCATGGCGCGGGCCTATCAGCGCATATCGCTGACGCTGCTGACCATCGCGGCGCCGGGCATGGTGGGGCTGAGCCTGATCGCGGATCAGGTCGTGCCCGTCGTGCTGGGGCCGAACTGGATTACCGCGATCCCGATGCTGCGCTGGCTCGCGATCGCACCGATCTTCGTCGTCTGGGTATCGCCGCTCGACCCGATGGCGATGGCGATGGACCGCACCTCCATCTTCCTGCGACAGCGCCTTGTCGAAGTTGCGATCAAGATCCCGTTGCTGATCGGCCTGATCTGGACATTCGGTGTCGCGGGTGCGGTCATCGGCCGCGTGGCGACCAACGCGATCCTGATGGTCGTGACGATGGGCTATGTCCGCAAGCTCGTCGGCCTGCGCATCATCGCGCAATTGATCGCCCCCTGGCGCATCGCCCTGGCGACAGCCGGCATGGCGGCGGCCATCCTGCTGCTGCCGGATGCCCTGCGCCAATCGCTGTCGATCCTCGCGGTCGCCGCCACGGTCATCGTCGGGGGCGTCACCTACATCGCCATCCTGCTCCTTTCCTGGGCCCTGGTCGGACGCCCGGAAGGGATGGAAACCATGGGGATGAAGCTTTTCGCACAGTTGCGAGGCAAATTGTTCAGGCACCGGGCGGCATAGCATCCGGCCCGGCAGGCGCATCAGAACTCCAGAATGCGTTCCGGTTGCAGGCGGCCGGTGACCAGATCCTTCAGGGCCCGCCAATTACCCTCGGCACGCCCCTTGCGATCGATCCAGGGTTCGGGCCTGAATGCCTTGGCGTGGTTGCTCGCCATGTTGCGCGTCATCAACCACAGTGCGTCACGGGCCGGCATCGTCCCCTTGCGGATCAGGTACAGGGGGTTGGCGATCTGCGAGTAGCCGAATTTCTGGCCGGCGGTACGCCCTCCCTTGACGCCCTGATGGACGCCAACAAATGCCTCGGTCCGTGCCACAACGCCGTGATCGCGCAGCCGGCGCGAGAAATCGACATCCTCCTGCCAGGCGTAAAGCGGCAGCCGTTCGTCGAAGCGGACGTCCTTCACCACCGACCAGCGGAACGCCATGTTGCAGCCATAGGTACCCAGCGTCTCGTTCAGCACGAGGTTAGGTGCGGCATCCTCCGCATCGAAGCGCGCGATCATCGCGGATGCGGTTTCGAAGTCGATGCCGGCGCTGTGAATGCCGTCGGCGAGCAGCCGGCCGGTAGTCCCGACCAGTTCCGGATGCGCCTCGAACACGCGGGCGATCCCCTCCAGACAGCGTCGGCTGGGCACGTAATCGTCATCGAAGAAGGCGACGACATCCGGCGCGCTGGTGAGCGCGTTCAACCCGGAATTGCGCTGGTGCGACGATCCCTTGGGGCCTCGCAGAACGGTAACGGTGTTGTCGTGGAAGCCTGCGGGCAGATCCGCATCGGACGCGATGGAAAAGACGATTTCGCAGGGCGTCAGCGTCTGGCGGCGGCAATGATCGGCCCAGCGCGCCAGTTCTTGCGGCCGGCCAACGCTTGCAATGACAATAGCGACCTTCATCGTACCAGCCCGTTTCCCTGCAATTCGATGCAACCGTTGATACGATTACGCATTCCCCGCCCCGACACGCCTATCAAAGGGTTAGGTGTCTGGACACTCCATCGACGCCTACCGCGTATCATTCTGTGCCATCTACTGCCGCGAACAGCGCCGCAGCGTCTCGATCAGAACGTCCCCCGCCCTCTCCCACGTAAAGAGCCCCGCCTGCACCTTCCCCTTAGCCTTCATCGCCTCGCGCAATCCGTTGTCGTCACGCAAGGCACGCATCTGCGCCTGCCAGACGTCCGGCCGGTCGGGCGCTGCGTATAATGCACCCTCCCCACACGCCTCCGGCAGCGCACCGCAAGGCGCGACGATCGCCGGCGTACCCAGGATCATCGCCTCGAGCGGCGGGAGGCCAAACCCCTCCGTCGTGGACGGCATTGCAAAACATAGCGCCTGTTCCAGCAGGCCGCGTAGCTCGGCATCGCTGATCGCGCCGGTGAACAGGACGTCGTCGGGCATGAAGGGATAGGCCGCCTTCATCTCCGCCGCGCTCGCCTTGCCAAGCAGGACCAGCTTCACATCCCCCATCGCGCCATCGGCAAAGGCGCGCAGCAGCACGGCGATATTCTTGTGCGGCTGCGTCGTCGCCAGCGCGACGACATAGCGGCCCGCTGCCAGCTTCAGCCGATCGACCGTCGCCATGTCGCTGGCAAAGCCGAGCACGTGATCGCAGCCATTGGGTATGACGGTGATGCGCGCTTCGGAGGCTACGCCATAGCTGACGAGTTGCTGCTTGGAGAAGTGCGACACGGTGAGCACCTGCACGTTCCGGCGTCCCAGACGCGGAAGCAGGAAGCGATACCAGCGCACGAACGCCTTCGAATAGGATTGCGGCGCGGTATAGACCTGCGCATCGTGGATCATCGTGATGCCGCGCGCAGCCGCCAGCGGCCCGACATTCGACAAGGACAGGATCAGGTCGTCCTGGCCTTGTTCACGTCGCCGTGCCTGTCGTGGCAGGCTGACCTGCTCCCAGAGCTGCCCGCGAACGCGTCCCGCCTTGTGCATGGCCACGCCGGCGATCGACGATGCCGCATCGCCGGGGGGCGCCTCGACCTGTATCCCGCCCGGGAACACATCTTCCAGTTCGTGCCGGCGCGCACCGATCTGATGCAGCAAGGCCATCGAGACGCGCTGGACGCCGGTCGGGCGGGCATAAAGGAAACGCCCGTTGACGAGCAGGCGCCCACCCCCGCTCTTGGATGCACGATCACGCGGCAATAGCTTCAACCCTTCCTGCCTGCCCACGCAGGATCAGCGACTGCCCTTGGCGGCCAGGACCGCAGGCACGGTCATCGCCATGATCTTCAGGTTCAGACCCAGCGACCGATGGCGTGAATAGGCGACATCCAGTGCGACACGGCGCCGATACGTAGTATCGCTGCGCCCGCTGACCTGCCAAAGCCCGGTGATGCCGGGGCGCACGCTGCAATATTCGTTGAAGCGACGACCATAGCGCACGACTTCCGCGGCAACGATCGGTCGGGGGCCGACGATGCTCATCGTGCCGTTGATGAGGTTGAAGAACTGCGGCAGCTCATCAAGGCTGCTTTTGCGCAGGAAGGCGCCCAGCGGGGTGATGCGCGGATCGTTGCGCAACTTGTGATCCCGTGCCCATTCCGCCCGCGCCAGCGGATCGCTCGCCAGAAGCTGCTCAAGCCGTTCGGTAGCGTCGACCACCATCGTCCGGAACTTGAAGCACCGGAACATGCGACCATTACGCCCGATCCTGGGCTGTGCGAAGATCAGCGGCCCCGGGCTGGTGATGTAGATCGCCAGCGCAAGACCGATGAGCAACGGCGCAAAAACGACCACGGCGATGATCCCGACAAGCAAGTCCAGGACACGCAAAAGAGCTTCGCCGGCATTTTTGTCCTTGGGGGTATCGGAGATGCTGATTTCGCCGATCCTTCCTTGTGTCAGGTACATGATGCCAGCCCCTTTCCAGCCAAACAGCGTCGCAGTTTCACGCAACGGAATTGGATTGGATGTGTGTTTTGCCGTATCGCTTCAGCATTGATCGAGTTTTTTACAACTTCTTATCATGCGACGCGAAACTGACATTTCCCCTGAAGCATAAATTCAATGTTTGCAATAAGATTGGTCAGCTGCTTCACCCATATTGGGACGCTTTTTTGCGGTGGACCGGGCGCAACCTTCTTTGACGAAAGGTGTTTAGCGGCCGCCTAGAACGCGTCTTGAAATCTCGACGTGGCGTTTGGCGAAGGCATAGGAACTCAGGCCCTCGATCCCCATTCGTGCCTGCGCCGCAACCGCCCGATCATAGCGCAATGCCGGGTTCGCCAGCAGGCGCTCGATCGCGGTCTCCAGCGCCGTCACACTGCCGCTCTCGACATAGGTGACTTCCGTATCGTCGAAATAGTCACGCAAACCGCCGACATCGGTTGCAATGGTGGCAACCCCGTTCAGCGCCGCTTCCTGCAAGGCCGTGATGCCCGAGGCATGGGCGTTTGGCAGCAGAGGGACGATGGCGATCGCCGATTGCCGGTACAGACTTCTAAGCCCGGCATTGTCGCCTACTCCGGCGATCTCGACATTCGCCACGCCTGCCGCCAGCGACTTTGAACAGGTGGTAGACACGATGCGCAGCCTCCAGTCCGGATGCCTGGCAACCGCCTTGATGAGGGTCGACCAGTCGCGGTGCACGTCATTGCCGACCGCAATGATCAACTTCGATCCCGCGGCGTCGTCGCGAACGGGAGCGACCTTGTCGGAGGCGTTGATGCCGAACAATACGTGTTCGCTTTGCGCATCGGGGAGGCGCGTCCGCGCCATGGTTAGATTCTCGCGCGAATGAAAAGTCAGCACATCGGCGTGACGAAGCAGCCGGCGGTAATATGCGCGGCGCACCTTGGACAATCGGTCCCAACGATCCATCAGCCAGACGCTTTGCGCCAATAGCTTGGGACGCGCCTCTTGATTCAGGCGCTTCACCTTGAACATCTGACTGATAGCGAGATGCTGGGATTCCGTATGCGTCCATACGACGTCCGCGGCGCAGATCGCCGCACGGTTTCGCCAGGCGTGCACGAGATCGAAGCCCAAAATGGCGCGCGCGCCCAGCCGGATCAAACGCCCCAGCCTGCCTTCCGCATGATCTTTCGACGATGTCATCACAGCCACCATCGGTGCCGCGTGACGATACCCATAGGGATCACGCTCGTTGATGCCGATCAGGCTGCCATCGTCGAACTTTCGCCCCCACACGGCCGGGTCATAGCCATAGGCTAGATGAACATGGACTTTCATGCAGTGCCATCCTGTTAACTGCGCGGCACATCCACCTTGATGATCGGATGATGCCGGATCTATTTTCTTACATAGGCCCTGACGTAATCGACCTTCATCTCGCGATCGCCCGGCATCTTGTTGATCGGCCAGCCACCGCCGGCAGCAAGATTGAGCAGGATCATCTTCGGCTGCAGATAGGCCGGCGCTGAATGGAAACAGGCAACCGACCGACCGTCCAGAAAGACGTTGATCGCGTCCGCTTCGACGCTGACTCCGAACCGGTGCATTGCGGTGGTCAGTGACTGTGCCGGAACCCGCACCACCTCCGGCCCCTGGTCGACGCTTTTGCCGTCGGTCCACAGATGGGTCGTGGTGAGATAGGTCGCGGGATCATGGCCATAATATTCCAGCACGTCGATTTCCGGAGAGGCCTGTCCCTTCTTGCCGATCGAGCCCAGCCAGAAGGCGGGCCATACGCCGTCACCCTTGGGCAGCATGGCGCGCATCTCGAAATAGCCTGTGCGTTGCATGAAGCCACGCCCTGCGGCGTCGCTTGACGATAAAAGGCCCGAGCGCCACTTTCCGTCTGCTCCGCGCTTCATCCCGATCGTCAGAATGCCGTCCTTGACGGAGAATGGGAAATTGTCCCCCGGGTCGACAAAGGCGGACTCCCCGAAATCGCCGTTCCATGGCGTATGTGCGGTCCAACGCGTATTGGGGCCATGTGCAGACACATCCAGCGTGTCGAACGCCTCATCGAACGTCACACGATAATCCCGCAAGTTGATCGTTTTTGCACATTTGGGCGGAAGCGGGGTGCAGGCAGCCGTAGTGCCCAGGCTCAATCCTGCACCAAGGCTCAGCCACCAGGACATGCGACGACGATCGCTCATAACAGGCTTGTTGATGTCAATCTGCCGACACTGTCGGATCGCTGCCATGGGCTTACAGCACCTCGAAAGGAGTGAGCATCCACCCGTCCCGAGGCATTTGGGCTGGTGGATGCGTGTTGTTCCGCTCCCGTATCGCCGTTTTGCCTTGGCGGCATTTCTGGCCAACATATCTTTGTGATCGCTGGAAAAACCATGCGATACGAGACCGTCTAAACGGCATGTCCACAAAGAGCCACCCCGACGCAAAAGCTTATATTTGAGTACTTTGTGCCATATCGGCATACATTAGGGGGTTGCGGTGGCAAAATCCCGCGATCTAGGCCCGAATAGGCCATGCCGCGCGGCATGGTAGCGCAATTGACAAGCGGCATCCCGATAAGCAACGGGAATCCGCTGTTTTTCTGTCATGGAAGACGATGTATGCGTGATATCCGACTTGTCCCATTACGCGCATCCACGCCGCACGACGCATGCAAAAGGAATTTCCGTGGCCGTTAATTCTTCATCGCGACGAACATGCGTGTGTTACATCGCCAATGAGGGGTATCTTTTTCAATCGTTGGTCAGTGCCATCCAGGCCAGGAGAATGTCGCCTGCGCATTGCGATGTCATCCTTTTCGACCTGACGGCCGATCGCGGTGCAGAAAGCGCCGATATCGAGAGCGTCTGCATCCAGAACAACATTCTCTACATTTGGGAAAGCCCGGCGTTCTTGGGCAACTTGCACATCATGAATGCCCGTCTTTTTCTCGATCAGATGCTGGCACCGAATTATTCCGAAATTCTCTATCTGGATGGCGACACGCAAGTGGTCGGCGATCTTACTCCATTGCTCGAATTCTCGCCTAGAGACGGTCATCTTTGCGCGGTGCGCGATCCGATGGTCTATCTGAATGGCATCAAACGATTGCCGGACGAGTTCGAGGCCGAAATTCGTCCATTTGGCGAAGATTACGTCAACAGCGGTGTCTTCAGGGTCAATCGGCACAGCTGGGCGGACATATCCCGTGAAGCTCTGGCACAGATCGAGACCGCAACCAGCGCGCTGCATTTCGAAGATCAGACGATCATCAATCGCGTCACCGAGGGTCGTCGTGATTATGCCTCGATACGCTGGAATTTTCCCGGCTTCATCCTTGGCTACGGCCTGGAGGATATTGCGCAGCCATCGATCGTCCACTTCATGTCCAATCCCCGGCCATGGCAAGGATCCTATGCCCCCTGGGGCCGCTCCTGGCACCAGCCCTACGCCGACGTTGCCAGTAAATTTCCGGAAATCCGGCAGTATTGCGACGCTTTGGTATTTCGCAAAAAGGCGGCCTACAAGATCAAGCAAATCGCCAAATCATATGTCGAACGCAAGCTCTGGTTATCGCCGGCTATTGTCGATCATATGAAGACGCTGGAAGGATCATCCTCGATTTAAGCGTTGTTATGATTTTGGTGCGACGTACCACGACCTGTGGATCCGGAGAGTTTGCCATGAAAAAAATTGCCGGATTTACCGATAAGGTATCGCTCCCGATTTGCGGAACCGCACCGACATCGATGGGGCTATGGCGTGGCCGTCGCGATCACGGTGACGTCATGCACGCTATGGATGCGCGATAAATGCTAGGGCCGGCCACATCACGAAATCTCGTCATCACGAGGGCAGGCGCAAACAGCCTGCATGAGCGCTGGCTCGATCCCAGCGGCGGACGGGATTTCGATCTGCTGGTGGCGTCCTTCGTCTCGGGTGACCCGGGTCCGGACACCCGCCCCGGTATCTTTCACATCCATGTTCCGGGCTCAAAGATCCAGGGCTGGAAGGTCACACTTGCACAGCATTCGGACTTTATCGAGCAGTATGATTTCGTTGCCCTGATCGACGACGATATCGACACGAATGCCACCGATCTCAGCCGCCTGTTTGCGATGGGCCAGGAATATGGCTTCAACATCTTCCAGCCGAGCCTGACCTGGGACAGTTTTTGTACCTATGCGGGCACGATCCAGAACCCGTTCTTCAGGTTCCGCTGCGTCAATTATATCGAGATGATGGCGCCCTTCTTTTCGCGCACCGCGCTGAAGCACGTGGCCCCGCTCTTCGAATATGGTTGGGAAAGCGGCATCGATCTGATCTGGGGCAGCGTCCTGCCGCCCGAGTTCCGCCGCTTTGCGATCATCGATGCCATTCCCATCCGGCACACCCGGCCCGTCGGCGTGCTGAAGGAGGCGAATGGTTTTGTCGGACGGACCTACGAGTCCGACATCATGGCCTCGCTCGATCACTTCGGCATGACCTGGCCCAGCCTAGTTGCGTCGTCCGGCCTGACCAGAAACGGGCGATGGGTTGGCAAGATGGGTGTGTCGCTACGCTCAGGCGCCTTGCTCGCGCTGCCCTTCTACTCGCCGGGCCAAGGTGCCCTGCGTCGATCGTTCGACCATATCCGGCATCAATTCTTCCGGAATCCGAAATATTCGGAGGACGCCCGGCACATCCTTGCCCGGGACGTCGTTGCCAGGTCGGGAAACAAGTAAACTACCTCACGCTCCTCGCTGGACCGCAAGCGGCCCGGCGCCGTCATGCGCCGGGCCGGTGCCGTTAGCGGGGCGGTGTTGTTTCGTCCTGTAGGCCGCCGCCCAGGGCGCGGTAGAGTTCGACCGTGTTGCTGGAGCGGGTGAGGCGGGCGCCGACGAGGGTCTGTTCCGCGGCATAGGCGGTGCGCTGTGCGTCGAGGGTGGTGAGGAAGGAGTCGACGCCGGCGCGGAAGCGGGCGTCGGACAGGCGTGCCGCGACCCGCGCGGCATTGGCCCGCGCCGATTGTGCCGACACCTGCTCGCCGATCGTGCCGCGCTGCGCCAGCGCGTCCGCCACCTCGCGGAACGCGGTCTGGATCGTCTTTTCGTAGGTGGCGACCGCCACCTGCTCGGACGCCCGCGCATAGTCCAGATTACCGCGACGCCGACCGCCGTCGAACAGCGGCAGGGCGGCCGCGGGGCTGGCATTGTAGGTGAAGCTGCCCCCGTTGAACAAACCGGACAGCGCCGTGCTGATCGTTCCCAGCGTCGCGGTCAGCGAGATGGTGGGGAAGAAGGCCGCACGCGCCGCGCCGATATTCGCGTTCTCGGCGAGCAACTGATGCTCGGCCTGCAACACGTCCGGCCGGCGCAGCAGCGCCTGCGACGACAGGTCGCCGGGCAGCGAATCCAGCGTATAGGTCTCGCCTCCCAGTTCGCCCGGCAGCATCGTGGCGGGCACGGTGGTGCCGACCAGCAGGTTGAGCGCGTTCTGGTCGCGCGCGATAGTGGTACGCAGCGCCGCGATGTCGTTGCGCGCCGACTGGTAGTTCGTCTCCGCCTGGCGCACTTCCAGTTCGGAGCCGACCCCGATGCGGAACTGCGCCTGGGTCAGGTCGAAGGTCTGCTGGAAGGTCTTCAGCGTTTCCTGCGACAGGCGCAGTTGCTCTTGGTCGGACGCCATGGTCAGCCATGCGCTGGCGATCTCGGCGATCAGGCTGATGCGGGTCGAACGCTGCGCCTCTTCGGAGGCGAGTACCTGCTCCTGGGCCGCGCGGTTCAGGTTGCGCAGCCGGCCGAACAGATCCAGCTCGAAGTTGGAAAAGCCCGCATTGACCGCATAGGCCTCGATGTTTGAGGACTGCTGGCCGGTACCGACGCCGGCCCCGGTTCCACCGGCCCCGCCCCCGGTGCCCGTGCCGGTTCCACCACCCGTGCCCGTGCCGCCCGTGCCGGCACCGGTTCCACCCGTGCCACCCCCGGACGCACCTGCCGCACCGAAGATGTTGTTGGTGTAGATGCCGGTGCCCGACACCGTCGTGGTCGGCACGATGTTCGAACGCTGGACCCGGTACTGCGCCCTCGCCTGAAGCACGTTGGCTGCCGCCACGCGCAGGTCGCGGTTATTGGCCAGCCCCATGTCCACGACCTGGCGCAGGCGCGGGTCGAGGAAGAAGTCGCGCCAGCCGATCGCGGTGATGTCGCGGGCATCGGTCGCCGCGGCCGGATAGGCGCCGCCCTGCGGCAGCGTCACGGGGACGGCGCCGACCGGGCGGACATATTTGGGGGCAAAGTTGCACCCGGCCAGCATGGTGCCGGCCGACAATGCGGCGATCAGGAGGGACTTGTTCAAAACGCTCACGCTTTACGCTCCCTGCGGCGCTGCGCCGCCACCTGATGACTGCGGCGCTGCGCCGCCACCTGACGACCGGTTGCCACCATCGGGTGTCACGTCGGAGGACGCGGACGGGTGCGCACCGGATGTGTCGTCATGCTTGCCGTGCCCGAACAGCCGGCTGACGACGACGAAGAACATCGGCACCAGGAAGATACCGAAGACGGTCGCGGTGAACATGCCGCCCACCACCGACCGGCCGATCGCGTTCTGGCCGCCCGCGCCCGCGCCCGTCGACAGTGCCAGCGGCAGCACGCCGAAGATGAAGGCGAGCGAGGTCATCAGGATCGGCCGCAGACGCAGCCTTGCCGCCTCCACCGCCGCCTCGAACACGCCCATGCCAGCGCGCACGCGCTCCTCGGCGAACTCCACGATCAGGATCGCGTTCTTGGCCGCCACACCGATCGTGGTGATCAGGCCCACCTGAAGGTAGATGTCGTTGTTCAGCCCGGTCAGCGTCGCCGCCAACAGCGCACCGACCACGCCCAGCGGCACCACCAGCAGCACCGCGATCGGCACCGACCAGCTTTCATAGAGCGCGGCAAGGCAGAGGAAGACGATCAGCAGCGACAGCGCATAAAGTGCAGGCGCCTGGCCACCGGACAGTTGCTCCTCGTACGACAGGCCGGTCCATTCCAGGCTGGTGCCGGGCGGCAGCTTGCCATGGATCTCCTGCATCGCCTCCATCGCGGCACCCGTGCTCTGCCCGGGTGCAGGTGCGCCTTGCAGCTGCATGGCCGGCTGACCGTTGTAGCGGGTCAACTGCACCGGCGCCTTGGTCCATTCCAGCGTCGAGAAGGCCGTGAACGGTGCCATCGCGCTGGAGGCGCCGCGGACATAGAAGTCGCCCAGGCTTTCCGGCGACATGCGATACGGCGCATCCGCCTGGAGATAGACGCGCTTCACGCGACCGCGGTCGATGAAGTCGTTGACATAGGCACCACCCCAGGCGGTGGAGATGGTCGAATTGATGGTGGCGATGTCCAGGCCCAGCGCACGCGCCCGGTCCTGATCGACATCGACCTTCAACTGCGGCGCATCCTCCAGGCTGAGCGGGCGGACCTGCGCGACGCGCGGGTCCTGCATCGCCATGCCCAGCATCATGTTGCGCGCCTGGACCAGCTTTTCATGCCCGATCCCGCCGGTATCGACGAGCTGGAGGTCGAAGCCGGTGGCGTTACCCAGTTCCTGCACCGCGGGCGGCACCAGGGCGAAGATCATCGCATCCTTGAACTGCGAGAACGGCCCCATGGCACGCCCGGCGATCGCCTGCGCCTTGTTCTCGGCGCCGGAGCGATCCTCCCACGGCTTGAGGTTGATAAAGGCGAGACCCGCATTCTGGCCCTGCCCTGCGAACGAGAAGCCGCTGATCGTGAACACGCCCTGCACGCTGGCCGCCTCCTTCTGGAGGAAGTGGTCGCGCACGACGCCCAGCGCCTTGTCGGTGCGCGCGGTGGAGGCGCCGGCCGGCCCCTGCACCAGCACGAACACGCTGCCCTGATCCTCTTCGGGCAGGAAGCCCGTGGGCAGGCGCCAGAACAGGAAGCCCATGCCCAGCACGATCATCAGATAGATGACCGCCGACCGCTTCCAGCTCCGCGCGGTGCGCTTCACACCGCCTTCATACTTGTTCGTGCCCCGGTCGAACCGGTCGTTGAACCAGCGGAAGAAGCGCGCCAGCGGGCCGTTGCCTTCATGCTTGGTCGGGTCGTGCGGCTTCAGGATCGTGGCGCATAGCGCCGGCGTCAGGATCAATGCGACCATGACCGACAGCACCATGGCCGACACGATGGTGATCGAGAACTGGCGATAGATCACGCCGGTCGACCCGCCAAAGAACGCCATCGGCAGGAACACCGCGGACAGCACCAGGCCGATGCCGATCAGCGCGCCGCTGATCTCGTCCATCGACTTGCGCGCCGCTTCCTTGGGGCTCAGCCCCTCGGTCTGGATCAGACGCTCGACATTCTCGACGACGACGATCGCGTCGTCGACCAGCAGGCCGATGGCGAGCACCATGCCGAACAGGGTCAGCGTGTTGATCGAATAACCGGCGACCGCCATCACCGCAAAGGTGCCGAGCAGCACCACCGGCACCGCGATCGTCGGGATGACCGTGGCGCGCCAGTTCTGGAGGAAGAGGAACATCACCAGGAAGACCAGGATCACCGCCTCGACCAGCGTGTGGATCACCTGCTCCACCGACAGGCGCACGAACGGCGTGGTGTCGTACGGATAGACGACCTGCACGTCGGCCGGGAAGCCCTTGGCGATCTGCTCGGTCTGCGCCTTCACCGCCTCGACGGTGTCGAGCGCGTTGGCACCCGGCGCCAGGCGGACGCCGAAGCCGGATGCCGGCTTGCCGTTATATTCCAGGCTGAACCCGTAATTTTCCGCGCCCAGCTCGACGCGGGCCACGTCACCCAGCCGCACCACCGCGCCGTTCGGCGTGGTCTTCAGGCGGATGCCCGCAAACTCCTCGGGCGTCTGGAGGCGCGACTGCACCGAGACGGTGGCGTTGAGCATCTGCTCCTTGGTGGCGGGCTGCGCACCGATCTGGCCGGCGGATACCTGCGCGTTCTGCGCCTGCACCGCGGTGCTGATGTCGGCCATGGTCAGCTGGTAGCTGTTCAGCTTGACCGGGTCGGCCCAGATGCGCATCGCATATTGCGCACCGAACACCTGGAGCTCGCCGACGCCGTTCACCCGGCTGATCGGGTCCTGGATGCGCGAGAAGACATAGTCGGCCAGGTCGTTGCCGTTATGCGATCCGTCCTTGGAATAGAGACCCACGACCAGCAGGAAGCTGGCGGCCGACTTCGCCACCTGGATTCCCTGGCGCTGCACTTCCTGCGGCAGGAGCGAGGTCGCAGCCTGCAGCTTGTTCTGCACCTGCACCTGCGCGATGTCGGGATCGGTCCCCTGCTCGAAGGTGAGCGTGATGGTGACCGTGCCCGCCGACGAGGAGGACGACGAGAAATAGCGAAGGTTGTCGATACCCCTCAGCTGCTGCTCGATGATCTGGGTGGTGGTGCGTTCCAGCGTTTCGGCGTCCGCACCCGGATAGGTGGCATTGATCGTCACCTGGGGCGGTGCGATCGAGGGGAACTGGGCGATCGGCAGGCTGCGGATGGCCAGGCCCCCCGCGAGCATCAGGATCAGCGCGATGACCCATGCAAAGATGGGTCGGTCGATGAAATAGCGGGCCATGATTACTTACCCTGTGCTCCGGCCTTTTGCTGGCCGGACGGCTGGGCACCCTGCTGGGCGCCCGCCTGATTGCCGGGCTGGCCGCCCTGCTGACCCGCATTCTCGCGGTACGGCACGGCCTTTACCGGCGTGCCGGGCTGCAGGTTCTGCGCGCCCTCGACCACGACCTTGTCGCCGGCCTTCAGACCGCCCGTGACCAGCCAGTTCTGCCCAACGGTACGCGGTGCGGTGATGACCCGCTGGGCCAGCTTGCCATCGGCGCCCACGACCAGCGCGACCGCCTGGCCCCGCTCGTCACGGGTGACGCCGCGCTGCGGCACGACCAGGGCATGAGCGCGCGTACCCTCGACCAGCTCGGCACGCACGAACATGCCGGGCAGCAACAGACCGCGCGTGTTCGGGAAGACGGCGCGGATCGTCTGGCTGCCGGTGGCGGGATCGACGGTCACGTCGGCGAACTTCAGCGTGCCTTCCTGCGGATAGGTCGATCCATCCTCCAGCTTCAGGCGGACGCGCGCGGCACCGCCCCCGCGGGCGAGCTCGCCCGACATGATCTGCTGGCGCAGGCGCAGCAGGTCGGCGCTCGACTGCTGGATGTCGACATAGATCGGATCGAGGCGCTGGATGGTGGTCAGCGGATCGGTCTGCGACGCGCTGACCAGCGCACCGGTGGTATAGACCGAGCGGCCGATCCGGCCGGAAATGGGCGCACGCAGCGTGGTGCGGTTCAGGTCGATCTGCGCGGTGCGCAGGGCGGCCTGCTGGGCCGCGACGTCCGCCTGCGCCTGCTGGGCGCTGGTGGTCGCATTCTCCAGTTCCTGGCGCGAGATCGCGTTGATCTTGACCAGTTCGCCATAGCGGCGGGCCAGCGCCGCGCTCGATGCGATCGCCGCGCGCGCCCGGGCGACGCCGGCACGGGCATTGGCGACCTGCGCCTGATACGGGGCCGGATCAATCCGGTAGAGTGGCTGCCCCTCGCGCACGAAGTCGCCTTCCTGGAACAGGCGCGCAAGGATCAGGCCGTTGACCTGCGGCCGCACGTCCGACGTCTCGAACGGGCTGGTCCGGCCGGGCAATTCGGTGGTCAGCGTCACCGCCTCGTCCCGCACCTCGACCACGCCGACCTGCGGCGGCCCGGCGGGCTGCTGTTGCTGTTGCTCACCACCCCCGCCGCATCCGGCAAGGATCAACGCCAAACCGAGAGCCGGTACGATGTTTTTCATGGAATCCGCCTGCAAGAGACACTAAGTGTGAGTGATCGATCACTCACATTTTTTGCCCCTGTAATCGGGGCGAACCGACATTGGCAAGAGATAACAAGCAAGATGAGAGGATTACACGCGTGACCCTGGCGCTTCCCCCCTGCTGTTCGCGCCGCACGCCACGCGCGGACGAACGTCGCCGTCACCTGTTGGATACGGCGAGAACGCTGTTTGCCGATAACGGGTTCCATCAAACCGGCATGGCGCAGATCGCGGCCGCCTCCGGCATCAAGGTCGGGCAGATCTACCGGGACTTTGCCAGCAAGGAGGATATCATCGCTGCGATCGCGAGCGAGGATGTCGAGGCCTGGCTTCAGGAGGATTGCGTCCGTGCCGCGATCGCCCGCAACGATCATCCGGCGATCCGCGACTGGATCAACCGCTTCTACGCCTGTGACGAGCCGGTTGAGGAATGCCGGATGATGACCGAGATCATGGCGGAGGCGGCGCGCAACCCGCGCGTGGCCGACATCTACCGGGAAGTCGACAATCGTATCCGCTGCAGCCTGCACGCGGCGCTGGAAGCCCTGGGCGTCGATTGCGTCGGGATCGTCGACCGGGACGTGCTGGTGGATCTAGTCCTGGCGCTGGGCCTCGGCAGCATGATGCGCCGGATCGTCCATCCCGAAACCGATTGCCAGAAACTCGCCGAGTCCTTCCGGGCCTTGATCGACACGCAACTGGCAGCGCGAGCGGAGACGCTGGGATAGCGGGGAGCAATCCCTTGCGTGTCGATCATTCGGCCCGAAGCCAATCACAAGTATGGGCCGCGTATATGTTGCTCTCGAACCAAGCCGCTTATGAGAGCGGCTTGGTCGCCAACGCATATACGCCCCCGCTCAGGCGCAGGGCCGTCCTCCCTCCTTGTTGCCGGACAGCGTGTAGTTGGTGGTCCATGTGCCCGGCGCGGAATCCGCACTGCACGCTTCGACCGGGCCGGTGCGCGGCGTGGCGCCCTCGATCTTCACGCGGTAGGGGAAACGGGTGCCCTTTACCGGTTGACCATTTTCCTGCCAGCCGAGCGTCTCATAGGCATAGGGCGTGGCGGTGACCGCAAGATAAAGCTTCGTGCCGGATGGCGGGGTCAACATGGTCGTGCCACTCCCCTGCCCCCCGGCGGTACCCAGCGGTGCATAATGGGGCGTGCCGTTCGGCTCGACTGCCACGATCGAGAAGCGCCATGCGGCACGGTTGGCGGTGGTGGCGCCGGTCAGAGTCACCTTCACCTGCCGGCCATCGCCGGTGAGCGGAACGATGTGCGTCCCCCATTGCAGCAACGCGCGCTGCGACGGCGGATCGTAGAGCGTGGCGTCCCCGCCTGCGACCGGAACCAGCGGGGTGGTGAAATGCGCCAGCCAGCTTGTCGTGCGCGTCGGACGCAACTGGTCCAGCATCGTCCGCTGGTTGAGGAAGTCCATCGCCACCAGCCGCGCGCCGTACCAGCCGGCATCGTCGGCGAACGAGGCAAGGCCGTTCGGATAGGTTCCCGCTTCCTGCGCCAGCCGGACCAAGGCGGGCAGATAATCCTCCTGCGTGGCGCCACTGGCATCGCGACGGTTACGCAGCCAGGTGCCGAACACCAGCGCGCGGGTGGCGTCCCGCTCGTACAGATAGGTCATGATCGGATTTGCACCGTAGCGCGCGACCGAGAAGAGGAAGCCGTTTTCCAGCTGGTTCAGATAATCGGCACTGGTCGCATTGAAGACGGGATTGACGGTAAAGGCATTCCATTCCGCCCCCGTTTCCCAGATCATCCCGGCATCGTCCTTGTCGCGAAAACCGCCCGTATAGAACTGGATCATGTGGCCAAATTCGTGGACCAGCACGTTTGAGCCCTTGAGCACGGCCCAGGCGGAAACCGACATTGTCTCCGCGGCATTCGCCCCGCACTCTTCCAGATCGTCGCCCTCCTGGATGGGCCGGCCGGTGCCGCACAGGAAGATGTCGAGCTTCTGCCGGTCGCTGCCGCTGGCAAAGGGCATGGGCGCTTCCAGCACGTCGCGATTGATCAGCCACTGCTTTTCCATCCACTCGCCTGTTTCGCGAACCACCTGCTCCATCGACCGGCCTTGCTCCGCGATCGTCCGGTAGAAATTGCCTGCGGTGTTCTTGCCATACCAGATGGAAAAATGCTGAGTGGTATGAAGCGCCAGCTTCCCGTCCCGCACCAGTTCGGGCGAGGTCATGCCCGGGCGATAGTTGATGCGGTAGCTTGCCGGATCGGCCACGGACGCTCGCGCGGCGACTTCGCGGTCGATCAGCGTGCGATCGGCATCGGAGAAGGACTCCGCCCGGAACTGGCGTCGGCAGCCATCCTCCCATTCCAGCACGACCGTGCGACGTGCTTCTCCATAATCTTCGCCATAAGCCTGGACGAGGCGCGCCGAAAATGGCGCGCCGCTGGCAGTGCCCGGCGTCGCTTCGGGGCGTTCGGCCTCCACCGTGGATCGCGGAGTCCAGGTCCGTAAGGCCCCCCGCCCCCAAGGATAGCGGCTCGATCGGCTTTGACATCCCAGCGCTGCGACCGCTTGCGGCGCGGCGGTGACCGTGGGCGCTGCGCTTGTTGGAATGGTGGAGGCAGCGGGTTCGGCGCCATCCTGACCGCAGGCACCAAGCGATACGGACCATGTCGCCGCCAAGAGAAGAATTGGACGCTTCACACACACTCTCCCTGCTCAAGCCGCAGGGTATACTATATAATCAAGATAATTGATATGGGTGCCAGCATCCAATCAAGCAACTACCCGGTTAAGCTAGGTTAACTCGCTGATTTCACCAACAAAACACAACTTATGCTATCAGTTTACAGAGCAAAATGCTGCCACGAACCAAAGGTCCTCTTTGTTGCTAAATACTTACTTTACTGATTTGAAATCATTTCTAATTTTTACCATGCCAGAGAAATGCTTGCTGAAAATGATTGTCCGGGCCGGTCGTACCGGTGAGTATACCCCAAATCAGATCCGGTTTACACGGTATTTTAATTGCAGATTTACAACCTTTGCTGATCGGCAAAACCTTGGCAAAACGATACAATGACCGAAAATGACCATTCTCCCAGCTGACGCACGTGGCTGGGCGGAGCCGCGGCCAGCGCCAAGGCATGGACGTAGGGATACGGATCGATCCTGAAGGATTATGCCTGATCTCTGCTTCGGAGGTCAGCGCATGATCCGTTCCTTCCTTATCGGCATCGTCGCCGGCCAGCGCGGCATCACGCCGCTCGCAGCGATCGCCACCGCGACGCGACACGGCGACATTCCGGCCGATCTGCCGTTCCAAAACCTGCTTCTGAACCCGGTGATCGCGGCCGGCACTGCGGCATTCGCAGCCGCGGAAATGGCGGGCGACAAGATGAAGAGCGCCCCCGATCGCATCGTCCCGATCGGCCTTGCCGTCCGCAGCGTCACCGCCGCCTATGCCGGGGCGGCACTCGCACCGCGTGACCAGCGCGTGCTTGGTGCCGCCATCGCGGTCGCAGCCGTGCTCGCCTCTTCCTATGCCGGCTGGCGCCTGCGTTGCGCGGCGATGACCCGCTATGGACAGACGGCAACCGGCTTCGTCGAGGATGCGCTGGTACTTGGTAGCGGCCTTGCGATCGCTTCAAGACGCTGACCATTACTGGCTTCCTGCACATCTGCAATATTGCAGATGTGCAGAGGATCAATACCCAACTCTGCCCATTGTCTGTTCTACGCTGCGGCTACCGGCTCTGATCGCAGATAGGCAAACATGTGCGGGCTATAATTGCCTGCCGATCAATTAACCCCTGATTGAAGAACTGCATAGGCGGTGACGGGGAAACAGGATTGGACAGCGCCCAGTCGCCCACATATTGATCGTTCGTCATGTCGAGGGTCAGACGCAAGCAACCCGATTGCGATCGGCAAAGTAGCGCCGGGATCAAGCGCGTCGTTCGACATTCATCAAGAACGATCGTGCGGCGGCAATCCTTCAGCGGGCCTTCATGATGCATCGGCGTATTGGACATACCGGCCACCGATGATCGGAAGTCGTGCACAGGAAGTGAATATGCGCCGTACCTTGTCGCCTTCGATTTTGTTGCCGCTGCTATGCCTCGGGACTCCTCTTCAAGCCCAAGGCATCGTTGAAACGAACAGCGACTATCTTCAGCAACGTGCAGCCACGTTGAACGACCGTATCGATATTGCGGTCAGGGAGCATCACCTGGCCCGTAAACAGGCCGCGAAGCTGCGTCTCTCCGTAAGCAAAGTGCGGACGGAAGCCGGTCATCTTCAAACGGTGAATGGCACGATCGGTCGGCCAGATGCCGATCGAATGAACCAGAATCTGACCGACGTCGAGCGCACATTGACCCACCAACCCTGAACGCGGCGGGCGCGGTATAAGCCGCGCCCAAATTGGTGGTCGATCACCGAAGCGTTGCCGTTTCCGATTGGGTGGGAATGCCTGGATAACAGCAATCAGCGGCACGCTGATATCAGCCTGTAATACTCCTCGTCGCGATCGATCAATTACCCGCTCTCGCTTGAATGGAAAGTCGTCGAGCTACCGAACAATAAGGTGGAAGACCGCAGGATTGAGATCAGTCACAATCCTCAGTTGGTTATTCTTCTGTCCGCAGCCATGAGATGAAAGCAATACTTGGCATATGCACGAACAAGATCAATATGCTACCGCCACGTCAATTACGTACCTCGCCACGCTGCCACCCGAATGGCAGCCGGTTTGTCGTTCCGTCCTTGCCGATGGGTCGCTGGCCGTTCTTGCGACGGACGTGGATCTTGCCGGAGAACATCGCCGATGGCGTGCGATACCCAATACGTCGATGGAGATCGTCCAGCCTTCCAGACTGGCCGAACTCGTCGCTGCCGGGCGCGGACGTATCTGGATCGTGGCGTCGGACGGCACCTGCTCGCAAGGTCCGACTTTCCCGTTGGAAACGTGGCTCCCGACGTTCGAACGGTTCGCCGACGGTCGCTGGCTCATCGTGAACCGGGTTTCGCGAGAAGGCCATGCTCGATTGCTGTCGCCGGCGGGCGACCTCATCGATCGTTTTCATCTGGGTAACGGCGTTGAGCATCTGGCTATCGATAGCAGTGAACGCATCTGGGTCGGTTATGACGACGAATCCGTGCCGTCGAACAATTGGCGGGTGCCGGGGCAGCAGAATGCAGAAGGGGGCGACGCAGTCGTCTGCTTCAGCGATGGCGGCAGCCCGCTGTTCCTGCCGATCTGGCCGCAGGAAGGCTATGGCGTGGTCGATCCTTACGCGATGAGCGTCGACGGCGCAGGTGTCTGGTCCTGCCCTTATATGTACGCTGTGGAGTATTTCCCGCTGGTTCGCTTCATTCCAGGCGAGCCGACGCGTTGGTGGCGCAACGACCTGAAAGGGTCGCTCGCGATCGCAACCGCCGGCGATCATGCTCTGCTGGCAGGCGGGTATGAACATGACCGGCTCGCCTTGCTCTCGCTTCCCGGCACCGGCGCGGGCGAGCAGGCTCCCGTAATCGCGACGTGGTCGATGCCGCTGCCGCCGGGAGGTTCATGGGCCTCCGAACGAACGACCCTCCTCGTGGGACGAGGCGACACAATCCATCTGGTGCAGGACGAAATTTGGTACCGTTGGCGCGTACGGGATCTTATTCCAACTTAAACCTGCTCAGGCGGGAAGGTTGTTTAGTCTTTTCAGTCGAGAACGACGATCGGGACGGCTAACGGCGTCCCACAACGATTAGGTAACGGGAATTGCGGCCATCGGCTCGATGCCATAGGATAGCGATGTTCTCGGGAGTTTTCGAAATGATCCAGCGTCACCGCTAAAGCGGAAAGACATACGCCAGCGGAGTGATCCGCCGACTAGACTCTGGTTTCGAGAATATCATGCAAAGATTGAACAACAAGACGTGCGTCGTCACTGGCGCGGCGCGTGGCATCGGCCGCGCCATTGCGGCCCGCTTCCACGACGAAGGGGCCATCGTCATAGTCACTGACATAGACGAAACGACAGGGGCGGCTACTGCGGCCGAGATCGGGTGTCGGTTCGAACTGCTCGACGTGCGCGACGAAGACCATTGGTATCGGCTTGCCGGCGTCGTTCCGGCGGCCGACGTGGTGGTCAACAATGCCGGTGTGACCGGGTTTGAGGCGGGCATGACTCCGCATGATCCAGAACACGCCAGCCTTGCGGATTGGCGCGAGGTCCACCGCGTCAATCTCGACGGGACGTTCCTCGGCTGTCGCTATGCGATCAGCGCGATGAAGGGTGCGGGAACCGGTTCGATCATCAACATATCGTCGCGCTCGGGGCTTGTCGGTATCCCCGGCGCGGCGGCCTATGCTTCCTCCAAGGCAGCGATCCGTAACCACAGCAAAACGGTCGCGCTTTACTGCGCGCAGCAAGGTTGGAGGATACGCTGCAACTCGATCCATCCGGCCGCGATCCTCACGCCAATTTGGGAACCGATGCTGGGCACCGGTCCCGATCGGGATGCCAAGATGCAGGCGCTCGTCGTGGACACGCCGCTCAAGCGGTTCGGGATGCCTGATGAAGTCGCGGCCATCGCCGTAACACTCGCCTCGGACGAAGCGACCTATGTTACCGGCACAGAGGTGAACATCGACGGCGGCTTGCTCGCCGGGTCTGCTGCTTCACCCGGTTAAGCTTATTGGTGGGCGTCGCCGATCACGCCCACCACCTTTCCAATCGAGAGCGGCCTGCGAGACAGCCGGGGCATTCCCACAAGCATCGAGAAATGGGAAAGCTACGCGACCACCTTCACCATGTGTATCGCGACACCTCCATTGAGGGCTTCTTCTCGCTCGATCTCATATCCCAGCGAAGCGTAGAGGCGTAGGTTCTCTTCAAACCTCTGGTTCGTGTAGAGACGAACCTTGATCAGTCCGGCCTCACGCGCCAGTTGTTCGGCATGGGCGACCATCTTTCGACCGTAGCCGCGCTTTTGAAAGCTCGGATCGACCGCCACGTTCTCAATTGATACGTCATCGCCCCGTTCGATCGTCTCAACGAGGGCGGCTAGGTCTTCACCGACGAACAGGAGGTCGGCGCGATGATCCCGGATATGCGCGGCATGATCCGCCTTCATCGGTAGCGGCTCGCGACCGATAAGCGGAATCCATTTTGAATAGGCTGTCCAGGTGAGGATCGTAACAGCCGCAGCATCATCGATGGTGGCCAACCGGATCATCTCGTTCATGCGCCGACTATGAACGGTTCCGGGTAGGATCGGAAGGGCATGGCTTTCCCGATCGGGAACCTCCAACAAGACATTCCCACCCGATAGGCCCAAGCATTCGGATCTCAGGTCGGCTTTCCCAAAACCTGTTGCCGAATGCGTTTCCCCAAAATCACCTCTGTGGCATGGAGAAGCGAGACGTGCTGCAAACAGGCGCTTGCATAACAATCCACGCCCCCGCCAGATACATTCGGCGCCATAGCCCGTCACGTGATCTATGCGCCGTGAAGAGCGACGCTTGGCGTATGCACGAAAACGTTTCTGCGATGATCCCGGCTGGACGGCCATCTCAAAACATCATCCTTTGGCGTGATTATCTGCACACCTGCACTTTGTCAGTTATGCAGTCGCGTGGTATTCAGACATCTTCGGCTGCTTTCGAGGAATGATGACCGGTGATGAGCCAGCGACCATCAATTTCTTCAAAGGTGAAAAGAAACCGTGCCGGCACGATCGTCTCGGTACCGTTCACCGGAATGTTGAAGTCGTAGAGACCGCCGATGACCACGGTGCCGAGCTTTGCGCTCACCCGCTTCTTCTGCACCAGAATGCCGCACGCGATCCCTTCATTGGCGAGAAACGTCTCGAAATAGGCACGTCGGTCGCTGTCGCGACCGCGCACCTCGTCGGACAGCGTCGGCACCAGGATCGCGTCGGGGGCATAAAGCGACATCACCTCGTCGACGTCGCGCCGGCCGACCGCCTCGGCCCAGTGCAGCAACACCTTGCCCGCTTCGGTCAGGCACCATGCGGCCGAGCGCTCCTCGGCGACGGATTTGTCGATGACGGTTGTCATTATAGGTCTCCTTGCTGGTCGGATGGGGGCGCGGGATCGATCACCAGCACCAGTCGCCGCCTGCCGGTCGCGACGATCGGGGGCGATCGATGCAGGATGGGGGGCGGGTCGAGCAGCAGGCGGCCCTTGAACACGCCCACCGCCCCGGTCGGCACCTCGCAGATCGCATCCGGCCGGTCGACGCAGCACCACTGCGTGCCCGGTCCGACATAGGTGCACAGCAGCCGCAGCGAGACGTAATCGGCATGAAAGCGGCGACAGGCGTCGGTCTCGATCACCTCCAGCCGGACCTTCAACCGGTCCTCGCCGGTCAGCGCGGCATGGCGCAGCACCAGCGCCTCGATATCCGCCGCCAGCGGCGCGACCACCGCGCCGCGATAGGCCGCGGCGCGCAGCGCCGTGGCGACAGGCGCGCCGGCAGCCACCTCGATGCGCACATCGTCGATGGTATTGAGGTCCAGTGCCGCCAACCCGTCCCGCAGACGCTCCGGCACCTCCCGCCACCAGATCGCCAGCGCGGTCTCGACCCGCGCGATCCCGTCGAGCGCGGCACGATCCACGCCGCCCGCCACCAGCCGCTCCATCGCCGCGACCGTCATTGCGCCGCCTCCATCTGCCGCTCGCCCCAGGCGGGAAAGGGATCGCGCAAGCCCGTCCAGAGCTCCGGCGTGAACGCAGCGGCGGGGACGAGGCAGGCATCCAGCCTCTGCCGGATACGTGCCTCGTCCATGCCGATCCCGATGAACACCAGTTCCTGCCGGCGATCGCCCCAGACCGGGTCCCAATGCTTCGCCACGAACGTCTCGAACTGGCCATCGTCGGGCCAGTGATGCTTGGGCACCGCGGCCCACCAGCGGCCCATGCGGGCGCTCGTCGTCTGGCTGCCCGCCACCGCCAGCTCCCCTACCCAGTCGGGTCGCGTCGCCAGCCAGAAATGCCCCTTGGCGCGCACCACATGGTCGAGGCCACCGCCTGTCAGGAAGCCATGGAACTTCGCCGGATCGAAAGGCGCCCGCGCACGGTAGACGAAGCTCTCGATGCCATATTCCTCGCTCTCGGGCTGATGATGGGCATAGCCGTACAGTTCCTTGGCCCAGAGCGGGTGACGCGCCGCCTTTTCCTCGTCGAACAGCCCGGTGGCGAGGACCAGGTCGAGGTCGACCTGCGCCCGGTCCACCGCCACGATCACCGCATCCGCGTTCAGGCTGGCGACCAGTTTCTTGACCGTGGCGAGCTGCCCGGCCGATACCGACGACGCCTTGTTGACCACCACCACATCGGCAAACTCGATCTGCTCGACCAGCAGGCCGACCAGACTGCGCCTGTCATCCTCGCCCAGCGTCTCCCCGCGATCGGCAAGGAAGTCCTGGCTCGAATAATCCGCGAGGAGATTGAGCGCATCGACCACCGTCACCATGGTATCGAGCCGCGCGACGTCGCCCAGCGAAACGCCGGCCTCGTCGCGGAATGAAAAGGTGGTAGCCACCGGCAAAGGCTCGGAAATCCCGGTCGACTCGATCACCAGATAATCGAACCGCCCCGCCTCTGCGAGCGCCCGTACCTCGGCCAGCAGATCGTCCCGCAACGTACAACAAATACAACCATTCGTCATCTCGACCAGTGCTTCCTCGGCGCGCGACAGTGCCGCCTCGCCTCCCCGAACGAGGTCGGCATCGATATTCACCTCCGACATGTCGTTGACGATCACCGCCACCCGCCGACCCTCGCGATTGGCGAGGATATGGTTGAGCAGGGTCGTCTTACCGGCACCAAGGAAGCCGGACAGAACGGTGACCGGCAGGCGCCGATCAGGGCCGGAGGAAAGGGCCATGCTGATGATCCGTAATGTTACGTTACAACGTTACATTACGGATCATGCGCGCCGGTGTCCAGCGGTCATCTGGCGGGTTTGGATGCCGCTACCGGCAATAAGCCAACGTGTTCCGTTGCGGATCGGTCGGGTATGGCCTGCACGATGAAGGTCGGCGCCATCCGGTAAGTACGACCATGATGGCGCGCTGGGGCAGATCGAACCGCTATGGGTGCGGCAAAGGGAACCGCGGCCGGTGATGGCCTCGACCGGTGGCTGACCTCGGCTGAAGCATGGGAGCCTCGGGATCGCCCATCGCCCTCTCCATTCGGAGGGAAGCATGACGCGAGGGCATGGACCAGCCACCCGGAATTACATGACGTTCCATTACAGGCGGCCCATCATGCCCGGTCGTCACCGGCCGGAGAGTCCGGTCAAAGCCGGATATTGCGCCTCTGCATTTCGGCCGCAGCCGTCTCGACCAACGGCGTTCCCGCCTGTGTCTTGAAGATATCGGCAAGGTCCAGCAAATCTTCGTCGTTCAAGGAGATGATGGACGCTTCGATTTCGGCGAGGCGCTTGCGCGCGCGCTCACCCTGGTCAGCCTGTCGTTTGATCCGTGTTTTGAGCATGCAGCCACCTTATCAGGACCGACGTGCAAATAGCACGCGTGGAATCAATTGATGCGCCTTATCTGGCAGGACAACGAACGCCATGCATTCGCATAGCCTTGAAAATGCCCGGCTATCCGCCCGCTTTCAAGATGCTGCGTTCTACCGCGGCGTTTCATTCAAGGATGCCGGCCTGCGGCAACGACGCAGTGGCCGCCCCGCCTGCTGGCACCATGTCGATCGCAACCCGCGCGGCACTATCATCGCCAAAGGTGGATGATCTGCAATTGTGCCGCTCTGATTTATTTCATAAAACCAAGGCAGATTTTATGAAGGTGTGCACACGTGCATATTATCACTTTTGCAGCGCAAAAGGGCGGTGTCGGCAAGTCGACACTGGCCGTGAACCTGGCGGTTGCCGCTGAAGCATCGGGCATCCGGACCGCCTTGTTCGACCTCGATCCCCAGGAAAGCGCCACAGCATGGAGCGAGCGTCGCCAGGAGGAAGCGCCGCATGTCGAGCCAATCAGCGCACGCCGGCTCGATCAGGCGATCGACGCGGCCGCAGCCAGCGGCTTCGGGCTGACGATCATCGACACGCCTCCCGCAGCCGGCACCGAGGCCGCAGCCGCGGCGCAGCGCGCCGATCTGGTGCTGATCCCCTGCCGCCCCTCGCTGATCGACCTCGACGCGATCAAGCGCACCGCGCAGCTGATCGCCAGTACCGGCCGGCGCGGATCGGTGGTGTTGAACGCGGCGCCGCCCACCGCCACGACGCTGCTGAGCGATGCACGGACGCTGGCCGAGGCGACCGGCCTTCAGGTCGCGCCCGCCATCATGCGCGAGCGTAGCGCCTTTCGCGCCGCCTGGCCGTACGGTCTGGGCGTCACCGAGCATGAGCCCAAAGGCAAGGCGGCGCAGGAAGTTGCAATGCTGCTGAAGTTCGTGCTTGATGAAGTGAACAACTGCACACCTGCAAGAGTGAAAGCCTGAAGGTCATGGCACGACGTACATCCCTGCTGGCACACGCCGTTCCAGCACCAACACCGCCCGCGGCGAGCGACGATGCCACCGCCCCCTCCCCTGCCCCGGCCGAAAAGCCGGCAGCCGCACGAACGGGCGGCAAGCGGCCGGGCAAATATCATCTCGGTGCCTATTTCGATCCCGCCGATCCCAGCGCGGAGGCCTTTCGCGTCCTCGCCGCCCGCACGCGCCGCAGCCATCAGGAGCTGCTCGCCGAGGCGATCGCCGACCTCGTGGCCAAATATGATGCGGAGCGCCAGTTCGGTCGATCGTGACAGGTCGGGTGGGGCCGCCCATAACGCGCCGGCCTTGCACCTTCCCATGTGATGTCGTGCACAGGCAACCGACTGCGTTATTGACGCCGTGCAGGTGTGCACATCATCAGCTTTGATTTTTAACAGTTCAACAGCCCGGCAATATGGTACGCCAGACGCCGGCGGGCAGGAGCAACAACCATGCGGATCGGGATCGTCAGCGGGGTTCGGGCAGAACTGGCCGCGCTTCTGCCCCACGCACCCCGTACAACTTTGCGCGGTGCCCCTCTGCCTGTCGAGCGGATCGAGACCGCCGACCATGCGCTGTTCCTCGCCTGTGCCGGCATCGGCAAGGTTGCCGCGGCAACCGCGGCCGCCACGCTCGTCCACGCTTACGGTGCCGAGCATCTGCTGGTGATCGGCACCGCCGGCAGCCTTGGTGCGGTGGGGCGGGGGCCTTTCCTCATCACCGAAGCCGTGCAGGCCGATTTCGGTGCGATGCGTGACGAGCGCCTGACCCACTATACCGCCGGCTGCTGGCCGATCGGTCCCGCCCGCGCCGAGGCGTTTCGCGCGGCCGACCTGCCCGATCTCGGCCTGCCCCATGCGCGCATCGCGACCAGCGACCTGTTCGTCGAATGCGGCGTCCATGCCGCGCGCGTCCGCGATGCGCTCGGCGCCACGCTGGTGGATATGGAAACCGCCGCGGTCGCGCAGACGGCTGCGTTGCTCGGCATTCCCTGGGCTGCGATCAAGGCGACGACCGACGATGCGGACGGCGCCAGCGCCGGCGATTTCACGGCCAATCTGGCCGCCAGCGCGCGCGCCGCGGCACATGCCGCCGAACGGTTGATCGCCGCGCTCTGAGCGACATCGCCAAAGGAGGGCTGGGGGAAGGGGGCCCGACAAGTATTGCGCCCGCCAAGCCGGCTCTGCCACTGCGACACAGGGCAGGGCACGGGATAAACGGCCCAAAACCCGACATCATCAAAGGGTCCGGGGCAATCCCGCCACGGCATCATCAGCAGTGATGCCACCCCGAGACGGTTCCTTACCGTAATAAAATTTACTTAAATCCCGCCTAGTCGCCCGATCAGCGACGAAGATCGCACAAAACACCATAATATTGCGGGGAATCATGTTCATTGCTCTCCCGTTGCCGGATTTCCGGCAGCGTCGTCTTCGTGCGCCTGCACGGCACCTGCTGTGCGCCACATCGGCGCTGGTCGGCGCGTTGGCCTTTGCACCGGTCGCGGCGACCGCGCAGGCACTGGCGCCGGCGGTGGAGGAGGGCACCCCGCAATCCGAGGCCAGCCGATCGATCAGCGAGGCGCTGACCGGCGACATCGTCGTTAACGGTCGCCGCGACCGCAGCGCCCTGTCCGAAGAGCGCAGCGCGATCGGCGTGACCGACATCGTCACCACCGGCGACGTCGCGATCAATTCGCAGACCAACGTCACCGATCTCGCCCGGCGCCTGCCCGGCGTCTCGGTCGCCCGCGACCAGGGCCGCAACCAGAGCGCGACCGGCGAGGCGCAGTTCGCCACCATCCGCGGCTTCGACACCGGCTTCAACGCCTATACGCTGGACGGCCTGCGCCTGCCGCAGACCGCGGGCAGCTCGCGCGCCATCTCGCTCAACCTGTTCTCGCCCTTCGCGATCGGTGGCCTTGCCGTCGACAAGACGCCGGGCGCCGCCAAGGATGCCGACGCGATCGCCGGCATCATCGACCTGCGCACCCCGACCGCGTTCGACTTCAGCACCAGCTTCACCCGCGCCCGCGTGCTGGCGCAAGGCGCCGATCTCGCCATCGATCGCGAACAGCAGGGCTGGGGCGGGGCCATCGGCCTCGACGCCGCACGCCGCTTCGGTGCGGACCACCAGTTCGGCCTTTATCTGGCGGGTTATTACGAGGAGCGCGCCAACGCGGCGGAATCGACCGCGGTGCAGAACGACTACAAGACCACGCGCTTCGGCGTCGGCACGGCGCGCGCCAATGCGGATGCGCTGTCGGCGGACGGCGTGCAGTGGAATTTCTACAATAACGCGATCAAGCGTTACGGCGCGACCGGCGCGCTCGATGTCCGCACCGAACCGCTCGACCTGTATGCACGGGTCAATTACGCGACCTATCGCAACACCAACACGATGAACCAGACCGCCTTACGCAACGAAGTCACGACCGGGCAGACCAACCCCAACCCGAACCGGGCGGGCAATCGCAGCTACAATGCCGAGGGCCTCTACACCCCCTATGGCATCAACCCGGCCAGCTATTTCCGCACCGAGGATATCGAGCAGGAGCTGTTCTCCGCCCAGATCGGCGCCAGGGCGCATTGGAACGGCTTTACCGCCGCCCTGGAGGGTGCCTATGCCGATGGTCGCTTCGACCAGCCCCGCCGCATCGAGGCGGCGTTCCGCGGCATCTCGTACATCGGCACGCCGGGCCAGACCGGCACGGCGCGCGAGGGGCTGACCGTCGACCTGTCCGACCCGAAATCGCCGCGCCCCGTGCTGTCGCCCGGCGCGGTCGGCTATGTCGGATCGCTCGACCGACCCAGCCAGCTTTATGTCCAGCAGGGCTATGACTATCTGACCGAAACCAAGAAGACGCTGCGCGGCAGCATCGGCTGGGACGGCACCGCTATTCTGCGCCGGCTGGAAGTGGGCGGGCTGTACGAGGATTCGGATCGCACCGGCCGCACCTTGGCGCCGGACGCTACGCGCTTCCGCTTCCAGACGCCGCTTCAGGCGGGGCCTTTCGCGGGGCCGACGGTCAACCAGTATCTCGGCTACGTCCTCAAGGACTTTCTCGATTACTATCCGCCCCGCGCCATCAAGGTGTTGTCGCGCAACCAGCTGGATTCGCAGGCCGCGCAATTCTCCGCCCAGGTGCCGGTGCCGGCTGCGACGATCAACCAGGGGCTGCTCGACGGCAACGAGACGCGCAAGGCCATCTACGCCTCCGCCACGCTGGAGGCAGGCACGTTCGAGATCATGCCCGGTATCCGCTACGAGGATAACGCCTATTCGGCGCGCTTCTGGCAGGGGCAGGACGCCACCGCGCGCTTCGTCAATGGCGGGCGCAGGTACGACCATCTCGATCCCAGCCTGCTCGCCGCCTGGCGCCCGAACGAACACTGGGTGGTGCGCGGCGCGGTGCGCTCCAGCTATGCCCGCCCGGCGTTCGACCAGCTTGCCGGGCCGACCCGGCGCAGCAGCGAGAATGGCGGCACCCAGGTCACCATTACCGAGCCCAATCCCGATCTGAAGCCGGTCGAGGCGTGGAGCTACGACCTCGGCCTCGAATATTATGGCGGGGTAGGGCGCTATGCGCAGATCGCGGTCTATCACAAGGATCTGAGCAACATCCTGGTACCCACCGGCACCCGTTCCTTTGCGCAAGGGTCGCAGCAGGCGGGCGGGCAGACCATTATCCTCGTCCGCCCCGCCAATGGCCGCGGCGGCAAGGCGACGGGTATCGAGGCATCGGGCCGCTTCACGCTGGGCGACATGGTGGGCTCGCCGATGCTCCAAGGGCTGGGGATTGGCGGCAACGTCACCTGGCAGCACACCGAGGCGACCTATCGGATCGCCGCAAACGACATCCGCACCAGCCGCCTGCCGCAGGCGCCCGATCTCATCTACAATGCCGAGCTGTTCTATGCCGCGGGGCCGGTGCGCGCGAACCTCTGGTACAACCGCACCAGCCGCATCCTGACCACGGTGCAGGACAGCCAGCCGGACATCTATCTGCAACCGGTGGGCGAGCTGAACTTCGGCCTCGCCTTTGCCGCGACCGATCATCTCGAACTGGGCGTGTCGGCGCGCAACCTGCTCGACCAGCACGCGCTGTGGGCGACGGTGGGGGAGGGGGAGCGCTACATCGCCCCCGATCGCGCCGGCGGGTACATGAAGACCGGCCGCGTCTTCCAGTTCAGCCTTACGATGACGATGTGAAAATGGGGGGCGACGTAGAAATGGCGAACAATGTGAGGGGAGGGGCCATGACGATCCGCACCACGGCCCGCCGGGCCATCGCGCTGCTCGCCTTCGCCTCCGCGCTCCTGCCTTCCGCCCCCGCGGCCGCGCGCGAGCGGGTGGAGCGCGTCGTCATGGTGATGCGCCACGGGGTCCGCGCGCCACTGGGGGGCGAGGTGCCCGATGGCACGCTGGCCGCCGCACCCTGGCCCAAATGGCCGGTCGCCCCCGAACAGATGACGCCGCATGGGCTGCGCTCGATGGAAGTCCGCGGTGCGGCCGACCGCGCCTGGCTGGCCGGGCTCGGCCTCCTGCCCGCCCGCGGCTGCCCCGCGGCCGGGGCGGTCAGCATCTGGACCAATGTCAGCCCGCGCACGATCGACAGCGGCAAGGCCTTTGCCGACGGCTTCGCGCCGGGCTGCGACCTCGCCATCGGCCACCGCGCATCCGGCGAGGTCGATCCCCTGTTCGAAGCGCTCCGCGCCGACACCACCGGCTTCGATCCCGTTCGGGCGATCGCGTCGATCAACGCCTATACCGGCGGAATGGATCGCCTGGTGCAGCGCCACGCCGCGGCGCTGAAGGATCTCGACCACATCCTCGGCTGCAAACAACCCATCTGCAGCCCCGGCCCGGCCGCAGCGGTCAAACCGTCCCGCGACGGCCACGGTATCGACCTCGAAGGCCCGATCCGCCGCACCTCTGGCATCGCGCAGGTGCTGCTCCTGCAATATGCCGAAGGCATGCCGGCGCGCGACGTGGGCTGGGGCCGCGCCGATGCCGCCTCGATCCAGCGTGTCGGTGCCCTCCACGCCGCGCTGTTCGACGTCTTCACGCGCCCGCTCTACATGGCCGCGCATCAGGCCGGTCCGCTGGGTCGCCGCATCATCGCCTCGCTCACCGCCCCGACCGGCCCCTCCCTCGACCTCCTGGTCGGCCACGACACCAACGTCACCGCCCTCGCCGCCGCCCTCCGCCTCGACCTCACCGCCCCCGGCTACGCGCCCGGCGACACCGCCCCCGCCGGCGCCCTCGTGCTGGAACGCCTGTACGACGACACCACGAACGCCCGCTCGGTCCGCCTCTCCTACAGAACCCAGTCCCCCACCACGATCCGCACATCGGCCAACACCGTCTCCACTACCAACCTACCCATCCCAGGCTGCACCAAAGCGCGACAGACGCGGTGCCCGCTGGATGCCTTCGTCAAGACGCTTGCGGCGCGACTTGCCGATGAACGGATTGGAAATTGAGGACGGTCACCCCAGCCGCGACCGATCGCGCATTCCAGTTTGATTATGTGCACACCTGCAACATGTCATTTTTGCAATAAGAACGTTGATTTAACATTCGGTCAGCAAAGAAGGCGCTTTGACATGCGAAAAGCCCCTTCATGACCGTACTACGCATCTTGATAACAGGTGGCGCGGGCTTCATCGGATCTGCGCTTGCACGACACCTGATCAACCATAGCGAACATCAGGTGATGGTTCTTGATGCCCTGACTTATGCAGGGTCGATCACCACGCTGGCCGAGGTAAAGGATCATCCCCGCTTTGCCTTCAGGCATGTCGATATCTGCGACGGACACGCAGTCGAACAGGCCTTTGCCGATTTTCGGCCAAGCTGGGTTTCCCATCTTGCGGCCGAAAGTCATGTCGACCGTTCACTGGATGCTCCCGACGCTTTCATCCAAACCAACCTGATCGGCACCTATGAGATGCTGAAGGCGGCCCGGTCCTATTGGTCCCGGTTGCCCGCCGATGCCCGTACGACGTTTCGGTTCCACCATATCTCGACCGACGAAGTGTTCGGCTCGCTCGGTGATACCGGGCGCTTCGACGAACACACAGCCTATGATCCTCGCTCGCCCTATTCGGCGTCTAAAGCAGGCTCCGATCACCTCGTCAGCGCCTGGGGCCATAGCTATGGCCTGCCGACGCTCATCACCAACTGTTCGAACAACTACGGCCCCTGGCAATTCCCCGAGAAGCTGATCCCGCTGATGATCGGCAAGGCGCTGTCGAACCAGTCGCTGCCCGTCTATGGCGAGGGGCTGCAGGTACGTGACTGGCTTCACGTCGAAGATCACGTTCGTGCGCTCGTGCAGGTGCTCGAGCGCGGTCAACCAGGGCGCCGCTATGCCATCGGCGGCGAGGCGGAGCGACGCAACATCGACGTCGTGCACGCCCTGTGCGGCATCCTCGATCGCCTGGCTCCCCGGTCCGACGGGCGTCCTCATGACAGCGGCATCGTTAATGTCGCCGACCGACCGGGCCATGATCAGCGCTATGCGATCGATCCTGCGCGTATTCGCCGCGAACTGGGCTGGAGCCCGCAGCATAGTTTCGAAACGGGGCTGGAGGCGACGGTGCAATGGTATCTCGACCATCGCGACTGGTGGCATGCACTCAATGCCGCCTATCAGGCAGGCACCCGGCGCGGGCTGCTAAGCGGATCGTAACCCGACCAAGGGCATCGTCGGGCGCATGAAAGGCATCATCCTGGCCGGCGGATCGGGTACCCGCCTCCACCCCGCAACCCTTGTCGTGAACAAGCAGTTGCTGCCCATCTACGATAAGCCGATGATCTACTATCCCTTGTCGGTGCTGATGCTCGCCGGCATCCGCGATATCCTGATCATTTCCAGCAGCGACTATCTGCCGCATTATCGTCGGCTATTCGGCGATGGCGCCGCACTCGACCTCTCGATCGCCTATGCCGAACAGCCGCGGCCGGAAGGCCTGCCGCAAGGCTTCATCACGCGGGATCAGGCGCGTGTGGCGGGCGAACGCTTCGCACGGACGGCCAGGCCATTCTGACTACCCTGGACGTGACACGTTAATCGGCCGAGCACCAGTATATATACTGAGCGGCCATGGACGAGATGCACGTGTTGTTGTAACTGCTGCATCACAATTGGGGGAAAATAAGAATGTCGGGAGTGAAGCCGCAGGGTCGGCGTGTTCGTGTGTGCGCGTTGCAGACGAGTGCGATGGTGTTGGCGATGGTCGTCGGGGGACAGGCCTTCGCACAATGCGCACCAGATCCGATGCAGCCGAATACGACGACGACGTGCACCGGCACCGATACTGACGGCCTGCGCATCACGACTGCCAATGCGCGTGTCGAGGTCGCATCCACCGCGATGGTCCTTGGCAGCACCGGGCCGGCAATTGCGATCCAGACCCCGAGTACGAACTATTCTTACACCACCGTGACGGTTGCTGGCGGCGTGAACGGAAATACTCAGGCGGGTATCCGCCTGCTGACCGACGTATCGCCGCAAAACTACACAACCTCGCAACTAGCCCTGACGGTTCAGGCGGGCGGCACGATCGCCGGCACAAACGGCGTGGTCATCGGGCAGGGCGCAACCGGCTTCAGCCGGGCCGAGGCCACGATCGACAATGCCGGGACGATCACCGGCACTAGCGGCATCGCACTCCTGGCCAGCACGCCGGGCTATGCCGGCTTCACCTCCATCACGAACCGCGCGGGCGGCTTTATTGGTGCGATCAGCGGCGGGGTAGGGCGCCTGACCAATGCCGGGACTATCGATGGCGGCACGCGCAGCGCGATCGACTGGGGCACGGCATCGGGTTGGTACGCGGATGCGATCATGAACAGCGGCACGATCACCGCGAACACCACCGCCGCGACGCTGGCCAACGCCCCGAGCTATACGCTCACCAACAGCGGCAGCATCGTCAATCGCGGTACCGGTGCCGTGATCGACGGCGCCAACCTGTCGATCACCAATCAGGCCAATGGCCGGATCAGCAGCGCCGGTCCGGTTGCCATCCGCGCGACGAACGGCATCAGTCTGACCAACAGCGGCACGATCGACGGCAGCATCGCCGTCGGCCCCGCGACGGGCTTCTTCTATTCGGGCAGCCGGGTCGATTCCACCGCAGGCACCATCAACGGCAACGTTACCTTCGGTGCCGGCAACGACACGCTCGTCGCCCGCTACAGCGAAACCGGGCTCGTCACCGGCATCACCGGCACGATCAATGGCGGCGCCGGTACGGATGCGGTGCAGGTGACGTTCACCGCAGACGCCAATCTCCGCTCGGCGATCCTGCTCCCGACCGCGTTCGAACAATCGATCCTGGCGCCGAACCAGGGCGTCACCGCGACGCTGGCGGATGGCTTCACCACCTCGGGCGCGCTGCGCCTGGCGGGCGCGGGGACCATCGTCAACCGCACGACGCTCGCCAACCTGACGATCGCCAGCGAGTTCGGCACGTCGGGATCGCCGACCTTCATCAATGCCGGCACGATCACCACTGCGGCCGGCACCACGGGCAGCTACGGGCTGAATGTCGGCTCGCTCAACCGCTTCGAAAATAGCGGCACGATCACCGCCGCGGGCAATGGCATATCGGCCAGCTCGGTCGGGCGCTTCGTCAACACGGGCACGATCACCGCGAACGACACCGCCGTATATCTGTTCGGCTCGTCCTTCGACAACAGCGGCACGATCCGCTCGACCGCAGGCATCGGCGCGATCCTGAGCGGATCATCGGGCAGCAATTGGACGAACAGCGGCCGGATCGAGGGCGCGGTCGCCGGTGCGCGTGTATCCAGCATCCTGACCAACACGGGCACGATCACCTCGCCCGGCACGGGCGTGATGCTCGACTGGTATGGCGGGGTCGATAACCGCGCGGGCGGCGTCATCAGCGGCGGGACCACCGCGATCGGTCCGCAGTCCGCCACCAGCGGCCTTCTCGCCACGACCGTCGTCAATGCCGGTACGATCAACGGCAATGTTGCGCTGACGAACAGCTTCGCCGACAGCTACAACGCCAACCGCTTCTTCGCGCTGTCGGGCGGTGTCCTCAACGGCAATCTGACGCTGAGCCAGGGCGGCGTCCTCGTGACCGAACTGGTGAACACCGGCACCGGTGCATTTGCCGGGATCAACGGCACCGTCTCGGGCACCGGCGCGCTGCTCCGCTACCGCGTCCGCAGCGATGCCAGCGCCACGATCGCCACGCCAGCCTCCTTTGCCGGCGTCGGATACGACCTGTTCGACAATGCGGTCCTGACGCTGACCGGCGGTTCCTCGACGCAATCGCTGACGCTGGCAGGTAAGGGCACCGTCGACGTCACCGCCGATATCACCGCCGCGTCCGCCCCGGCGATCAGTGTCGGTTCGGTGATGGTCGCGCCGGGCGAAAGCTATGCCAGCAATGCGCTCACCATCACCAGTCGCGGTGCGCTTTCCCTGACGCGCGGCAACACGCCGATCTATCCCTATTCCGCGGTTGCGCTTGGCAGCACCGACCGCTTCACCAATGCCGGCAGCATCACCGTGCGTGACCAGTCGGGGCAAAGCTACAGCCAGATCGCGGCCATCGCAGGCGGGCAGGAGGTCACCAACGCGGGCACGATCACGCTCGACGGTGCAGCCGGCGTGCAGGGCGCACAGCGTGTCGTCAATACCGGCACCATCACGCAGATCGCTGGCGGCCGCGCGGCAACCGGCATCCGTGCATCGTACACGTCCCTGGCTCTCGAAAACAGCGGCACGATCGACGTCGCAGGATCGGCCGTGCTGGGCGATTACGGCCTGACCGTGGACAATTCCGGTCGCATCGCCAGCGCGCTCGAACCCGCCATCGCGCTCACCGCCTATGGCACCGCGACTGTCACCAACCGGGCAGGGGGCACCATCACCAGCGCCGCAGGAACGGCGATCCGGCTGTCGGGCGGCTGGCTTTCCAATGCCGGCACGATCGGCGGGACGGTCGATTTCAGCTACAATCCTTATGGGCGCAGCTCGCTCAACAGCACCTATATCGCCGATGGCGGTACGGTTACCGGCGATCTCCGCTTCGGCGATGGCAGCGACCAGTTCGTATCGGTGGACGGCCACATCGGCATCAGCGGCACGATCGATGGCGGCGAGGGCAACGACATCTTCGTGCATGCCCTGACCAAAAGCGGCACGATCGCCCTCGGCGCACCCGGCACGATCAATTTCGAGGCAGAGGATGTTCGCGCGCTTGGCGCCGATACCGTGGCGACCGTCACGGCTGCGGCCCCGGTCACCTCCGATCTCTACGTGTCGGGCGATGGCGCCATCATCAACCGCGCCATCGTGGAAGGCGCGGTGCTGGCCGGCCGGGATTTCTACAACACGCCGGACTCCAGCTACGCCGCGCGTAACCGCCTGCTCGCCTCGTTCACCAATGAGGGCGATATTCGTGGCGGCGTTGCCGCCAACATGCGCCGCCTGGTGAACACGGGAACGATCGGTACCGCGACGCTCGAACGGACGGCCGTGGCTATGTCGGGCCAGGGTGATCTCGCATTCGTCAATAACGGCCAGATCCTCGCTGCCGGCAATGCGGTAACGCTGTCGCAATCCGGTGCCGGTACCATCACGATCGAAAATGGCGGCACGATCAATGGCGCCGTTCTTGCGGGTGCCGGAGACTATTGGTTCGGCAGCGATCCGCTTCCCGGCGGGTCCACGGTGTCGATCACCACGACCAATACGGGCACGATCAGCGCAGGTGACGCACCCACGGCGCTCAGGCTCAACCTGCGCGCCGAAGAGGGGACGATCGGCGCGATCACGCTGAACAACAGCGGCACGATCGATGCCGGGGCAGCGGGCGCCGCGGCAGCGTCCCTGAGCGCCTATAGCTATGGCGACACCACGCCTGCCGCAACGATCACGGTCGCGAACAGCGGCACGATCCGCGCCAATGGAGGCGGCACCGAACAGAGCTATACCGACTGGTGGAGCGGGAACGAAATCCGCTACACCAATCCGGCCTCGGCATTGCTGCTCGCCGGCAACGGCGCGACGGCCACGATCACCAACGCCGCCAGCGGCGTGATCGAGGCGACGGGCCCGATCTCCACCGCCATCCTCGCGCGGGGCACGACGCTCGACCTCACCAATGCCGGCACGATCCGGGGCGGGGCAGGCACGGTGCTGGCTGCGAACGACCAATTGTCTGCGGCGCTTGGCACGCCGTATCTCGCGGGCGCCATCCAGACCTTCGGTGAAACCGAGGACCGCATCGTCAACACCGGCACGATCATCGGCTCGGTCGCGCTCGCCATGGGCAACGACCGGATCGAGAATTACGGCCGGATCGAGGGTGACGTCTTCCTCGGCCTTGGCGACGACACCTTCCTCCAGCGCGCCAGCGCAGTGCTGGTCGGCACCGTCGATGGCGGCGAGGGCAACGACCACTTCATCGTCGATGCGAGCGGTGGCGGCGCCATCAATGGCGACCAGTTCATCAACTTCGAACGCTTCAGCCAGATCGGCGAAGGCAACGTCACCTATTCGGGCAATTTCCGCTTCGATACGATCGGCGTCAGCGGGGGCACTGTCACCGTTGCAGCCGGTCAGACGCTGAACAGCGCCGGTGCCGTGACCGTCACCGGCAGCGATGCAGCCGAAACCCTCCTCAACAACGGCACCATCGCAGGCGCGGTCGCCCTGGCGGGTGGCGATGACCATGTCGTCAACATGGGCACGATCCTGGGCCCGGTCTCGCTGGGCGACGGCAATGACAGCTTCGTGGAAGGGCTGAACAGCCGCGTCGCAGGTGTCGTCGATGGCGGTGCCGGCACCGACCTCTACACCGTGCAGCTTGCCGGCGACCGCAGCGGCATCGGCCAGCGCAGCGGCTTCGAGCAACTGGCGGTGGAGGGCCGCGGCACGCTGTCGCTGACGCTCGACCAGCAGTTCGAAACGGTATCGCTGGCCGGCACGGGCCTGAATGTCGCGCTGAACGGCTACATGATCGGCTCGG